>NZ_JBGCBZ010000015.1:0-207702 GCF_041262585.1 Planotetraspora sp. GP83 | reverse complement strand
CCGCGCCACCTTCGACCTGCTTCGCAAGCGCGTGCTCCTCACGACGTGATGCTCACAGGGGGTCGTGATGATCACGAGATGTGGGCCAGATCCAGTTCCGAGGGCAGGTCCGGGCTCAGGTCCGGACCGCCGGCTCCGCGGGCTCCTCGGCACGGGAACGCTCGCCGCGTACGGCGTCGCGGACGAAATGGAACCACATGAAGACCGCGAAGGCCGCGAAGATCCACCACTGGGCGGCGTAGGCCAGGTTGCGCCACGTGAAGCCGCCGCCCTCGGTCGGAGGCGGGACGGCCACCGGCTTCGCCGTGGACGGCGGGTCCTGCGTGGTCGCCACGACGAACCCGTCCCGGAGCTTCGCGTCGGTCCAAACGTTGATCAGCTCGGCCGTGGACACGGTGGCCACCTGCCCCTGCGGGAGCGGCCCGCCGCGCACCACGGCGTCCGTCTGCTCGGACGGCCGCAGCCGCCCGGTCACGGTCACGGTCTCGGCTGGTACTGCTGCCGCCGGATCGGCCGCCGAGGCGACCCAGCCGCGGACCACCGCGACGACCGTGCCGTCCGCGAGCCGCAGCGGCGTGAGGAGCCAGAAGCCACGGCCGCTGGCGGCCCGGCCGCCCGGCGCGCTGACATCCGGCTCGCGGTCGGCCACCAGGAGCTGGGCAGGGGCGTCGTAGGTCCCCAGGGCCGTCACCCGCCTGCCGAGGACGTCGGTGCCGATGTGCCGGCCCACGTCGGTCAGTTGGGAGACGGCGACGGGCGGCGGATCGGCGGCGAGCTTGGGCTCGCCGGACGCCTCGAAGACGCCGAGCTGCCACCGGCCGAGGAGCGTGAAGGAGATGAGCACCCCGACAACCAGCAGGTGAAGGGCCACCAGCCGGGGGGAGAGCAGGGTGCGGAGCATGGACACCACGCTATCCGCCGAGGGCGGCGGTCTCGAACGCGGAACCGGGCGAGGAACCGGGCAAGGGACAGGGCGAGGAACGCGCGAGGGACAGGGCGAGGGACAGGGCGAGGACGTGGTGGCGCGGCCCAGCGGCCGGCGGCCCCGAGGAACCTTCGCCGGCCCCCCGGCCCGGCCACCGCTCGGGCAACGTGTTCCCACCGGTCACGCGCCGGAAAAGGGAGGACGACGCCGTATCGACAAAGAGGTTTTCCGCTACAGGCGATGCCAGTGCAAAATCCGACAAATCGTCTCCACGGCCACCCCTCGTATCGCTAGAGTTTGCGCCATGTCGGACCCTCAGATCGACCCGGCCGGGAACACGCAGGCGTTCCGGGCCTTCGCTCAGAACCAGGACGCGGCGGCTTCAAAGGAGCAGCCGTCCCGCCTGCCGCTGTGGCTCGCCGTGGGCGCGGTGCTCGTCGTGGCGCTCGCCGTGGTGGCATACCTCCTGGTCAGCTGACGTCCCCGACCTGCCGCCGACGACCGCGCCCGTCGGCGGCTTCATCATGCCCGCGCCTGAGCTGCCCCGCGCCGGACCGCTCAGCCCCAACCTGAGTATCGGGCGTGCGGGGGCATCTGGACCGGGCCTGGCCTGCTCATTAGATTGGACGTCACGTCCAATATCGCTTCACCGATGTCGCCCCGCCGCGGGAGGCCGCATGCCCAGTCCCGGAATCACGATCATCGGCTCCGGCTTCGCGGGCCTCTGCATGGCGATCAAGCTCAAAGAAGCGGGCTACCACGACTTCGTGATCCTGGAGAAGGCCCCCGACATCGGCGGGACCTGGCGGGAGAACACCTATCCAGGGTGCGCCTGCGACGTGCCCTCGCCGCTGTACTCGTTCTCGTTCGAGCTCAACCCCGGCTGGTCGCGGCTGTTCTCCCCGCGGCAGGAGATCTGGGACTACCTGCGCGCGTGCGTCGCCAAGTACGGCCTCGCACCGCACTTCCGGTTCGGCAAGGAGGTCAGCGGGCTGGAGTGGGACGACGAACGGGCGACCTGGCAGGTGTCGACCGCCGACGGGGAGTCGTTCCCGACCAACGCCGTCGTCTCAGGGATCGGTGCCCTGCATATCCCGTCGTTTCCCGAAATTCCGGGGCGTGAGCGGTTCACCCGCCCAGCCTTTCACTCGGCCCGGTGGGACCACTCCCGCGACCTGACCGGCAAGCGGGTGGCCGTCATCGGCACCGGAGCGTCGGCGATCCAGTTCGTGCCGGTCGTCGCCGAGCAGGCCGCCCGTCTTCACGTGTTCCAGCGGACACCCCCGTGGATCCAGCCCAAGCCGGACTTCGCCGTACCTGACGGGATGAAGCGCGCGCTCGGCATGCCGGGAGCCGCGAGAGCCGTCCGCGATTCCATCTACTGGTTCCTGGAGACCAGGGCGCTCGGCTTCACGGTCGATCCCCGCCTGATGGAGGTCCAGCGGCGGGTGGCCGAGCGGCACCTCGCCAGGCAGGTGCCCGACCCGGAGCTGCGCGCCAAGCTGACCCCCGGCTACACGATCGGCTGCAAGCGCATCCTGCTGTCCAGCGACTACTATCCGGCGCTGACCAGGGAGAACGTGGAGCTCGTCACCGATCGCATCACGGAGATCCGGGACCGCTCGATCGTCGACGCCGCCGGCCGCGAGCACGAGGTGGACGTGATCATCTACGGCACCGGCTTCAAGGTCGTGGACGCCCTCAACGACCAGCGGATCACCGGCAGGAACGGACTGAAGATCCAGGACGCCTGGCGCACCGGTGTCGAGGCCTACCTGGGGGTCGGCACGTCCGGCTTCCCCAACCTGTTCTTCCTGCTCGGCCCCAACACCGGTCTCGGCCACACGTCGGTCGTCTTCATGATCGAGGCCCAGGTGAGGTACGTCATGGACTGCCTGAGGCTGCTCTCCAGGACCAAGGCCAGGGCGATGGACGTACGCCCCGAGGTCCAGCGGGCCTACAACGAGCGCCTTCAGCGGCGGCTGGACCGGCTCGTCTGGACCGAGGGCGGCTGCACGAGCTGGTACCTCGACGAGGACGGCGCCAACCGCGCCATCTGGCCGGGCTTCACCTTCGAATACTGGGCGCGGACCCGGAAGGTGAAGCCCGAGGCCTATGAACTCATCAGCCCGTCGCCGCGGCGGTCGGGCTCGGTGCTGGGATGACGACCAGAGCGCTGCCGCCGCCGCGCCGCGTGGGCTCCGCGACGGCCTGAACCTTCCCGTGTCCGAGGAACTCCAGGCCGGTCGCCGCCCCGATCTCCCCCACGGGAGGCCCGGGGGCCGGCGTGAGGGTGTGCCCCAAGGCCGTGAGCTGCGCGCCGTACCGATCGATGAACGCCGGCTCGGCCTGGGTCGCGGGCGTGTTGCGCTGCGACGCGCGAGGAGCGGCGATGGCCTCCGGCAGCGACATTCCGAAGTCGAGCCGGTTGACCAGGACCTGCAGCACGGTCGTGATGATCGTCGCACCGCCGGGCGAGCCGACGGCCAGGAGCGGCCTGCCGTCCTTCAGCACGATGGTCGGCGCCATCGACGAGCGCGGGCGCTTCCCGGGGGCCGGGAGGTTCGGGTCGCCGGGCGCGGGCCCGAAGGTGAAGTCGGTCATCTCGTTGTTGAGCAGGAACCCGCGGCCGGGCACCACGATGCCGTTGCCGCCGGTCTGCTCAATGGTGATGTTGTACGCCGCCACGTCGCCCCAGCGGTCCGACACCACGAGGTGGGTCGTCTCCGGCCCCTCCGGCTTCTCCACGCCCTTCTGCACGCCCTTCTCCACGGCGCCCGAAGCGTCCTCGGAAGCCGCGGCGGACGCAGGAGAGGACACAGGAGCGGACACCGAAGAAGAGGGCGGGGGTGAAGGGGAAGGCGGGGCGCAGGGCCCGTAGACGCCGTCGGGCGAGCCCGGTGCGGCGGGATGGGGCATGGCGACCGGGCCGATGAGGCACGCCCGCTCCTTGGCGAACCCGTCGGACAGCAGCCCCTCCAGTGGCACGTTGACGTAGGCCGGGTCGCCCACGAACGCGTTCCGGTCGGCGAAGGACAGCCGCGACGCCTCCAAGTATTCCTGCAGGCCGACGTGCGGCAGCGCCTCCAGGATGTTGAGCGCCTCCCCCACCGTCGAGCCGCCCGACGAGGGAGGGGCCATGCCGTACACGTCGAGGCCCCTGTAGGTGATCTTCGTGGGCTGCCGTTCGAGGGCGCGGTAGGCCGCGAGGTCGGAGAGCTCCATCAGCCCGGGCCTGACGACCCGGGTCGAGCCGGGAGCGACGGGCGGCTTCTTGACCGTGGCGACGATCTCCCCGCCCAGCGCCCCGCCGTACAGCCACGCGGGGCCGCGCCTGCCCAGCTCGCCGTACGTCCTGGCCAGGTCGGGGTTGCGGAAGACCGACCCGACGGGCGGCGGCTGGCCTCCGGGCAGGTAGAGCGCCGACGTCGAGGTGAAGTCCTTGAACCGCGCCGCGTTCTGCTGCGTCTGGTCGTAAAACGTCTGGTCCACGACGAAGCCGTCCCGCGCGGTGTCGATCGCCGGGCGCAGGGCCTGCCTGAGCGAGATCGTGCCGAACCGGCGCAGCGCCAGATCCCACTGCGCGACGCTTCCCGGCACCCCGGCGGACAGGCCGCTGGTCACGGCGTCCGCGAACGGGATGCCCTCGAAGGTGGCGGAGGTCATCGCCTTGGGCGCGGTCTCCCGGCCGTCGATCGTGGACACCCGCCGGGTCCTGGCGTCGTAGTAGACGAGGAACCCGCCGCCGGCGAGACCCGCAGAGTACGGCTCGGTCACTCCGAGGGTGGCGGCCCCGGCCACGGCGGCGTCCATGGCGTTGCCGCCCTGCTTCAGCACCTTGAGCGCGGCCCTGCTCGCGTCCAGGTCCACGGTCGCCACGGCCCCGCCGTACCCCTCGGCGACCGGTTTCTTGACGTACGGCTCCCGCGCGGCGGCCGGGGTGAGCTGGACGTGCTCCTGTGCGGCCTCGGCCGGCGGGGCGACCAGGCCCGTGAGCGTGACCAGCCCCAGCGACGCGACGACGACGCCCCTCATGTGAACCTCCTCTGGGAGATCACTCCAGCATGACTCACGAGAGTAAGGATCGCTCCGGAAATGTCCACATGTGGACGACGCCCCTTCGGCTACTCCGCGTGGCGTATGAGCCGGTGCCGCTCCGGGGGGATGCGCTGATCAGCCACGATGACCTAGCGTGCGGGGGTGCGTTCCCGTTCTGAGTGGTCTCGCCGGATGAATCCCGTCCTGCCCGTCGTCATCGGGCTGTTCGCGGTCTTCGGGTCGATGGGCGCCCAGTACGGTCAGATGAGGGACGCCGGCCTGGGCCGGGTGCCGCTCGACTGGCGGGGCTACGCACTGCTGCTGGCCGGGCCGCTGGCCATCGCCGTGCGACGGCGTTTCCCGGTGGCCGGCATAGTGGCAACGCTGGCCGCGACGTGTGCCTATCTCCTGCTCGACTTCCCTTATGGGCCGATCTTCGTCAGCCCCGCCATCATGATCTTCTACGCTGTCGTGTCCGGCCGCCGCCGGGCGGCGTGGCTGTCGACGGCGGCGTTCTTCCTCTTCATGATCGCTTACTCCACGTGGCTCATCCCGCGACCTCAGGGCCTGTTCCACCACACCGCGATCGCGGCATACCTGCTGCTCACCCTGACCGTCGCCGAGTTCCACCGGACCAGGCGCGAGCGCCTCGCAGAGGCGAAACGGGTGGCGGACGAGGAGGCCAGGCGGCAGGCCAGCGAGGAACGACTGACCATGGCGCAGGAACTGCACGACGTGCTCGCCCACAACATCTCGCTGATCCACGTCCAGGCGTCCACCGCGCTGCACCTGCTCGACGAGCACCCGGAACAGGCCCGCACCGCTCTCACCACCATCAAGGGCGCGTCCAAGGACGTGCTGGCCGAGATGCGCAGCGTGCTCAGCCTGCTGAGAGAGGGCGCCCCGCGCTCCCCCACCGCCGGGATGGACCGGCTCGACGAGCTGGTCGAGCGGAGCGGCCTGCCCGTGCGGCTGGAGGTCACCGGCCGGGTGAGGCCCCTCCCCGCCGGGACCGACCGCGCGGGCTACCGGATCGCCCAGGAGTCACTGACCAACGTGTCGCGGCACGCCCCGGGTTCGAGCGTCATCGTGCGGATCTCGTACGGCCCGGCCGAGCTGGGCATCGTCGTCGAAGACGACGGGGCCGGGGTCGGGCCTGCCGTACACGGCCTGGGCGGCGGCAACGGCATACCGGGCATGCGCGAGCGGGCGGCGGCCCTCGGCGGATCGCTCTCCGCCGCCCCGCGTCCGGGCGGCGGCTTCCGTGTGGCGGCCGCCCTCCCCCTCCCGGCCTTAAACCCCGCCTCCGATCCTGGCGGTGCCGATCCTCGACAGGCGGAAGACCCAGAGCTCCAGAGCGAGAGCCGTACCGAACCCAAGGAGCCCACGTGATCAATGTTGTGCTGGCCGACGACCAGGCTCTCGTGCGGGCCGGATTCCGCGCCCTGCTCGACGCCCAGGACGGCATGACCGTGGTCGGCGAGGCGTCCGACGGCGCGCAGGCCGTTCAACTGGCCAGAGAGCTGCATCCCGACGTGGTGCTGATGGACATCCGCATGCCCGGCATGGACGGCCTGACCGCCACCCGCCGCATCGGGGAGGATCCCGCGCTGGACAGCACCAGGATCATCATGCTGACCACGTTCGAGCTGGACGAGTACGTCTTCGAGGCCCTTCGCGGCGGAGCCAGCGGCTTCCTCGTCAAGGACACCGAGCCGGCCGAGCTGATCCAGGCCGTCCGGGTCGTGGCCTGCGGCGACGCCCTGCTGTCGCCCAGCGTCACCCGCAGGCTCATCGCCGAGTACGCCTCGCGGGCCAAGGAGCCCGGCATCGCCCGGAACCTCGACCAGCTCACCGAGCGGGAGCGCGAGGTGCTCGCCCTCGTCGGCACCGGCATGACCAACGACGAGGTCGCCGCCAGGCTCTTCATGTCACCCGCGACGGCCAAGACCCACGTCAGCCGGACGATGACGAAGCTCCACGCCCGTGACCGCGCCCAGCTCGTCGTCATCGCCTACGAGTCCGGCCTCGTCAAACCCGGCTGGCTGTAGCGGATACCTCTCACCTCTTGCTCACCGTGGGTTGACGTCCCTCACGCGATCCGTAACCCTTGTTACCGAAGCCGCTCCCAACGGGAGACGGAAGTCGTGGAGCCGGGAACCCCCGCACAGCCGGGACCCCGGCTCGGCGCGTTTCACCGCCTGTTGCGGTCTCGGTACGGCACCTGAACAAGGGTGGTGTGGGGTGCGGGGGTCACGGATGTGAGACTCTATTCTGCGCGACGAGACCCGCCGGACCCTTACGAGCGGCAGGGGTGAGCGAAGTGTTACTGGTCGCTTTCGGGCCGCCACGTTACGTTGCGGGGGGAAATTCCCAGGCGAGGAGGACGGCGTGAAGTCGATCGCGCGTTTCTGTGGCAGTTGCAACTGCGGATGCCCCGAGCTTTTCGTGGATCTGACGGCTCCGGTTGAGCGCCAGGTCGTCATCACCGACGACTTCGGGCAGAAGGTCGAGATGAGCCTGGATCAGTTCGGCTCGATCGTGGAGGCCGCGAAGACCGGCACGCTGGACGACCTGGCCCTCGTCCGCTGACCGTGAACGCCGCCGCTCTGTTCGCCGGTGGCTTCACGGCCGGCCTGGCCGCCGGCACAGCGTCGTGTACGGCGGTCCAGGGCGGCTTACTCATCGGCCTCATCAGACGTCCCGCCAAAGGGCGGTCTGACGGGGCGCTGTCGAGTGCCGGGGACTGTTGCGACGACGGCGAGCCGGACGCGGACCGGAGCGGTGACCTGGCGGCGGTGGGGGCCTTCCTGTCGGGGAGGTTGTTCTCCCACATCGCCGCCGGAGCGTTGCTCGGCATGCTCGGCTCCGCCGTACAGGTGAGTCCTACGGCGAGGGCGGCGCTCCTTGTCGCGGCGGGAATCGCCGTCGTCGTTCAGGCTGTGCGGCTGCTCAGGAAAGGCGGGTCGCACAGCACGGCCGGCTGCTCGGGCCACTCCGCCGGAACGGCCATCAGAACGCGGACTTCCGGCGTCGCGCGGGGGCTGGCTCTGGGGGTCGCCACCATCTTGGTGCCCTGCGGTGTGACGATCAGCCTGGAGATCGTGGCGGTCTCCACTGGAAGCGTGATCGGGGGCGCGGCCGTTCTCGGGGGATTCGCCATCGGTACGGCTCCCGCGTTCGCGGCGCTGGGACTGCTGCTGCGCAGGCTCGCCTCGACCAGGCTGGCGGTGCTCGCCGGAGTCGCGGCCGTCGCGGCGGGTGTCCTCACGATCGGGTCGGGCCTCCGGCTGGGCGGGTGGCTCCCCGGCGAGTTCCCCTTCCCCGGCTCGCCGGCCACGGCCTCCGGGCCGTCGGCGCGCACCGCGAACGGCGCGCAAGCGGCGCAGAGCGCCGAGGGCGCGCGGGTGAGGCAGAGCACGGACGGCACGCGTGCGAGGCAGAGCACGGACGGCACGCGTGCGAGGCAGGACGCCGACGGGGTTCAGCGGATCACCATCTGGGCGACCGACTACGGCTTCCGGCCCGGCATCGTCACCGCCGCGGCGGACCGGGCGACCGAAATCGTGTTCCGTACAGACGGCGCCCGAGGCTGCACGCGGACCGTGGCCATCGACGACCGAGACGTCGCGCTCCCCGACACTGGCGAGGAGACGGTACGGCTGCCGCCACATAAGACGGGACAGCTCAGCTACGCGTGCGGGATGGGGATGTACGTCGGGTTCATCCGGTTCGGATGACAAGGGTCTTGGCAAATTACGCTCCGTAGCCTCGCCGTTACGTGTCACTCTGGCTGGCATGACTTTCCTGGGAGCCATGGAGACGACGGTCGCCTGGCCTGACGTTCCGGTCCCGCGCGGCCCGGAACCCGAGGACCCTTTCGAGAGCAGGCTGCTCGCCGCGGCCCAGGAGGGCGACCCCGAGGCCGCCCACCTCCTCGGCCGGCTGTGCGCCGAGCGCGGCGAGCGGGCGTCCGCCCGGCAGTGGTGGGAGCGGGCCGCGCGGGCCGGCAACGTCGACAGCGCCTTCAACCTGGGGCTCTGGCACCAGAGGCACGGCACGCTGGAGGAGGCCACGAGCTGGTACGAGCTGGCGGCCGGGACCGGCGACGCGGAGGCCGCCGTCAACCTCGCCACCCTCCTTCTGGAGCGCAAGGGCGACGTGCCGGCCGCGCGCCGCTGGTTCGAGCGGGCGGCCTCGGACGGCTCAGGCCTCGCGGCCCGCCGCCTGGCCCTGCTCTGCGAGGACCTGGGAGACATCCTGGGTGCGCGCGACTGGCACCGCGCGGCCGCTCTCGACGGCGACCGGGACAGCGCGCATGACCTGGGCTTCCTCGGCTACGCGGCCGGAGACGAGGGCGAGGCCCGCCACTGGTGGGAGTACGCGGCGCGGGCCGGGCACGCCGAAGCGGGGTACTACCTGGGCCTGCTCCTTCACGCGACCCTCGATCCCGAGGGCGCGGAGGCGGCTTACCAGCTCGGCGCGCGGCACGACCATCCCCGCGCCGCCTTCCAGCTCGGCGGCCTGGCCCTCGCCAGGAGGGATCTCCGTACGGCACGGGCCTGGTTCGAGCGGGCCGCACACGCGGGCCGCGTGGAGGGCCAGCGGATGGCCGGTTTCGTGTGCGTCGAGCTCGACGACCGCCCGGCGGCCGGGATCTGGTTCGGCCGGGCGGCCGCCGGTGGAGATCCGGAGTCTGCCTACAACTTCGGTCTTCTCCTGATCGCCGAGCACAACGACCTCAGGGGCGGGCAGCACTGGTTGCGGCAGGCGGCCGAGAAGGGCCACCAACGGGCCGCGGCCGAGCTGCACACGCTGCTGTCGGTGACCCGCCGGGACGCCCAGGCAGAGCAGTGGCTGCTCGACGGCGACTCCAGCTGGGCCGACTCCAGCTGGGCCGAACCCGGCTGGCCGCCTCCCCGCTGGGACCATCCGGCGGAGCCGGAGCTGGCCGCGCGGGCCGAGCTCGCCGTGGCCACCGGCCGCCGCCGGGGCGACGCGGTGGCCGACCCGGCGGACCTGATGGAGATCCTCGGCACCTGGGACCTCGCCACCCGGGGCATGCCGGAGCCGGGCGACCCCATCGCCTGGCTGACCGAGACGAGCGGTCTGCACACGACCGCGGTGCAGCATCTCAGCTCGGTCCGGGCGACCCTGCTCAGGCCGGGCACGGCCCCGTGGCCCACTCGGGCCGAGGTCGAGCACGTCCTGGTGACGACCCGCGACCTGCGCAGGCGCCTCGGCCTGAGCTGAGACACGGGCCGAGGCGCCCGCGCTGAAACACGGCTGCGCCTCGGACGCGAGCCGCCTCCGGCGTATGTCCGGGCCTCAGGCGGCGAGGACCTCGGCGACCGGGGTGAACGGAAGGCCATGCGCCACCGCGACCGGCTCGTTGGTCAGCTCGCCCGCGTGGGTGTTGAGCCCGAGCTGGAGCGCCGCGTCACCGCGGAGGGCGGCCTGCCAGCCCTGGTCGGCCAGCTTGACCGCGTAGGGCAGGGTGGCGTTGGTCAGGGCGTAGGTGGAGGTGTTGGCCACCGAACCCGGCATGTTGGCCACGCAGTAGAAGATCGAGTTGTGCACCTTGAAGGTCGGCTCGGCGTGCGTGGTCGGACGGGAGTCCTCGAAGCAGCCGCCCTGGTCGATCGCGATGTCGACGAGGACCGAGCCAGGCTTCATGCGCGAGACCAGCTCGTTGGAGACGAGGGTCGGGGCCTTGGCGCCGGGGATGAGGACGGCGCCGACGACCAGGTCGGCCTCCAGGACGGCCTGCTCGATGGCGTACGAGGTCGACACGAGCGTCTTCAGGCGGCCCTGGTAGATGGCGTCGATGAAGCGCAGGCGGTCGATGTTGACGTCGAGGATCGTGACGTCCGCTCCCATGCCGACGGCGATCTGCGCCGCGTTGAGGCCGGAGACGCCGCCGCCGATGACGACGATCTTGGCGGGGGCGACGCCGGGGACGCCACCGGGCAGCACGCCGCGGCCGCCGTTGAAGCGCATGAGGTTGTACGCGCCGACCTGCGGGGCGAGGCGGCCCGCGACCTCCGACATCGGGGCGAGCAGCGGCAGCGTGTTGCCGACCTGCACGGTCTCGTACGCGATGGCGGTCGTCCTGGCCGACAGCAGCGCGTCGGTGCAGGGGCGGGAGGCGGCCAGGTGCAGGTAGGTGAACAGCAGCTGGTCCTCGCGGAGCCGGTGGTACTCCTCCGCGATGGGCTCCTTGACCTTCAGGATCATCTCGGACTCGGCCCAGACCGCGTCCGCCGTGTCGAGGATCTTGGCGCCGGCGGCCAGGTACTCCTCGTCGGTGATGTGCGAGCCGAGGCCCGCGTCCCGCTGAACGTGGACCTCGTGGCCGTGGCGGACGAGCTCGTGCACGCCCGCCGGGGTGGCGGCGACGCGGTATTCGTGGTTCTTGACCTCGGCAGGCACGCCGATCTTCATGGGAAACAGTCCTTTCAAGCAATGCACCGCACGGTCCGGCGCCGCAGGGGGCGCCGGCCGTACGAGATAGATGGTCAGAGACGCGCCCAGGCCTCGGTGAGCACGGAGCGGAGGATCGACTCGATCTCGTCGAACTCCTTGGGGCCGCAGATGAGCGGCGGGGCGAGCTGGACCACGGGGTCGCCGCGGTCGTCCGCCCGGCAGTAGAGGCCCGCGTCGTAGAGGGCCTTGGAGAGGAAGCCGCGCAGCAGCCGCTCGGACTCCTCCTCGTTGAAGGTCCGCTTGGTCGACTTGTCCTTCACGAGCTCGATTCCGTAGAAGTAGCCCGAGCCGCGGACGTCGCCGACGATCGGTAGATCAAGCAGCTTCTCGAGCGTGCTGCGGAACACCGGCTCGTTGGCCGAGACGTGCCCGAGGAGGTCCTCGCGCTCGAAGATGTCGAGGTTCGCCAGGGCCACGGCGGAGGCCACGGGGTGACCGCCGAACGTGTAGCCGTGGGCGAACATCTCGGTGCCCTGCTTGAACGGCTCGAAGAGCCGCTCAGAGGCGATCATGGCGCCGATCGGAGCATAACCGCTGGTCAGGCCCTTGGCACAGGTGATGATGTCGGGCACGTAGTCGAACTTCTGACCGCCGAACATCGTGCCGAGCCGGCCGAAGGCGCAGATGACCTCGTCGGAGACGAGCAGGACGTCGTGCGCGTCGCAGATCTCGCGCAGCCGCTGGAAGTACCCGGGCGGCGGCGGGAAGCAGCCGCCGGAGTTCTGCACCGGCTCGACGAAGACAGCGGCCACGGTGTCCGGGCCCTCCATCTCGATGGCCTTGCCGACCTGGTCGGCGGCCCAGCGGCCGAACGCCTCCGGGTCCTTCTCGAACCCGGGGAAGCCGGAGATCTCGTCGGCCCGGTAGAGGTTCGTGTTCGGCACCTTGATCGCACCGGGGACCAGCGGCTCGAACACCTGCTTGAGGCCCGGGATGCCCGTGATGGACAGGGCTCCCTGCGGCGTGCCGTGGTAGGCGATCGACCGGCTGACGACCTTGGTCTTCAGCGGCTTGCCCTGGATCTTGAAGTACTGCTTGGCCAGCTTCCAGGCCGACTCGACCGCCTCGCCGCCGCCGGTCGTGAAGAAGACGCGGTTGAGGTCACCGGGGGTGAGCTGGGCGAGCCTCGCGGCCAGCTCGGCCGCCTTGGGGTGCGCGTACGACCAGAGCGGGAAGAAGGCCAGCTCCTGGGCCTGCTTGGCGGCGGCCTCGGCGAGCTCGGCGCGGCCGTGCCCCACCTGGACGACGAAGAGCCCGGCCAGGCCGTCGAGATAGCGCTTCCCGTGGATGTCGTAGACGTAGGCGCCCTCGCCTCGCACGATCATCGGCACTTCCGCCCCGTCGTAGGAGCCGTGCCGGGTGAAGTGCATCCACAGATTGTCGTGTGCGGCTTTGAGAACGTCCGGGTGCGCCATCGCGACCTTCCCTCGGTGATCGGTGCTCTGCACAGTGTGCATGCCTTTTACGCAGTTTGCCAAGTGATTACGTGGTGTCACTCTGCAAGAAGTTCGGAATCCGCGATATCGCCTTGTAACTACGACGAAATCCGTCAGGTAGATTTCTGGCCTTTCTCCCCGGCCGGGACCGGCGGCACGGCACGCGCCCAGGGGGCCGGCCGCGGTGTGGTGCAATGGGCTGACCAACAGCCCAGCACATTTGTGACTACACATATCGGGAGAAAAAGCGGTGGCACCTGAGGAGATCGAGAAGGCCGTCGAGGCGGGAATGCCCCAGGCGGTCGAGGACCTCAAGCGGCTCGTGGCGATCCCGTCCGTCGCCTTTCCCGGCCACCCGGAGGTTCCGGTCCACGAGGCCGCGGCACTGACGGAGGAGCTGCTCCGCGCGGCGGGTCTCCCGCACGTCGAGCGCGTCGCCGTCGAGGGCAGCTTTCCCGCCGTGTACGGCGAGGCCCCCGCGCCGCCCGGCGCCCCGACCGTGTTGCTCTACGCGCACTACGACGTCCAGCCCGCCGGCGATCTCGCGCTGTGGAAGACCGCGCCGTTCGAGCCCACCCAGATCGACGGCGCGCTGTACGGCAGGGGCGCGGCCGACGACAAGAGCGGCCTGATCACGCACGTGGCGGCGCTCCGCGCCTTCCAGGGCCGGTTCCCCGTGGGCGTCAAGGTCATCATCGAGGGCCAGGAGGAGTACGCGGGCGAGCGCCTGGAGGCCTTCGTCGAGGCCAACCCCGAGCTCGTGCGCGCGGACGCCATCGTCGTGGCCGACTGCGGAAACCCGCGTGTCGGCGACCCGGCGCTGACGACCTCGCTGCGCGGCATGGCGGCGTTCACCGTCGAGGTCCGGTCGCTCGGTGAGTCGCTGCACAGCGGTTCGTTCGGGGGCGCGGCGCCGGACGCCCTGGCCGCGCTGATGCGCATGCTGACGGCCCTGCACGACGACAACGGCGACATCCGCGTTCCCGGCCTGAACCAAGGTGTGTTCTCCGGCGAGGGACCGTCCGAGGAGGAGTTCCGCGCGACGGCGGGCGTGCTCGACGGGGTGTCGCTCGTCGGCTCGGGATCGCTCGCCGACCGCCTCTGGGCGTCCTACGCCATCACGGTCACCGGGCTCGACGTGCCCAGCGTCTCCGGCGCGATCAACGCGGTCCAGGCCGTGGCCCGGGCCCGCGTCACGATCCGGATCCCTCCGTCGGGAGACACCAAGACCGCGCTCGACGAGGTCACCGGCTTCCTGAAGCAGGTCGCCCCCTGGGGCGTCCACGTGTCGTTCGACGACTTCACCACCGGTACGGGCTTCCGCGCGGAGGCGGGCGGCCCCGCGACGGCCGCGATCGGCCGGGCCATGGAGCGGGCCTTCGGCCGCGCGCCGCGCGAGGTCGGCCAGGGCGGCTCGATTCCGCTGGTCGCGACGCTGGCCAGGCGGTTCCCCGAGGCGGAGATCCTGCTCTACGGCGCGGAGGACAACGACGCCGCGATCCACGCGCCCAACGAGCGGGTAGACCTCGCCGAGCTGCGCCGCGTCATCACCGCCGAGGCCCTCTTCCTCGCCGAATACGCCCAGACCTCGGCGTGATCATGCACGGGTTCCCAGGAATGCGCCACGACCTGCGCCCCACCTCGGCGTGATCATGCACGGGTTCCCAGGAATGCGCCACGACCTGCGCCGCACCTCGGCGTGATCATGCATGGATGCCCATTCGCGACGTACGGCCCGGCCTGGCGGAAACAGCAGGCCGGCGCGCTCACAGATCGCCTGCAAGATCGCGCGCATAGATGGGAAGGCCCGGCGGTCCTGGATCGCCGGGCCTTCCGCTGTACATGCCGAACATGACGGTGTCGCCGCCGGTCGGGCGTGAGCAGTCCGCGGAGTGCGTTCCCTCTTATACGGTCATCTGGCCAGGGAAATCGCTTTCCGCCGCCCAATATCGCTCAGATGACCGTACAAGGACGCGGATCCGCGGGCGGAAGCCGAGGGTGGGGCGCGGGGAGCGAAGACCAGGCCACTCCGGCCCTTTTCCTGCGCACGGCTCGGGTCCCTCATGCGCACGGCTCGGACCCCCAGGTGTACGGCTCGGCCCCGCCGGCCTCCTGAAGTAGCCCAAATCACACCTGTCGCGCCGCCTGACTGCGGGAAAGAGGGGTAGCGTGGCTTTTGTACCGACTGGTCAGTTCAAAGCGATGACGGGAACAGGGGCGATGAACGTCCAGAACGCCACGAGTACCCCGGCGACCCCGGTCTTCACCGGAGCCGAGGTCGAAGCCGACGGGCTGTCCCTCAAGGGAGAACACGGCTGGGTGTACCGGGACGTGTCGTTCACGGCTCCGGCCGGCACGCTCACCGTGATCGAAGGTGAAGCGGGCACCGGACGGACGAGCCTGTTGCTGACGCTCGCCGGCCGCATGAAGCCCAGTGTGGGCACTCTGACGGTGGGCGGCCAGACCAGGCTCCGCAAGATCCAGAGAATCGCCGCCCTCGGGCTGGTGAGCGAGGTCAACCCCTTCGACGGCGCTCTCTCCGTGCGGGAGCACCTCCACGAGCGGCTGCGCCCGCGCGGCCTGCCCCCGGGAAAATGGCGCAGGCGGCACGCCGACATCGTGCACGCGGCGCTCCACCACGCGGGCCTCGACCTGGCGGCGCTCCCCGAGGGCGACCGGACACTGGCCAGGCAGCTCACACGGGACCAGGAGGTGCGGCTCGGGATCGCCCTCGCGCTCCTCGACGAGCCGGGCCTGATCGTGGTGGACGACACCGACACGGGCCTCGGCGACGGCAGGCTTCACGAGCTGTGGCAGACCCTGCGCGACCTGGCGGACAACGGCCTCACGGTGATCGCAACTTGCACGGACGCCCGCGAGGCGAGCGGCCTCGCCACCGTCATCTCCCTGACGGCGACGACCACGGCGACCACCACGGCGACCACCACGGCGACGACGACCGGTGCGACGAGTGCCATCGGCACGAGCAGCACCGCCTGTCCGGTCAACATGGCGGACACAGCGGACACGGGGGACACTGGGGACACAGGGGACACGACGACCACAGCCCGCACAGCCAGCGCGGCGAGCCGTACAACCACGGCCGACACGGCGAGCATGACCGGCGCGGCGAGTGCGGCGGACATGCGGAACGTGAATGAGGAGGAGCGGTGAGCAGGCCCTTGCCCCTGCATCTCGGACGGCTGGAGCTTCGGCGTTTCATGCGGTCGCGGCTCACCCGGGCCGCCCTGGTCGGCGTGATCATGCTTCCCCTCCTCTACGCCGGCCTCTACCTGTGGTCCTTCTGGGACCCGCAGGGCCACCTCGGCAACGTCCCCGTGGCGCTCGTCGTCGAGGACCGGCCCGCCACCGTGGACGGCAAGACCGTCGACGCCGGCCGGGATCTCGCCGCCAAGCTCAAGGAGCGGGACGTCTTCGACTGGCACACCGTGGACGCGGCGGAGGCCGGCAAGGGGGTCGAGGACGGGAGGTACTACCTCTCGCTGACCATCCCCCGTGACTTCAGCGCCAACCTGGCCTCGCCGTCCGGCGACGGGAGCCCGACCCCGGCGGCGCTCGGGGTCCGGGTGGACACCGGGCGCAGCTACATCATGCGGACGATCTCGGACGCCGTGTTCAAGGAGGTCAAGGAGGCGGCCGACCGCAGCGCCGTCCACGACTACCTGAACCAGATCTTCCTGTCCTTCGGCGACCTGCACGACCAGACGGTGAAGGCCGCCGAGGGGGCGGACCGGCTCCACGACGGCACGCGGAGCGCCAGCGAGGGCGCCTCGTCACTGCAGGACGGTCTGGGCACCGCCAAGGGTGCCACGAGCAAGCTGTCGGCCGGTGCCGGCACGCTGTACAACGGCTCGGAGACGCTCGCCAACGGCCTTGACAGCGCCTACCGGGGTTCGACGGCCCTCACCTCGGGCCTGTCGAAGGCGGCAAGCGGCGCCGCCGACCTCCGCAAGGGTCTGGCGGCTCTGGACAGGGGCGCGGGCAAGCTCGCCGAAGGCAACAGACAGGCCTACGAGCAGGTGCACGCCCTCTCTCCCACGATCAACCAGGCGGCCGACAAGTACGTGCCCGTCCTCACCCAGAACGGCGAGCGAATAAGGTCGGCGGCGCTGGCTCTGGCCGAGGGCGCCGACGCCTTCGCCAACGCGCTCGGCGACCTGCCCCGCGAGGTCCAGGGCAGCGCGGGCGAGACCCGGCAGGACCTGCGCGCCGTGGAGCGCTGGCTGAACTCCCACCCGGACGCGGACCCCGAGCTGAGGGCACTCGTCGAACGGGCGTCCGGCTCGGCGGGCAACCTCGCCGAAGCGGCGGCCCGGCTGGAGAACAGGATCGGGTCGCAGTCCGGCAGGATCGACGACCTGGCCAGGCAGGCGCGGGCGGTCGCGGACGACGCGCGGGAGCTGGCCGCCGCCGCGCCGGCTCTCGGGGCCAAGCTCGACCAGGCCCGCGACAAGTTCAACCAGCTCGACCGCGGCCTGAAGCGGCTGTCCGACGGGGCGGCCGAGCTGCGGGACGGCACGGGCAAGGCGCTCGACGGGGCGCGCACGCTCTCCGGTGGGCTGGGGCGGCTGAGCGACGGCGCCGGGACACTCTCCAACGGGCTCCGCAGGCTCGGCAACGGGGCCGGAAGGCTCAACGCGGGCCTCGGCAACCTGGCCTCGGGGGCGGGCCAGCTCAACACGGGCATCGCCAAGCTCTACACCGGTGCGGGCAAGCTCGACTCCGGCCTGGTCAAACTGGCCGACGGCTCGGGCCAACTGGCGGACAAGCTCGGCGACGGCGCCGCCCAGATCCCCGACTACGGCAAGGCGGAGCGCGACAGCCGTACGGACATGATGAGCGAACCGGTCCGGCTCGACACCGAGGTGGACAACGCGGTGCCCAACTACGGCACCGGCTTCGCGCCGTTCTTCGTGCCGCTGGCGCTGTGGGTGGGCGCGATGGTCACCTACATGCTGCTCCGGCCGATGAACCCGCGGCTGGTGGCCGGGTCGGCCCCCGCGTGGCGTACGGCTCTCGCCGGATGGCTGCCCGCGCTCACCATGGGCGCGCTACAGGTGGCGGTGCTGCTCGCGGTGCTGCGGTTCGGCCTCGGCCTCTCGGCGGAGCACTGGCCGGGCGTGGCGGCGTTCCTGGTGCTGACGGCGGCCGCCTTCCTGGCGATCGTCCAGGCGGTGAACGCCCTCCTCGGCCCTCCCGGCCGGGTCGTGGTGCTGGCCCTGCTGATGCTGCAGCTCACGTCGTCCGCTGGCACCTACCCGATCGAGACGTCCCCCGGCTTCTTCCAGGCCATCTCGCCGTGGCTGCCGATGAGCTGGGTGGTCTCGGCGATGCGCCGGCTGATCAGCGGTGGGGATCTGACCGTGGTGTGGCAGGCTTGCGGCGTGCTCTCCGCGTTCGTCGCGCTCGGCCTCGCGCTCACCGTGTTCGCCGTGCACAAGGGCCGCACCTGGTCGATGCGCCGCCTCAAGCCGGAGCTGGCACTGTGAGCGCCAAAACCGTGAGCGCCGAAACTGTGAGCGCCAAACTGTGAGCGCCAAGACTGCGAACGGCATGACTGCGAACGGCATGACTGTGGGGAGCGCCACGACGGAGGTGAGCGTTGTGACGGGTATGACGAAGGCGGAGCCCGGCGGGCGGCGCGGCGAGACCCGGCAGAGGCTCTACCTGGCGGCGGTGGATCTGATCGCGGAGCAGGGCTTCACCGCCACGACCGTCGACGCCATCGCCGAGCGCGCCGGGGTGGCCAAGGGCACCGTGTTCTACAACTTCGGCAGCAAGGAGGCGCTCTTCGCGGGCCTGCTCGGCCACGGCATCCAGCGGCTCACGGACGCGCTCGCCGAGGCGGCCCAGGCCACGCCCGCCGACCGGCCCGGCTCCCGGGTGGCCACGCTGGACGCGATCGTGCTGGCGCAACTCCGGTTTTTCGACGAGTACGGACCGTTCGCCCGCGTGCTTCTCGCGGAGATGTGGCGTACGGCGTGGCAGGAGGCGATCGTCCGGCTGCGTGAGGACGCGCTCGGAGTGTACGAGCGGGTGCTCGACGAGGCCGTGGCAGCGGGCGAGCTGCGGGAGGGGCTCGACACGGGCACCGCCGCGACCGCTATCTTCGGCATGGTGCTCACAGTGGCGATCGAACGGCGGGCGCTTCACCCCGACCGCCCCCTGGACGAGGTGCACGCGACGCTCACCGAGCTGATCCACGGACGGATCTCCGGCACCGCCGATCCACGCTGACCGCGAACGGACCCCGCGCACCCCCGATCGACGCTGATCCACCCGCTGATCTACTGGCCGTCTCCGGCATGGCGGGTCACCGTTAGCCCGACGAGATCATCTGCAACTAACGTGGTTCGCCATTCGTCGGGATAAGTGCCGGCATCCCCCGTGGCAAGTGGAGGACGTGTGTACCAGCCGCAGCCGCAGAAGCGCCGCCGCAGCTTTGCCCCGTTCATCATCGCGATCATCCTCGCGGGCGCGCTGATCGTCGGCCTGAAAACGCTCTTCGGCGGGGGCGGCGGGAACGGCGGAGGCGGCGGAGGCGGTGACGCGGGCGGGACCGAGCAGAAGCGGGCCTGCGGCGACGGCGGCATCACGCTGACGATCGCGGCGTCGAGCGAAAAGGCGGAGCTCCTCCGGAAGATGGCCAACGGCTACAACGGCCGCGAGGTCGACGGCCACTGCGTGGACGTGATCGTCGAGAACAAGAACTCCGGCGGCACCATGCAGGCCCTCGCCCGCGGCTGGGACGCGCGGCAGGACGGGCCCCGTCCCGACGTCTGGACGCCCGCGAGCACGAGCTGGGTGACCCTGCTGCAGCAGCGGGCCCAGGGCGCCGACCGGGCGACCCTGGTCCCCCGTGACAACCCCACCATCGCCAAGTCGCCGCTGGTCATCGCGATGCCGAAACCCATGGCCGAGGCGATCGGCTGGCCGAAGAAGAAGGTCGGCTGGTCGGACGTCCTCGACCTGGCCAACGACCCGAAGGGCTGGGGACGGTACGGCCACCCGGAGTGGGGGAAGTTCCGCCTCGGCAAGACGAACCCCAACCTGTCCACCTCCGGGCTGAACGCGACCATCGGGGCCTACTTCGCGGCCACCGGCCTGTCCGGCGACCTGTCCGAGAAGGACCTGACCGTGCCGAAGACGCGGCAATTCGCGCGCGACGTCGAGCGGTCCATCGTCCACTACGGCGACACCACGCTGACCTTCCTGTCCAACCTCCAGCACGCCGACGACGCCGGCACCGCGATGTCGTACATCTCGGCCGTCACGGTGGAGGAGAAGTCGGCGTGGGACTACAACCAGGGCAACCCGACGGGCGATCCGAAGACTCTCGGCCAGCACGCGAAGCCGAAGGTCCCGCTCGTGGCGATCTATCCGAAGGAGGGCACGCTCTTCTCGGACCATCCGTACGCCGTCCTGTCCTGGGCCGACGCCCCCAAGAGGGCCGCCGCGGCGGACTTTCTCAAGTATCTCCAGTCGCCGGACCAGCAGAAGGAGTTCGCGAAGTACGGGTTCCGGTCGTACGACGGCACCGTGCGCGAGCCGATCAGCTCCGCCCCCGGTCTCAACCCGAAGGAGCCCGCCACCACGCTGAGCGTGCCCACGCCGCAGGTGCTCGACAAGATCCTCACGAGCTGGTCGGAGCTGCGCAAGCCGGCCAACGTGCTCATGGTCATCGACGTCTCGGGCTCGATGGGCGCCGACGTCCCCGGCACCGGCAAGAGCAAGCTCGACCTGGCCAAGCAGGCCGCGATCAACGCGCTGCCGCAGTTCGGCCCGAACGACCGGGTCGGCCTGTGGATGTTCTCCCTCAAGCAGGACGGCGGCAAGGACTACCGCGAGCTGGTCCCGATGGAACGGAAGAACCAGAAGGCGTTGAAGGACCGGATCAACGGCCTCATCCCCAGCGGCGGAACCGGCCTCTACGACACGGCCCTGGCGTCCTACCAGCATGTCCTGGCGCACCAGAGCGGCGACGCCATCAACGCCGTGGTGTTCCTGACCGACGGCAAGAACGAGGACAACAACTCGATCTCGCTCGACAACCTGCTCCCCGAGCTGCGCAAGGAGGCCGGGCAGGACACCGTCAGGATCTTCACCATCGCCTACGGCGCCGACGCCGACCTCGACGTCCTGAAGAAGATCTCGCAGACCACCGACGCCGCGGCCTACGATTCCCGCAAGCCGGGAAGCATCGATCAGGTCTTCACGGCCGTGATCTCCAACTTCTGATCTCAAACTTCCGATCTCCAACTCTCTGATGGTCCACCTCTGCGCCAGGAGCCCCCTTGTCCCGCTTCAGTGAGGAACTGCGCGACCCCTGGGGGCTGCTCATCGGCGCTACCGCCGGAGGCGCGGCCTGGGCCGTCAACGTGCATCCGGTGGGCGCCGCCTTCGTCGGCGTGACGGTCTGGCTGGCCAAGTCGTTTGCCTCCGCGTGGCAGTCCACGGGGGGCGAAAGCCGTACGGACGAGCCGGTGGAGCTGCCGGTCGCCAAGGGCAGTCCCGAGGAGGCGTGGCTGCGGCGGGGCGAACGGGCGGCCAAGAACTTCGGCGACCTGACCGCCTCGATGCGCGGGCAGCTCCTGCTCGACCGGATCGCGGCCATGCGCCCGCAGGTGGACGACACGGTCGCGACGCTGCGGCGGCTGGCCGGGCAGGCCTCGGTGACGGGCTCGGCGCTCGCCCGCTTCGACCCCCGGTTCCTCCAGCAGGAGCGGGTACGGCTGGCCCGCGCCCGGGAATCGGCCCGGCCGGAGGTGGCGGGCGAGCTCGACCGGTCGATCGCCTCGCTGGAGGCGCAGCAGGAGGTGTACGACCGGCTGTCGGCGACCCGCGACCGGGTGCTGGCCCGCCTGGAGTCCGGGGCGATCAGCCTGGAGGGCCTGGTCGCCCGGGTGGTGGAGGTGTCGGCGATGACGGCCACCTCGACGGCGGCCGACGGCGGCACAGGGGCTCTCGACGAGCTCACCTCCGAGCTGGAGCTCACCCGGCAGAGCCTGCACGAGGTCGAGGAGGCCACCCGCCACGACCTCGGCCACACTCCCTGAAGCCCGCGGGAAAAAGCAGGTGCCGTGGCGGGGCCGGGTTCGTACCATCGCGGCATGCCACCTGTGACGACACTCGCCATCTTCGCCGCCGCCACGCTCGCGCTGCTGCTGGTCCCCGGACCCGCCGTGGTCTACATCGTCACCCGCAGCGTCGCCCAGGGCCGTACGGCGGGCCTGGTGTCGGTCCTCGGCGTCCACGCCGGGTCGCTGGTGCACATCGCCGCCGCCGCGCTCGGGATCAGCGCGCTGCTGGCCGCGTCGGCCACCGCGTTCGCCCTCGTGAAGTATCTCGGCGCGGCCTACCTCGTCTATCTCGGCGTACGAAAGCTCCTTCATCGGGGGGACGCGGAGTCGCCCGAGGTCAGGCACGCGTCGCGGTCGCGGCTGTTCGGGGAGGGCTTCGTCGTCAACGTGCTCAACCCGAAGACGGCGATCTTCTTCCTGGCCTTCCTCCCGCAGTTCGCCGACCCGTCGCGGGGGCCGATCATGCCGCAGATCGTGCTGCTCGGCGCCATCTGGGTGGTGCTGGGCATGGCGAGCGACGGCACGTACGCCGTGCTGTCCTCAGCTCTCGCCGGTCGCCTGCGTTCCTCCGCCCGGGCCAGGCGGCGGCTTGACGTCGGCAGCGGCATGGTCTACCTCGGCCTCGGCGCCGTGGCCGCCGTCACGGGCGAACGCCCCACCTGATCACGCCGGTGATGTGGTGGCGGCGGCCTGGGCGGTCTCCTTGGCCCATCGGTAGTCGGCCTTGCCCGCCGGCGACCGGACCAGTTCCTCCACGAACGCGTAGGTCCGGGGCACCTTGTACCCCGAGAGCCTCTCCCGGCAGTGAGCGTCGAGCTCGGCCGGCGTCGGCGAGGTGCCCTCGTACGGCTGCACCACGGCCGCGACGCGGAAGCCCCAGCGGTCGTCGGGGATGCCGGTGACCACCGCGTCGAACACCGACGGATGGCCCTTGAGCACGGCCTCGACCTCCTCGGGGAAGACCTTCTCCCCGCCGGTGTTGATGCACTGCGACCCGCGGCCGAAGACGCGGATCGTGCCGTCCTCCTCCACCATGGCGAGATCGCCGGTGAGCAGCCAGCGGGTGCCGTCCGCGTCGGTGACGAAGGTGCGCTCGGTCTTATCCGGGTCGTTGTAGTAGCCGAAGGCGATCCGGCCCGCCTTGGCGACCGTACCCATGTCTCCCGAGCCCGGCTTCACCGGCTTGAGCGTCTCGTCCAGGACGGCGATGGCCGAGTTGGTGTTGGGCTGATACTTCAGTCCCGACTCGGGGGACGAGCCGGACACTCCCGAGGCGGTGTATCCGGACTCGGTGGAGCCGAAGTTGTCCAGAATCATCGTGTTGGGCAGCAGCTCCTGCAGCCGGTCCCGCACCGAACCGGTGAGGATCGCCCCCGTCGAGCTGAGGGCGAACAGCGACGACAGGTCGTACGACCGGGTGGCGAGCTCCTCCGCCAGCGGGCGCGCCATCGCGTCGCCGGTGATGTTGACGCTGACGACCTTCTCGCGCTCGATCGCGCGAAGGACCGCGGCGGCGTCGAACCTGCGGACGTAGGCGATGGCCGCCCCCATCCACCACGCGATGAACGTGGCCATCTGCGCCGCGCCGTGCATCAGCGGGGCCGCCGCCATCATCACGATCGGGCCGGAGCCGGTCGCCTGATCGATGACGGCCTCCGGCGTCGGCAAGGGGGCACCGTACGGGTTGCCGCCGCCGAACGCCATGAACAGGTCCTCGACCCGCCACATGACACCCTTGGGCATGCCGGTGGTCCCGCCCGTGTAGATGACGTAGACGTCGTCGCCGGATCGCCTCGGAAATCCCCGCGTCGCGGGCTGCCCTTCCAGTGCCTCGCCGTACGGCACGGCGCCCGGGACCGTGGTGTCACCGCCGACGGCGATGAGGTGGCGCAGGGCGGGGGCCTGCGGGGCGGCGGTCGCGACGCGCGAGTCGAACTCGACGTCGAACAGCAGGGCGACGATGTCGGAGTCCCGGTAGAGGTAGAGCAGCTCCGCCTCGACGTAGCGGTAGTTGACGTTGACCGGAACCGCCCGGATCTTCAGCGCCGCGAGGAGCCCGATGACGTACTCGACGCCGTTGTAGAGCTGGATCCCGACGTGCTCGCCCGGCCGTACGCCCTGGGCGGCGAGGTGGTGCGCCAGCCGGTTGGCCAGCGCGTCCAGCTCGGCATAGGTCAGGCGGTCGTCGCCGCAGATGACGGCCACGCGGTCCCCGATCGCGTCCGCGAGCCCTTCGTACAGATCAGCGTGATTGAACTCCATACCGGGGACGACCCTTCTTGTCAGGGCTTTGTCGGTTCAGGGTTTGTCGGTTCCGACGATCCACATGGCGAAGAACTGGGCTCCTCCCCCGTAGGCGTGCCCGAGAGCCCTTCGGGCGCCGTCGACCTGGTGCTCCCCCGCCATGCCCCTGACCTGGAGCGCGGCCTCCGCGAACCGGATGAGCCCGGAGGCCCCGATCGGGTTGGAGGACAGCACTCCGCCGGAGGCGTTCCAGGGGATGTCGCCGTCGAGCGCGGTGCATCCCGCCTCGGTGAGCTTCCAGCCCTCACCTTCGGGGGCGAAGCCGAGGTTCTCCAGCCACATCGGCTCATACCAGGAGAAGGGCACGTACACCTCGGCGACGTCGATGTCCCGGCGCGGGTCGCCGATCCCGGCCTGGCGGTAGACGTCCGCGGCACAGTCCTTGCCGCCCTGCGGGTTCACGGTGTCGCGGCCCGCGCGGAAGATCGGCTCGGAACGCATGGCGGTGCCGTGCACCCAGGCGGGAGTCCCGGTCACCTTGTCCTCGGCGGCGAGCACCATCGCGCAGGCGCCGTCCGACGACGGGCAGGTCTCCAGGTAGCGGATCGGCTCCCACAGCATCGGCGTCGACTCGACCATCTGCCGGTTGATCCCCGGGATCTTCAGGTGGGCGTAGGGGTTCTTCAGCGCGTTCTGCCGGTCCTTGACCGCGACCAGCGTGCCGATGTGGTCGGGCGCGCCGGACCGGCGCATGTACTCGCGGATGTGCGGCGCGAAGTAGCCTCCCGCGCCGACGACGAGCGAGGCGTTGAACGGCAGATGCGTCGAGAGGGCCCAGGTCGCGTTCGACTCCGACTGCTTCTCGAAGGCCACCACGAGCACCCGGTCGTGCACGCCACCCTGGATGAGCGATGCTCCGACCAGCGCCGTCGAGCCGCCGACCGAGCCCGCGGTGTGCACGCGCATCATCGGCTTCCCGGCCGCGCCGAGGGCGTCCGCGAGGTACGCCTCGGGCATCATCACGCCCTCGAACAGGTCGGGGGCCTTGCCGATGACGACCGCGTCGATGTCCTTGAACGTCAGGCCCGCGTCCTCGAGCGCCCGGAGGGCGGCCTCCCTGACCAGGCCGGCGATGGAGACGTCGCGGCGCTTGGTCTGGTAGTGCGTCTGGCCGACGCCGACGACGGCACAGCGGTTACCCACGACGGCACCTCGATTGCATGATCACGAACAGCGTTTTCGCAGGTACGGCAGGGCGTCCGGGACTCCCCGCATGATCACGACCTGGTGTTGGCGCAGGCGAGGCCCGATGTGCGGGAGCCTGTGCATGATCACGGCGAAGGGTCATGGGGTGGGGCCTTCCAGAACGGCGACGAGGTTGTGCTGGAGGCAGGGGCCGGAGGTCGCGTGGGCGACGGCACGGCCGGCACTCCCGTCGAGGACTCGTCTGGCGGCCTCGCCCATGCGGATCAGGCCGGTCGCCATGACCGGATTGGCCGCGAGCGGCCCGCCGGAGGGATTGACCACCGTGTCCTCAGCGAGGCCGAGCGCCTCACGGAGGATCAGCTCCTCGTGGCTGAACTGGGCGTGCAACTCGGCCACGTCCACCGGGCCCTTGCCCACCCCCGCCGCGCGTGCGGCGTCGGCGGCCGAGGCCGACCGGGCGAGATCTCGCATGCCCAGATAGTGGGGCTCGATCCGGTGCGCGATGCCGGTGATCCAGGCGGGGCGCTCCACCAGCTCCCTGGCCAGATCTCCCGCCGCCAGCACAACCGCCGCCGCGCCGTCCGTGATCGGCGCCACGTCGTACGGCTTGAGCGGCTCGACCTCGAAACCGTCGCCGGACGGGTCCGGCAGGTCGAGGGCGTACGGGTTGTCCCGGCCGTCGCCACGGCTCCGCCGTACGATCTCGTCGAGCGCGGCCCGGTCGGCGCCGCACGCGGTCGCCTGGAGGGCGGCGAACGACACCTGGTCGAGCCCGAGCGGCGCGAGATAGTACGGGTCGAGCTGCAGGGTCATGAGCTCGCGGAGGTCGCCCTGGGACGACTTGCCGAAGCCGTAGACCAGGGCCGAGTCGACGTCGCCGTGCTGGAGCCGGACCCATGCCTCGTACAGCGCGAACGCCGCGTCCATCTCGACGTGGCTCTCGCTGATGGGCGGCCAGGCGCCCAGCACGTCGAGCGCGGAGACGAACGAGAACGGCGCCCCGGCGAGGTAGTCGCACGAACCCGAGCACGTGAAGCCGAACTTCCTGAGCCCGGACTGCTCCCTGACCTCGGTGATCACCGGGAGCAGCAGCTCCGGTTCGGTCAGCCCGGTGTCGTGGCCGGTGTGCACCGTTTGCGCGAACGCGACGATCGCGACCTCCCGCATCACGCCCCGCCTTCCGGCTCTGAATCGTCCACGTCCTCGGACAGGTCGACGTCCTCGGACAGGTCGACGTCGGGCTCACCGGTCGGGGCGAACCATTTGATGTTGGTCATCGCCATGGTCCGTTCCTCGGGCGGCACCCACACGGCCCTCACTCGCATGCCCTGCCGCACCTCGTGCGCGGGGACGTCGCCGACCAGCGCGATCATCGGGGTGTCCGACCTGTCCAGCAGGACGTACGCCGAGACGAACGGCACCTGAGGAGCCCGGGGATCGGGCAGGTTGTTGATCGCGAAGGTGGTGATCGTGCCCGTGTCGGCGACCTCGACCTCCTCCTCGATCACGGAGCCGCAGGACGGGCACGAGAGCCGGTAGGGGACGTAGACCTTGTCGCACGCGGCGCACCGGCCTCCGATGAGCACGCCGTCGCGGACGCCCTCCAGGAAGCGGGTGAGGGCGCGGCCCGGCGTGACGCGATATTCGGCGCGCACCGGCGAGACCATGCGGGTGACCTCGGGCAGGAAGCATTCGATGTCGGTGATGTGCCCGACGGGGCCGGCCTTCCAGCGCGGGCGGACGCGGAGGCCGGGCCGCATGGCCTTCGGGTTCCCGGCGTCCACCACGTGGACCAGGGCGGTGTCGGCCCCGTCGAGCCTGATGGTGGCCCAGGCGAACGGCCGGTCGAGCGGATGGCCCTTGCGCGGCGCGCCGACCCAGGCCCAGGCCTGTACGGTCCCCGCCGGGCCGACTTCGACGTATTCGCCCGTCACGCTCTCGCCCGTAGCCGGGTCGTATTCGAGCGGCGGGACCAGGACGTCGCCGCCTGCCGTACGGACTCCGACGATGCGCCGGTCGCGCAGTTCGGTGAGGAAGCGCCCGATGACCGGCCCGGTCGTGCGCGTGTATCCGCCGGGGAACTCCAGGACGTGCGTGGCCGACAGTCCCCCCGATGGCGGTTCGTCAGAAGACGGCGGTTCCTCAGATGGCCCGTCAGATGGCACGGTCCCTGCCTTCCCAGTAGGGGTCGCGGAGCTTGCGCTTGAGGAGCTTGCCGTTCGGTTCGCGCGGCATCTCCTCGATGAAGTCGATCGACTTCGGCCACTTCATCTTCGACAGGCGGCCGTTGAGCGAGGCGAGGATCTCCTCGGCCAGCTCGGGGCCGGGGGCCACGCCGGGCGCGGGCTCGATGACGGCCTTGATCTGCTCGCCCCACTCGTCGTCCGGGATGCCGAAGACGGCCACGTCGGCGATCTTGGGATGGATGAGCAGCTCGTTCTCGATCTCGGCGGGATAGATGTTCGCCCCGCCGGAAATGATCATGTCGGCCTTGCGGTCGCAGAGGAACAGGAAGCCGTCGTCGTCGAGGTAGCCGATGTCGCCGACCGTGAAGTAGTCCGTGTTTTCACCGACCCCCCTTCGGGCACCCACCCCCACCGCCAGGCGGTTGGCCTCGGTCTTCGCGGGGTCGCCCTTGTACTCGAAGCGGACGCCCATCATCTTCATGTAGATCGTGCCGGGCGTGCCCCGCGGGACCTCGTTGAGATCGTCGTCCACGATCAGCAACTCGCTGATCGGCCAGGCCTTGCCGACCGTGCCGGGGTGCTTCTTCCAGTCCTCCGGCGTGGCGATGGTGCCGCCGCCCTCGGTGGCCGCGTAGTACTCGTACACCACGTCGCCCCACCACTCCAGCATCTGCTGCTTGACCGGCACCGGACAGGGCGCGGCGGCGTGGATCATCCACTTGAGCGATGACAGATCGTATTCGCGCCGGATCTCGTCCGGCAGGGCGAGCAGGCGCTTGAAGTGCGTGGGGACCATGTGGGAGTTGGTCACCCGGTAGCGCTCGCACAGGCGCAGCGTCTCCTCGGCGTCCCACTTGTCCATGTAGACCAGCGTGTGCCCCATGTGCAGAGCCGTACCCCCGAACTGGGTGACCGCCGTGTGATAGTTCGGTGAGGTGACGAGGTGGGCGTTGGGCCGCCCGGGGGTCATCCCGAACAGCCCCAGCAGGAACGTCATGAGCTCGGCGCCGTCGTCGGGGTCGAGGCCGCTGAGCGGCCGTCTGACGCCCTTCGGCTTCCCGGTCGTGCCAGAGGTGTAGTGCATGGTCGCGCCGGCCGTACGGTCCGCCGGAAGGGTGTCCGGGCGGCCCTCGGTCAGGTCGGCGACCGGCCTCCATGGCCGGCCGTCCGGCCGTTGCTCACCGTCGGGCCGTTGCTCACCGTTCAGCCAGGTCACCGTGCCGAAGGAGAAGCACCGGTCGCGGGAGATCCGCGCCTCTTCGGCTCCCCGGAGGCCCTCCTCGCCGTAGCGCTCGTGGACGAAGAGCGCCTTCGCCTCGCTGTCGGCCACGATGTAGCCGATCTCGGGACCGGTGAGGTGCCAGTTGATCGGTGTGTAGTACCACCCCGCCTGCATGGCGGCGAGGTAGAGCGTGAGGCTGTCGACGCCGTTCGGTACGAGGCCGCAGATGCCGTCGCCCGGCGCGAGACCGAGGTCGCGCAGCCCGTGAACGAGCCGGTTGGCGCGGGCGAGCAAATCTCCGGCGGTGTGTTCGGTGCCGTCGGGATCCACCGCGGCGATCCACTCGGGATCGGCCTGGGCGATCCTCCAGAAGCCGAGCGAGCCCATCGGAACTCCCTTGTCCGGTTCCGCCCTGACGTACCCCCCGGATCGCCGCAGTGAAGCACGTTCTCGTTGCCCCTACAAGCCCTGGCGCTACGGGAGGTTACGAACAAGAATCTGTTCTAGTTCGCAAGCGGCAGACTAACCCGGCCGACACAGGCCGAGCAAGCGCTTGATCAAAGGACCTCGCCTGTGGATAGTCTGGCCTCTCGTCACTTCTGGAGGTTTCATGGAGCTCCTGCCGATCAGCACGCCGCACTGCCGGATCGAGCGGGACGGCCACGTCGTGATCGTGACGATGGACCGCCCGGAGGCGAGGAACGCGCTGTCCACGGACATGCTGGTCGGCCTGGCCGAGGCGTGGCAGTACATCTCGGACGAGCCGGAGGTCCGGGTCGGCATCCTCACCGGGGCGGCCGGCACGTTCTGCGCCGGCGCGGACCTGAAGGCGATGGGCACGCCCTCGGAGGACGAGCGGGTCAGGCAGCGGGCCGCCGAGATCGCGGACGTCCACTGGAAGGGCCTGCTGCGCGACACCGACTCCCTGCCTGCCAAGCCGATCATCTCCGCCGTCGAGGGCTACGCGGTGGCGGGCGGCACCGAGCTGCTCGTCGGCACCGACCTGCGCGTGGTGGCCGAGAGCGCGACCCTCGGCCTCTTCGAGGCCAGGCGGGCGCTCTTCCCCATGGGCGGCGCCGCCGTACGGCTGCCGCGCCAGATCCCCTACGCGTTCGCGATGGACCTCCTGCTCACCGGCAGGGCGATCACCGCCCAGGAGGCCCTCACCATGGGCCTCGTCAACAAGATCGTGCCCGACGGTCAGGCCCTCGCCGTGGCCCGCGAGCTGGCCGACCAGGTGGCCGCGTGCGGGCCGCTGGCCGTACAGGCGATTCTCCGGACATATCGGGAGACTCTCGGGCTCGGCGAGGCCGAGGCCCTGAAGATCTCCGACAACATCGGCTGGCCGGTCATCGGCTCCGAGGACGCCAAGGAGGGATCCCGCGCGTTCCGGGACAAGCGCCCCGCCGTCTACGAGGGAAAGTAACGGCCCCAGAGGGGAAAAGGGGACCCGCCGGGCCCCCGCACGCGCCTCGCCCTAATCGGGCGGCGGGTGGGGAACGTCAGGGTCTGGCCTGGATCATGGCGTGGGTTCCGGTCGTGCGCCATGGTGTCCCGGCCGCATTCAGCGCGGCCAGTGTGGGGGCCGGAACGCCGACGAGCGCGTCGGACTTCAGTGTGCGCAACGTGACGACCGGGCCGGGGAAATATCCGGTGACCCGCGCGAACGGCGTCGCCTCCGGCCACATGGCGTCGCCGACGAGCCTGCGGTAGTTCAGGTCGCCCTTCATGATGGTCAGGGACGCCGAGGCGAAATCGTCCCGCAGGTCGTCCGGCATGTCGCGGTAGGGCAGCGGAGCGCAGGAGAACGGGTGGGCTCGCAGCGCGAGGCGCCCCGCCCCCATCGCGTGCCAGAGGCGCCCGCCGGCCTTGCCCGCCTCCCCCGGCGCGGCGGCCAGCCGCCGCAGGCACGCGACCACGTCCGCGGGCGTGGCGTCGGACACGAAGTACGGATAGGGCTTGACGTGCAGCACGACCTCGCTCGCCGGCCCTTCGGCGAGGAGGTGGTCGACGAGGAGAAGGTCGGCCAGCAGCTCCCGGCCGGCGTTGTCCGCGACCAGGCAGACCTTCCCATGAGCCCCATGAGCGCGGTCATGGAGCAGCGACCACAGCAGAGCGCCGTCGTCCACGACCAGCCCCGCGACGCGCTCACGCTCGCCTGTCAGCGTGATGGCGAACGACAGGTCCGCGCGGTCTCAGACGCCTTGGCGTGATCATGCACATCTTCCCACGCGTACCCCTCTGGCTGCGGCGGCACCCTTCGTGATCAGGCAGCCCCGGCGGCTGCATGATCACCCACGCCGTTCACCGAGCTCGAGCGGCATCCCGGGGAACTTCTGCCAGATCACGAACGGTGTCGTCCCAGGTAGTCCCCGTCTGCGGGAATCTCTGCATGATCACGCGTGATTGGTTGGGGGTCAGGCCTCGGTCATCCGGGTGAGGCGGTCCATGGCTTCGACGTATTCCTCGACCATCTCGAACATCACCTGCCTGACGGGCTTGACCTGGTTCGTCGTGCCGATGATCTGACCGGCCGGGAAGGTGGCGAGCTCGGCCGCGTCGGACCTGCCGATCCGGCGCAGCGCCTCCGACACCAGCATGAACTGGAGCGGCATCGGCAGTGTGCCCGGCGACTCGGCGGACTCCCAGGCGTCGGTCCAGGCGTTCTTGAGCAGGCGGGCGGGCTTGCCCGTCCAGCTTCGCGAGCGCACCGTGTCGGCCGACGTGGCCTCCAGGATCCGCCGCTTGGCGAGCTCCGGCGTGTCGGCCTCCTCGACCGTGAGCCAGATGGAGCCGGTCCACACTCCCTCGGCCCCGAGCGCCATCCCGGCGGCCATCTGGCGGCCGGAGCCGATCCCGCCCGCCGCCAGCACCGGCACGTCCACGGCGTCGACCACCTGCGGGATCAGCACCATCGTGGAGATCTCACCGGTATGCCCGCCGGCCTCGGTCCCCTGGGCGACGACGACGTCCACCCCCACCTCGACCTGCTTGGCGGCGTGCCGGGGGGTGGAGGCGAGGGCGGCGACCTTCACGCCCTTCTCGTGCGCGAGCTCGACGACATCTGCGGGAGGCGGGCCGAGGGCGTTGGCCAGCAGCGCGATGGGATGCTTCAGCGCCACCTCGACCTGCGGCCTCGCGGTCGCGTCCGTCCACCCGAGCAGCACCTTCCCCGGGTCGGAGCCGGTCAGCGGCGGCACGTCATGCCGGGCCAGCAGATCCTCGACGAACGCCCGGTGCCCGTCGGGGATCATCCCCCGCAGCCTGGCGACCAGCTCTGCCGGGCTGTCGACGCCCAGGTCGGCTCCGGCGTAGGAGGCGGGCATGACCACGTCCACGCCGTACGGCCGGCCGTCCACGTGGTCGTCGATCCACTTGAGCTCCATTTCGAGCTCTTCGGGAGTGAAGTAGAGGGCGCCCAGCACTCCCATGCCGCCCGCGCGGCTGACCGCCGCGACGACATCCCGGCAGTGGCTGAAGGCGAAGATCGGGAACTCGATCCCGAACATGTCCGTGAGACGTGTCCGCATGTCCTCGACAGTACGGCCGCGCTCCGGCGAACTGCAACGGGTTCTAACTAGAACGTTTCGTCGGTTGTACCAGCCGGTAACCTCATCCCCCGACAGAGGTCGCGCGAGCCGTACGAGAACACGTTTCAGCCGTGCCGCGACTCTTTCTCACAACCGCGCGGCGGCGATGTGACCGCAATCCACGAATCACAGTCAAATTTCGTGACACACCGGCATTGCAGCCATAACACAGCGGCCGTACCTTCCCGGTATGGATCTGGAGCTCCGTCACCTCAAGATCGTGCGCGCGGTCGCCGAGGCCGGGAGCGTCACCAAGGCGGCCACCCGGCTCGGGCTGGCCCAGCCCTCCCTGACCGCGCAGCTCAAACGCATCGAACGCGCTCTCGGAGGCCCCTTGTTCGAGCGCGACCGCAACGGCGCCCGGCCCACTCCCCTCGGCGAGATGGTGCTGTCGCGGGCCCGTGTGCTGCTGCCCGCCGTACGGGAGCTCCAGGAGGACGCGGTGCGGTTCGCCAACAACTCCGACCCCGAGGACATCCCCGGCTACCGCCTCGGGGCCACGCACGGGCCGATCCTCGGCGGCCTCGTCGAGCGCCTGACCGCCGCCCATCCGGTCACCCCCGTGACGACCCGCACGTCCTGGTCGGCCCGCGAGCTGACCTCGATGGTGACCTCCGGCCGCATCGACTTCGCCCTGATCGGCACCTGCGGCGACAGCCCGCCGCCCAAGGCCGACGCGATGAGCTGGAGCACCGTGGGCACCGACCCCGTCTTCGTCCTGCTCGCGGAGGACCACCCGCTCGCGGGCGAGAGCGAGCTGGAGCTGTCCCGCCTCGCGGGCGAGTGCTGGGCGGTCGCCCCCGGGGACGGCTGTTTCGCGGACTGCTTCGCCGGGGCCTGCGCGCGTGCGGGCTTCGTGCCCATGCCCATCTACGAGACCGACGTGACCACCTGCCTGCACCTGGTCGGGGTACGCAAGGCCGTCGCGCTCTGCCAGGCCACCTTCCAGCTGACCGCCGGGCTCGTGATGATGCCGCTGGCCGGGGCTCCGCTGCGCTGGCGGCACCTGCTGGGCTGGCACGCCGACTCGATCGCCGCCCGGGCCGCGCCCTCGGTGGTCCACTACGCACGCGCGGCCCACGCCGACGCCGTACGGCGAAGCCGGCGCTATGCCGACTGGCTCGTCGCCAACCCTCCCTTCAGCACGCTTCCATAACTCGGCGGTAGGGGGCATCTGATAGATCCCCGCTCGGGGTGAGCGTGGTTACGGTGTCGGCACCCCCCGACACAAGGAGAGCCCCATGCTCCGCAGACGCACGGTCACCACCGCATGCGCTCTGGCGATCAGTGCCATCACCCTGATGGCCGCCCCCACTACGGCGGAAGCCGACACCGGAACCACCGATGCGGCCGCCACCGGTTCGTCCGTAACCGGTTCGTCCGCCACCACGATCAAGCCGCCGCCCGGCATGCTCGACGCCATGCGGCGAGACCTGGGCCTCAGCGCGGAACAGGCTCAGGCCCGCCTGCTCAACGAGTCGCGCGCGGCCGCCGTCGAGTCGAGGCTCCGCAAGCAACTGCGCGACGCGTTCGCCGGCTCGTGGCTCACCGGAGACACCTCCTCGACCCTCGTGATCGCCACCACCGACGCTTCGAAGGCGTCCGCCATCAGCGCCTCGGGCGCCCGGCCCCAGATCGTCGGCCGGACACTCGCCTCGCTCACCGCCGCGAAGGAGGCTCTCGACAAGGCCGCCGCGAGCGCGGCGCCGAAGTCCACGCCGATCTGGCACGTCGACGTGCGGAGCAACAGCGTCGTCGTGCTCACCTCCCAGCCCGCCGAGGCCGAGGCCTTCATCGCGGCGAGCGGGGTGGACAAGTCGGCGGTTCGGGTGGAGCAGTCCGCCGAGCAGCCGAGAGTCCTCTATGACGCGCGCGGCGGCGACGCCTACTACATCAACAACTCCGCTCGCTGCTCGATCGGCTTCCCCGTGACCCGGGGCGGCCAGGGCGGTTTCGTCAGCGCCGGCCACTGCGGCAACGCGGGCGACAGCACCGCCGGCTACAACAGGGTCGCCCAGGGGACGTTCCAGGCGTCGTCGTTCCCGACGAACGACTATTCGTGGGTCGCGCTCAACAGCGGTTGGACCCCGCAACCGTGGGTCAACAACGGCAGCGGCGGCAACGTCACCGTCAGCGGTTCGACGGTGGCCGTCGAGGGCGCCTCGATCTGCCGGTCCGGCTCCACCACCGGCTGGCACTGCGGGACCGTGCAGCAGCGCAACACCAGCGTCACCTACGCCGAAGGCACCGTCTACGAGGTGACCAGGACCAACGTCTGCGCCGAGCCCGGCGACTCCGGCGGCTCCTTCATCTCCGGCAGCCAGGCCCAGGGCGTCACCTCCGGCGGCTCCGGCAACTGCACGTCCGGCGGCACGACCTACTTCCAGCCGGTCAACGAGATCCTGTCGGCCTACGGCCTCACCCTGGTGACCTCCGGCGGCAACCCGCCGCCCACCGGCTGCTCCGGCTACCAGCAGACCTTCAGCGGCAGCCTCACCAGCGGCGCGAGCGCCTACCAGCCGAACGGCTCCTACTACCAATCGACCGTCTCCGGCACCCACAGCGGCTGCCTCGACGGTCCCGACGGCGTCGACTTCGACCTCTACCTGCAGAAGTGGAACGGCTCGACCTGGGTCAACGTCGCCAGCGGCACCTCGTCGGGCCCGGATGAGACCGTCACCTACTCCGGTACGGCCGGCTACTACCGGTACCGCGTCCACGCCTACAGCGGCTCCGGCTCCTACACCATGGGCCTCAGCAAGCCGTAGTGGCCGGAAGCGAGATCCCGGCAACACAGAGTGAGTAAAACTTGCGCCGCCGTCCGCCAAGACGGCGGCGCCCCCGTGTCTGAGAGATCACAGCGAGGTAGATTCGGCGCGCTTCCATACCGCGACGGTAGGGGTTAACTGATAGATCCGCGCCTGTCGGGAGCTCAGTTACGGTGACGGCACCCCCCGACAAAGGAGAGCCACATGCTCCGCAGACGCACGGTGACGACCGGCTGTGCCCTGGTCATCAGCGTCCTCGCGCTGACCGCATACCCCGCCGTGGCCGACCCCCAACCTGACGCCACCACACCCGATGCCACCACGGCCTCGTCCGGCTCCGACCCCACTCCGCCGCCCGCCGTTCTCGACGCCATTCAGCGCGACCTCGGGCTCAGCGCGGCGCAGGCCGAGGCCCGCCTGGCCAACGAGGCCCGCGCGAGCGCCACCGAGGCCAAGCTGCGCGGCAGCCTCGGCGCGAGCTTCGCCGGATCGTGGGTCACCGGAGAGACCTCCGCCACGCTGGTCGTCGCCACGACCGACGCCGCGCAGGCGCCCACCATCGCCGGGTCCGGCGCCCAGCCCCAGATCGTGGGCCGGACGCTGGCCGCGCTCACCGCCGCCAAGGAGGCGCTCGACAGGGCCGCCGCGAGCGCGCCCTCGACGACCAAGCAGTCCACGCCGGTCTGGTACGTCGACGTGCGGACCAACAGCGTGGTCGTGCTCTCCTCGCAGCCCGCCGAGGCCGAGGCCTTCGTCGCGGCCAGCGGGGCCGACAGGGCCGCGGTCCACGTGGTGCGGTCCGCCGAGCAGCCGCAGCTCTACTACGACGTGCGCGGCGGCGACGCCTACTACATCAACAACTCGGCCCGCTGCTCGATCGGGTTCTCCGTACGGCGCGGCTCCACGAACGGCTTCGTCAGCGCGGGTCACTGCGGGCGGCCCGGCTACACGACGGCGGGCTACAACCGCGTCGCGCAGGGCACCTTCCAGGGCTCGTCGTTCCCCGGCAACGACTACTCGTGGGTCGCGGTGAACAGCAGCTGGACGTCCCGGCCGTGGGTCAGGGGCAGCGGCGGCGGGAACGTGACCGTCAAGGGGTCCGCTGTCGCCGTCGAGGGCTCCTCGATCTGCCGCTCCGGCTCGACCACCGGCTGGCACTGCGGCACGGTGCAGCAGCGCAACACCAGCGTCACCTACTCGCAGGGCACGGTCTACGAGGTGACCAGGACCAACGTCTGCGCCGAGCCCGGCGACTCCGGCGGCTCCTTCATCTCCGGCAGCCAAGCCCAGGGCGTCACCTCCGGCGGCTCCGGCAACTGCACCTTCGGCGGCACGACCTACTTCCAGCCGGTCAACGAGATCCTCGCGGTCTACGGCCTCACCCTCGCAACGGGCTGAACCCGTCCGCGTGATCATGCACATTTTCCCGGGCTGTCCCCTGACCTGCGCGACAGCAGTACGTGATCATGCGCACTTTCCCCCGCACCTATGGTGCGCCGCGAAGAATCGGTTCGTGATCATGCAGAGGCATTGCGGTTGCATGATCACGTACGGACTTCGCGCGGCCAGGGCGCGGTGACGAGGAATCGGTGCATGATCACGCGCGAGGAAAGCGCAGGGTGGGGTGACAGCCCGGGAAAATGTGCATGATCACGCGGAATCAGCGGGGGAGGCGGCGCCACAGCGCGCGGGGCAGGATCCGCATGACGGCGAACACGAAACGCAGCCTTCCCGGGACCCAGACCGTCTGCCGGCCCGACTTCAGGGCGTCGATCACGGCGTCCGCGACGGTGTCGACGGTCACCGACATCGGGGCAGGGGTCATCCCCTCGGTCATCCGGCCGATGACGAACCCGGGCCGGATGACCACGACCTGGGCCCCGGAGCCGTGGAGGGAGTCCGCCAGGCCCTGGGCGAAACCGTCGAGGCCCGCCTTGGCCGAGCCGTACACGAAGTTGGCCTTGCGCACCCGCACGCCCGCGACAGATGACAGCACCACGAGCGTGCCGTGGCCCTGCTCGCGCAGCCGCCGGGCGGCGGCGAGCCCGGCAGAGACGTGGCCGCCGAAGTTGACCGCGACGTCCCGCGCGGCGGCCACCGGGTCGGCGTCGTAGACGGCTTGCTTGCCCAGCACGCCGAAGGCCGGGATGACGACGTCGAGGTCCCCGAGCGTGGCGGCGGCGTGCTCGATCAGCGCGGCGTGCGTCTCGGGGCGGGCGGCGTCGAAGTCCACGACGTGGACCTCCGCGCCGAGCTTCCGGAGCTCCTCGGTGGGCGCGGTGCCGCCACGCGCGGCGAGCATGACGCGGCCGGCGCCGTCCCGCACGAGACGCTCCACGATCGCCAGGCCGATCTCGCTCCGGCCGCCGAGCAGCAGGACGGTGTCGACCGAACCCAGGGCGTTCCTCATGTCCTCACCGGTGAGGTCGTCGCGGTCTTGGCTGTCACAGGCACAGTCTCCTCGCCAGGTCGGAGTGGAAGACCCCGTGGGGGTCGATCCGGCGGCGGATCGCCCGCCACTCTTCCAGGCGGGGGTAGGTCGCGGCCATGATCGCCGCCGACATGCGGGAGTCCTTGGCCAGGTAGATACGTCCCCCGGCCGCGGCCACCCAGCCGTCGAGCTCGGTCAGCATCCCGGCGAGCCCGCTCTGGCCGGTGGGGATGTCGAGGGCCAGCGTCCACCCCGGCATGGGGAACGACAGCATCCCAGGGGTCCCCTCGCCGAACCTCTTCAGGACGGTGAGGAACGACACCACGCCCGCGCCGGACAGCCGTTCCACCACCCGGCGTAAGGTCTCCTCGGCCCCGAACGGCACGACGAACTGGTACTGCACGAAGCCGTGAGAGCCGTACATCCGGTTCCAGTGACCGACCCCGTCGAGCGGGTGGAAGAAGGGGGCGATGCCCTGGACGACTCCGCGCCTGGCCGAGGGCGCCTTGCCGTACCAGACGGCGTTGAAGGCGCCGATCGACGCGCGGTTGAGCAGCCCGCCGGGCACCCATGGCGGAGCGGACAGGCGCGGCCGGGGGGCGAAGCCGAGGGGGTCGCGGCGCATCCGCGATGGCAGGTCGTCCAGGCGCGCGTGGTCGCCGCGGGTGAGGACGCTCCGGCCCATCCGGCCACCCCGGGCGAGCAGGTCGATCCAGGCGACGGTGTAGCGGTAGCGGTCGTCGGTCGCCGTCATCACGTCGAGCGTCTGGTCGAGGTCGCGGGTCCGCTCGACGTCCACCCGCATCCGGGAGGTCTCGATCGGGACGCACACGAAGGTGGCCTCGACGATGACGCCGGTCAGCCCCATGCCGCCGACGGTCGCCCAGAACAGCTCGTCCTCCGGCCCGAGCACGCGCGTCGCCCCGTCGGCGGTGAGCAGAGTCAGCGAGCGGACGTGCGCGCCGAAGGACGAGTCCACGTGGTGGTTCTTGCCGTGGACGTCGGCGGCGATGGCCCCGCCGACCGTGACATATCGGGTGCCGGGGCTCACCGGGACGAACCAGCCGCGCGGCACGAGCTCGGCCATCAGGTCGTGCAGGCTCATCCCGGCCGGCGCGGTGACCAGGCCGGTCTTCGGATCGTGGGCCCATGACGGCGTGAGGGCGGTGCAGTCGAGCACGAGGCCGCCGGCGTTCTGCGCGGCGTCGCCGTACGAGCGGCCGAGGCCGCGTGCGACGACCCCGCGCCGGGAGGCCTCCTTGATCAGCGCGGCGGCCTCGTCGGCCGAGCGCGGGCGCGCCAGCCTGGCGGGGGTCGGGGCGGTGCGCCCCCACCCGGTCAGAACCGTCATGTCAGATAGACCCCAAAGGCGAGGAGCACGAGCATGAGGGCGATGAAGACCTGGAGCGGCCGGTCCCGGAGTGCCAGTTCCTCGGGCTCCTCCCCCACTCCCCGGTCGACGAGCAGGGCATGCCGCAGGACCACGAGGACGAAGGGCACGATGCTCAGGGCGTAGAACGCGCGGGCCGTCCCAGCGTGCTCCTGGAGCGCCCAGAGGCAGTACGTGACGATCATCGCGCCCGAGGCCATGACCCGGACGTGGGCCAGGTAGCTCGCCGTGTAGACCACCAGCGTGGCCCTGGTGGGATGGGTCGTGCCGTTGCCGCCCTGCGCGCGCAGCTCGGCCTCCCGCTTCCCCGCCACGAGCAGGAGCGAGCCCAGCGAGATGACGACGAGGAACCAGCTCGTGACGGGTACGGCCACCGCGACCGCCCCCGCGTAGGCCCGGATGACGTGGCAGCCGGCCACGGCGACGAGGTCGACGACCGGCTGCCGTTTGAGCCAGAGGGTGTAGGAGAACGTCAGCGCCAGATAGGCGGCGACCACGGCCGCCAGCTGCCAGCGCCCGGCCACCAGGCTCACGAGCAGGCCCGCCGCCAGCAGGATCGCGCCGGTGATCCGCGCGAGCCGTACGGACACGATCCCGGCGGCGACGGGACGCAGCCGCTTGCGGGGATGGCGGCGGTCCACCGTCACGTCGGCGGCGTCGTTGAACAGGTAGGTCCCGCTCGCGGCGAGGCAGAACGCCACCAGGGCGACCAGGGAGCCCCGTAATCCCGGGCCGGTCATGAGCACGCCGGCGGCGGCCGGCGCGGCGAGGACGAGCACGTTCTTGAGCCACTGCCGAGGACGGCAGGCCCGCAACAGCCCGGCCGCCGTCGAGCGCCACGTCATTGCGCCCACCGGCGACGTGTCGACCGGTGGGCGCACTGACGTGCGCTCTGGGGTCATCAGCCCTCGCGCGCCGGGGAGCCGCGCATGATCAGGAAACCGGCGACGAGAAGCACGACGCCGAGAATAAGGGAGATCAGCGGGATCGTGGTGCCAATGAGGGTAATCTGCCCAAGATTGTCCCTGACCGCGCTGACCAGGTCGCTGACGCTCTGCGGCGTCATCACGGCGGTCGCGATCAGGGCCGGCATGCGCTCCACGCCGTCGGCCGTCTTGAGCACCTCGTGGCGCTGCTGCTCCTGCTTGACCGGCGCGCCCGTGGTGGGCTCAACCCATAACGTGGTGACGCCGTCGTAGACGCGGTTGACCTGGATGTCGCCGGGGTCCGCCATACCGAGCACCGACGCGGGCGCGCTGAGCGTCTGGGTGACCGTCGGCGGGACCTTCTGCTCGAACTTGTAGACCTTGAGCCCGTTGACCGTGTCCTCGCCGGCGAACGTCGCGTCGAACGCCTTGTGCGCGTCCGTGTTGAAGACCTTGTAGGTCTTCTTCTCCACGCCGAAGGGGAACAGGAAGATCTGGCCCTCCAGTTGGACGGGCTCCTTGTCCACGCTCGCGCCGCAGCAGGTGACGCCCGCGCCGTTGTACTTGTTGAACGCGCTGCGGAACTCGGTGAACGAGATCCCGCGCTTGTTGTTCGTCACGTCGTTGACGGCGGTGAACTGGTCCCACACCACGTGGTCGTCCTTGGCCTGCGCCACGTCACCCCTCGTCGTGACCGTGATGTCGAGGTTCCCGGTGAGGACCTTCAGGGCGCCCTTGTTGAAGTAGCGGGCGTTCTCCGCGGTCAGTCGCGTCTTGATGTAGTAGTCGGCGGGAGCCTGGACGAGCTTGCCCGCCACCTGGAATTTGATCAGTGGTGCGAGAACGATGAGGAACGCCCCGATTGCCAAGAGAACAACTCCAACTGCGCGGCGCATCGCTCCTCCTGGGCAGGCGTGGTAAAACCGCCATTTTGTCCTGAAACAGGTTCCTATTTCGCGCTAATGTTAGTGGGGGTAGTGACCGACGTCACGAGGGATGCGGAAAAGTGACCGAAACAGGTTCTAGGTCGTCGGCGGCTCGTGACATATTACTCGTCAGTTCGTCACCCGTTCGTGACAAAACTGTGCCTTCCGGACTCGACGCGGCTCGCGCCGCGCTTCCGAAAGCGACGGGTCACCTCGACGCCCTGGACGGCATGCGCGCGGTCGCGGCCCTCGCCGTGCTAACCTTCCACGTCGCCATCGAGTCGGGGGCGGCGCTCCAGGACAACTTCTTCAGCAGCCTGCTCTCGCGGGGCGACGTGGCCGTCCCCATCTTCTTCGCGCTGTCGGGCCTGCTGCTCTACCGGCCCTACGCGCGAGCGGCCCTGTACGGCGGCCAGCCTCCCGGCACCCGCGTCTACCTGATGAAACGGGCTCTCCGCATCCTCCCGGCGTACTGGCTCGTCGTGATCGTCGCCATGGTGCTGTGGTCGGGGAGCCACGCCGGGGACGTCAAGACCTGGCTCGAACTGCTCCTGCTCACGCAGAACTACGAGCTCCACCCGTGGTGGTACGGCCTCGGCCCGCGCGGGCTCGCCCAGATGTGGAGCCTCTGCGTGGAGGTGGCCTTCTATCTCGTGCTGCCCCTGCTGGCCGCCGCTCTGTCGGCGTACGCGCGCCGGGCCGGGGACGACGCCGGCCGCCGGGCCAGGCGGCTGCTCATCGGGATCGCCGTGCTTGCGGCCACCTCGTTCGTCTGGGCCCTGCTCACCTACTACCCCACCTACCGGCCGTACCTGAACACCTGGCTGCCCCGCGCGGGGGTGTTCTTCGCCCCCGGCATGGCGCTGGCCGTGGTGTCGGTGTGGGCGCGCGACGAGCCGGGGACGGACGGCCCCGCCCGCCGCTTCGTCCGCGCGGTCAACGCCTCGGCGGGCACGCTCTGGCTGGTGGCCGCCGTGGCGTACGCCGTGGCCGCCTCGCCGCTGACCGGCACGAGGTTCAGCGGCGTCGACGGCGTCTGGGCGGACCTGTCGGAGCTCGTGCTCTACGCGACCGTCGCGGCGTGCCTGGTCGCGCCCGCCGCGCTGCTCGCCCCCGCGCCCGGGGGGCGGGCCTCGCTGCTCGGGCGCTTCCTCGGCAGCCGGGTGATGCGCTTCCTCGGCCGCGTGTCGTACGGCATCTTCCTGTGGCAGTTCGTCGCGCTCTATCTCTGGTACGACTTCACCGAGCAGGGGCCGTGGAGCGGCAACTTCCTCGGCAACCTGGTCGTGGTGGGCGGCCTCACGGTGCTGCTCGCCACGCTCACGTACAAGTACGTCGAGGAGCCCGCGAGGGGCCTGATCAGGTTCGTCACGAGGCCTTCCCCTTCTTCTTCTGCGACGTCGGTGACGGCTTCGGCTTCGGGAAGTGCGAAGCCGGAGACGGGGATGGCGACGGAGACGGCGACGCCGCGGCTGGAGGGGCCGGGCTCGCCGCCGGCGCTGGAGCCGGGGCGGCCGCCGGGACGGGATCCCCGAACGCGAACCCCTTGAGGCAGATGGGCGCCGAAGGGTCGTCCAGCCGGATCATCAGGCCCTTGCCCACCGCCGTCACCGGGAACTGCAGCAGCCCTCCGTCGGTGCGCGCGAAGCTGAGCTGGCCGCGCTGCCCGCTCATCTCGTACGTGGCGGTCCCCGCCCGTTTCGCCGTGTAGGCGAGCCCGCCTATCGGGCCCACGCCGCCGTACGACACGACGTCCGGGAAGTAGATCGCACCGGCGATGAGCGGGAAGCACGTCCTGCCGGGCGGAGGCAGGGTGGCGAACAGCGGCTTCACGCTGACCGGCACCAGCCTGCCCTTGTCGTCGAAGACCAGCGCGTGCTCCGACGGGTCGGGCGCCCGCATCCTGGCCCGCAGCACGGGCCGGGCGAGCGGCGCGAGCACGTGATGGCTGAGCCTGCGGTTGCCGTTCCAGGGGATCACGATGTCGCCGGGGACCGGGCTGGAGAAGATGACGGCCGTGTCGGGAGCCTTGGCCAGGGACGTCCGCACGGCGTCCAGGTAGGCCCGGAACCGGTCGCCCGACAGCGTGTGGCGGTAGGCGTCGACCGACACGATCGACATGGCCAGGTAGACCCCGGCGAGCAGCCCGGCCACCACGGGCACGCCCGCCCCTCCCGGGATCGGCCGGCGGTACGGCTCGGCCTCGCCGTACAGCGGAAGGAGGGCGAGGGCGAGGCAGATCGCCAGGACGATCACGGCGTCGGCCACGTAACGGGTCTCGGCGCCGACGATCTGCGTCAGGCCGGTGCCGCGCGCGATGGCGGTCGGGATGGCGTCCACTCCCAGGAGGTAACCCGCCAGCACCACCCAGGCCCGTACGGCACGGCGGCGCCAGAGCAGCGTGACGAGCACGGCGGCGGCGAGCACGGTCCAGGCCGCCACGACGAGGAACGCGCTCGGGTGGGCCATGCCGCCCGTCGGCGGGACGGGGCCCCACGACAGCGGCCCGCCGACGGCCCCGGCGGGGAAGGTCCATCCGAGCATGCGGTTCACCAGGTCCACGACGTCCACCGGCTCCGGCACGACGGCTCCCTCACCGGGCGCCGTGCTCCGGCGAGCGAGGTAGAGCGCCGCGTAGCCGCCCATCAGCAGCAGGTAGGAGCCCCAGAGCCGCCAGTGGGTGCGGGCCTCGCGCAACATCAGCGCGGTCCAGTTCCCCGCCCAGCCGCGCAGGTAGGCCGTGGTGATGGCGAACAGCAGGAACGGGACGAAGACCCCCTTGGTGCTGAAGGCCATCGCGAACAGCACCCAGTAGAACGCCCGCCGCGCATGGACCCTCCCGCCCTGCCGGACGTGCCGCACTTGGGCATTGAGCGCCATGACCATCCCGAGCTGAAGCGGCACGGCGTTGAGTGCGGCCGACCACCAGCCGAACGCGGGGATGGTGAGCGGGCAGAACAGGGCGATGGCGAGCGGCAGCAGGATGCCGGGCCGTACGCCGAAGAGCCGGACGAGCAGGCGCAGCAGCACGGCCGAGACGGCGGCCTGGGCCGCCATGGTGACCGACGAGACCAGCAGCCAGTTGTACGCCGAGATCCGCGCCAGCACCCAGGTGAGCCCGAGCGCACCGGGCATGAGGTGCCCCTTGTGCACGCGGAAGAGGAAGTCGAACGTCAGCCCGTGCTCGTAGGCGTCGCCCATGAACAGGAAGTCGTCCTCGACGAAGTAGGAGCCGAGCAGGACGGGGATCCGGACCGCCAGCGAGCCTGCGATGAGCAGGACCGCCGTGATCATGACGGGGTTCGCCATGCCGGACATCCACGCCGGGACCGTGATGCTCAGGCTCGGCCGTTCCGTGCGCGTGATCTGAGTCATTCTGATCTCCCAGAGGCGTCCATCACCATATGAGCGATACGAGCGATAAGAGAGCTATATGGACCGCGAATCGGGTTCAACCGGGTGTTATGCTCCGGCGCACCCCCACGTAGGGCACCTACACGCAGGGAGACGCCGTGCAGACCGAACCGTTCCGCGCCGACCTGGCCCGCTCGATCCGGCTGTTCAGCGCCTTCCGCAAGGAGCAGACCGACCCCGAGTTCTTCTACGGCCTGCTGGCCCGCGACACGGTGGCGCAGCTCTCGTCCTACACCGACCTGAACGGCGCGCTCGTCGCCGACGTGGGCGGCGGGCCCGGCTACTTCACCGAGGCGCTGCGCGCCGCCGGGGGCCGGCCGTTGTGCGTCGACTGCGACGCCGGGGAGATGAGCGCCAGGACCGGGGTCATCCCGGACGGCGCCCTGCTCGGCAGCGCGCTCGACCTGCCGCTCCGGAGCGGCTCGGTCGACGTGTGCTTCTCCTCCAACGTCCTGGAGCACGTGCCCGACCCGTGGCGGATGGCCGATGAGATGGTCCGGGTGACCAGGCCGGGCGGGATCGTCTACCTCTCGTTCACGAACTGGCTCTCTCCGTGGGGCGGGCACGAGACCTCGCCGTGGCACTACCTCGGCGGCCACCGCGCCGCCCGCCGCTACGCCCGCCGTCACGGGCGCTCCCCCAAGAACGTGTACGGCGAGAGCCTCTACGCCGTGTCGGTGGCCGACGCGCTCGCGTGGGCCAGGCGGCGGCCCGACGCCGAGGTCCTCGACGCCCTGCCCCGCTACCACCCCCGGTGGGCGACCGCGGTGATCCATCTACCCGGCGTTCGCGAGGTCGTGACCTGGAACCTGGTCCTGGTGCTTCGCCGCCGCTAGGCGCCGGGCGAGACGGGCGGCGCGCTGCCACAGGAACAGGGCGACGAGCAGGCCGCCGAGCACGAGGAAGGCCGCCGGCACCACGTCGCGCACGAGCAGGATCCACCGTCGGAATTTGGCCGCCTCCGCCACCTGGGAGGCCACGTCGGCGGAGCTCGTGACGAGGTCGGCCTGAAAGCTGGTCTGCCGTTCCACCCCGTCGGGCGTCCGCAGGGTGTCCCGGCGCCGCTCCAGGATCTTCACCGTGAGGCCGCTCTCGGGCTCGACCCACAGGGTCCGGCTGATCTCGGTGTACCTCGCCACGCTGACCCTCCGCCACGCGGGGAGGCCGATGGACCTGCCGGGGATCTGGTCCGGCAGGTCCTCCACCTTCACCGGCCCGGCGGCGTACGTGTACCTGTAGGTCGTGAGGCCCTCGACGGTCTCGGCCCGCTCGAACCGCAGCGGCGCCTCCCGCTTGAGCACCGGGTCGAACATCTCGTACGTGCGCGGCTCCGCCCGGTACGGCAGGCGGAACGCGAGCCCCGTCTGCCGGACCCCGGTGTCGTTGTCGACGTACTCCCCGCAGCAGGCGACGGCCAGGCCTGTCCGCCGGTCGAAGGCCGTGCGCCGCTCGTGGTAGTCCAGCCGGGTGCCGTCGTCCCGCGTCTGCATGGAGGAGAACTCCACCCATACGGCCGTGCGCTCGTCGCCCGCGGTGGGATCGCCGTAGATGGAGACCGTGTCCTCCACGGGCACACCCGTGCGCAGTTGGAAGGTGGCGCTGTCGAGGTAGGTCGCCGAGGGCGAGACGAGCCGATAGACCCGGGTCTGCTCCAGCGGGAGGACCTGGGTGCCGGGGTAGACGTAGAACCGGAACAGCGCCGCCATCGTGAGCAGGAACGCCGTCCCCGCCAGGAGGATCGACCTGGGCAGCCGGACCAGGAAGTCGATCACGTTCCGACCTCCTCGAAGGCCGGGCGCTCGTGCTGTCCGGGGGCCCCGGACTCCGGCTCCTCGGACTCCGGCTGCTCAGGCTCCGGCTCCTCGGCGAACAGCGGCGACCGTACGATGGGCTCCTGGTCCCGCACCGCTCCGAGCAGCCGCGCGAGGACCACGAGACACAGGACCTGCGCGGCCAGGCTCTGCCCGGCGGCCTGCGCGAGCCCGGCCGCCCCGAGGACGCCGAAGGCGACCCAGGCCGAGACGGCCCGCCGGGCGAGCCTGCGCAGCCTGCTCGGCCCGGCGTGCTGGGCGTCGGCCAGCCGCCGCAGCCACAGGTGCAGCGCGAGGGTCACGGTCACGATCGCCGCCCCCGCGACTCCCCCGGCCCACAGGCCGGCCAGCGGCGCCGCGGGCCACACCCACGCCGTGCCCGGCCTCCCGGCTGTCACGCCGGCGAGCCTCGACCGGCCCGGGAGCAGCGCGAGGGCGAGCACGATCAGCGCCAGCAGAAATCCGCCGATGAGCGCCGCCCGATACGCCGGGTCCGGCTCGTAGCGCAGGATCACCTCGCCGCCGCCCGGGGGCAGCTCCCACGCCTGCCGCCAGCCGTCGAGCCGCACCGGGCGGAGTTTCGCGCCGCCGAGAGACGCCTGCCATCCGGCGTTGTAGTTCTCGTTGACCACCAGGTAGGACGGGGTGGCGGCGCTGACGCGCAGGCGGCGCTCCTCCAGGCCCCACGAGACGACCTGGGGCCGCGCCATAGTCACGGGCCCCGACTCACCCGCGCCGTCGCTGGTGAGGCCCGTCGCCGGGCTCGTGCCGTTCCGGGCGCCGGTGTCCGTCGTGAGGATCGCCGACTCCACGCGGAAGGCGTCGCTCGACGCGACGCTGAGCCTGCTCCGCCCCTCGGACAGGTGGACGGGGACGCATCCCGAGTAGGTCAGCGGCCGGCCGTTCAGCACGTCGTCGAGCGTGCCGCCCACGATGCGGGTCGGCACCGCGTTGCCGTCCACCCGCAGGGTCGGCCCGTAGCCGCACGGCAGCCGGAGGGGGATGCCGCCGAGCCCGCCGAGCGGCTTGACGCCGGGGATCGTCAGCTCGGTCACCTCGATCGCCCGGGAGGCGGGCGCCGTGAACTCGACGGAGAACTTCCTGGTCCGCAGCGCGGGGAAGACGAAGCGTCCGTCCCGGCCCACCCAGCCCTGCACGGTCCTCGTCTCGCTGCGGACGGTCAGCCGCACCGGCGGCTGCCCGAGGAACGAGTCGGGGAAGAAGGCCCTGATCTGCGAGAACCGGTGGACCGTGCCGAGGTCGATGTACAGCGTGGGATGCCGGTCGAACGGCTGGGCGTACCACACCGTCCTGATGTCGCCGTCCATCGCCTGGCGTCCCAGCGTGGCCGGGTAGTCCGTCGCCGTGGACGACGCCCCGACGTGCGGGTAGAGCGACGGCAGCGTGGTGATCAGGTCGGCCGCCCGGGGATCGGTCAGGACGGCCCGGCCGCTCACCGTGCGGACCTCGCTCCGCGCCACGGGGAAGAGCCGGTCGAGGCCGTAGCCGTCCTCGCCGAGGATCTGCAGCCGCGGGTCGCACGTCCACGTGGCCGACCCGCGCATGCAGGCCGGCGCCTGGCCCTGCCTGGTCAGCAGCAGCGTCCCGGGGTCGCCCCGCTCCGGCTCCGGCACCGAGAGCGTCCGTACGGCCCGCACTCCCGGGATCCGCAGCTCGGTGACGCCCACGCGGCTGCCGAGCTTGGCCTTCGGCTCGTAGGCGAGCCTGGTGATCCGTACGCGCAGCCACGCGGTCTTGCCCCGGACCGGCCGGAGCGGCTGCTCTCGGTCGGTCCGCTCAACGGGCACGCGCCGGACGCCCTGCTCGGTCTCCAGGGCGACCTCGGCCACGGGCGGCCCGATCGGCGCCTGGTCGAAGGCCACGCCTACCTCGCTCAGGTCGAGCCGTCCAGTGAACCGCACCTCCAGCCACTCCCCGACCGCGCCCCGCCAGCCGTCGGACCGCCACCCGGTGCGGGTGTCGCCGTCCAGCGCGGCGTACGGCTGCCGCCCGGGGTCGCGCTGGCCGGAGGCCGCGGTGACGCCCGACTCCGACGAGGAGGCGGTGACGTCCTTGATGTCCAGGTAACGGGCCGTCGAGGTGGCCGCCGACCACGCGGGGTCGAGCAGGTCGGTGGTGACGGTCCGCCGGCCCTCGGGCAGCGTGGCCGACGCGATCCGCCTGACGTCGCCGAAGACGATGTCCCTCTTGCGGAGCGTGTCGGTCGCCACCGTGTCCTTGTCCGGGATCGATGCGGCGCCGGGCTCGTCGCCGACCAGCACCGGCCGGTCGTCCGTGAGAAGGCCGTGCTCGGCGAGGTCGAGCACGGCCTCGGGGGCGCCCTCGACGTGCAGCGTCCCCTCGCGGGGCACCGTGCCGGCCTGCGGCGCCGCACCCGGGACCTCGTAGACCTCCAGCGCCGGGTACGGCTGGTCGAACCAGCCCGACGCCGTGCTGCTCTGGGTCATGCCGACCAGCGGCCCGAACTCGGCGGCCTTCTTCAGCCCCGAGTCCTGGAGGGTCTGGTGGACGCGGGCGGGCCAGGCCGTGCCGAGCGTGTCCCGGACGAGGTCGTTGCGCACGAGGAGGAAGCGCACGCCGACGCGGCGCAGCGCGGAGGCCAGCCCCGGCGAGCCGCGCCCGGTGGAGAACCGCTCGTCCACGGCCTGCACCAGCCGGGCCAGGCCGGGCGATCCCCACGGCACGTTGGCGTGGGTGGCCCAGCGGACGGTCAGCAGCGACTGCATGGGCTCGTCGAGCGGCCTGCCCCACAGGTACTCGCCGCGCGCCGAGCCGGGCACCGCGAGCACCATGCCGTCTCCGGTGCTTCTGTTGAGCCACGCCGCCGCGTCACGCCAGTAGGACGGGATGTCGGCGAACGCGCCCCGCGTCGTCACCCCGGCGGTCGCCACGGGGACGAGCGTGAGCGTCAGCAGCCCGGCGGAGACCGCCATGACGGGCTTCCTGAACCGCACCGGCCCCGCGACGGGCAGCGCGGCGAGGCCGAGCGCGAGCGGGAGCCTGATCAGCGCGTCGAACTTGTGCAGGTTACGGAACGGCGCGAGCGGCCCGTCGAGCAGCGCCTTGACCTGGCCGGTCCACGGATGCGCGAGATCGCCCGCGTGGCCCGCCGTGATGACGAGGAGCCCGGCGATCACGCAGAGGACGAGGAAGGTGCGCTCGGGGGTCGATCGGCGGATCACCCCGGTCAGGCCAAGCGCCGCGACCAGCGTCGTCGCGACGACCAGCCAGGGCACGGTGGCCTGGTGGAAGGCCGCGGGCAGCCACGGCTGGCCGTCGACGGGCAGGAAGGAGATCCAGCTCGACGTGCCTCGCAGGGTGTTCAGCAGCGAGGTGACGCTCGTCGTCGCGCTCGCCGTCTCGATGAACGGCAGGAACGAGAAGATGTACCGCCCGAGCAGCACCAGCGGGACCAGCCACCACAGCGACACGATGCCGATGAAGAGCAGCCACCAGCCCAGCAGCCACCACTTGCGCCGCCGGTCCCGCCTGCTCAGCAGGTAGATGAGCGGCACGACGAGTACGGCGAGCTCCGCGGCGGCGTTGATCCCCCCGGCGAACAGGAACGCGACCGCGGACAGGGCGGCCGCCCTGCGCGGGCTCGCGCCCTCCCTTGTTTCCAGGAGACGCGTGCCGTGGACCAGTGGCAGCAGGACCAAGGGCAGCACCGCGCTGGGCTGGAACTCCGAGGAGTTGACACCGATCAGCGCGAGCGCGTGAGGGGCCAGCGCGTACGCCAGCCCGGCGAGGATCCGGGTGGCGGGCGACCCGATCCCCATGGCCCTGGCCAGCCGCTCGGTGCCGAGGAAGGCCGCGCAGAGCACCAGCGACATCCACACGCGCTGGATGTCCCAGGCCGGCATGTCCAGCGCGTGGAACAGCACGTAGAACGGCCCCATCGGGAAGAGGTAGCCGTACGCCTGGTTCTGCAGGTGCCCGAAGTACGCCGGATCCCACAGATGGGTCGCCCGGGCGAGGAACCCCGCCGGGTTGATCGCCATGTCGAGCTTCGTCTCGGCGATGACGGCGCCGGGCGCGGTGTTGAACGCCACGGCGGCGAGGAGCAGGCACCCGGCGAGCAGCCTGAGCCTGTGCCGGAGCGCCGGACCGTCGGCGGGCCGCCCCGAGGGGTTTCCTCGCTCGGCGACCGGCGGCCCGAATCGTCCAGGCCCCCCGCGTTCGGGCCCTCCAGTCCAGGTCTCAACGGACACGGCTACGCTCAGGAGTCACGGGTTGAGTCGCACAGGTGTCGATTCACATGCAGTTGATTTGCACAGTTCCGTAGTGATTAGTCCGGTAATGCTAGCGCCGGTCTTGCCCCAGGTGAACTCGCGCGCCCACATGCGGCAGTCGGCGCCCATCCGGGCCCGGGTGCGCGGATCGCTCAGCTCCTTCAGCGCGAGGTCCACCACGTCGGCCAGCCGCTCCCCCTCCCTGACCAGCCATCCGGTGACGCCGTGCCGTACGGAGTCGCGGAGTCCGGCGACGTCGTAGGCGACCGTCGGCACGCCGAGCGCGGCCGCCTCGATGACGGTCAGCCCCCAGCCCTCGAACTCGGACGCGGTGACGTTGAGCCGGGCACCGCTCAGCACCGCGTTCTTCTCGGCCTCGGGGAGGAAGCCGTGCAGGTGCACCCGGCCGGCTCTGCCGGGCTCGCTCGCGCGGGCGGCCAGCGGGCCCAGCTCGGGACCGCGGCCGACGATGTGGACGTGCAGGTCCGGCCAGCTCTCCGCGAGGTCGGCGGCCAGGTCGGCCACCCGCTCGACGCGCTTGTGCCCAACCAGCCGGCCCAGGTAGACCACGGCCGGGTCGCCCGGCACGGCGTCCCTGGCGACCGGCCGGACCATCGGGCTGCCGTTCGGCACGACCTCGATCGGGGCCGGCCACCGCAGCCGCTCGCGCAGCTCGATCCGGGACGACTCCGACACCGTGACCGTGGTGCACCGCCGGTAGACGAGCCGGGACACCGGCCCCTCGATGAAGCACCCGATCCTCGCGAGCCAGCGGGGGAAGAACGCGTAGAACTGCCGGTCATGGACGTGGTGGACCAGGGAGATGACCCGGGTGCGGCGCGAGACCACGACCGGCGCGAAGAACGGGATGCCGTTCATGCAGTCGATCACCACGTCGAACCGCCCGCGCCGCAGCAGCAGCCACAGCGGGACGAGCAAGTAGACGAGATAGCGGTTGCCCATCCTGCGCAGCTCGATGCCGTCGCGGAGCTCGGCACGCGGCTGCCCGGGCTCCCGGCTCGTCACGAAATGGACGTGCGCGCCCTGGCCGATGAGGTACGACGAGACCTGCCAGGCGTACTCCTCCGCGCCTCCGGCGACCGACTGGCACGGCTCGCGGAAGTTCAGCACGGCCACGCGCACGTCACGGAGAGCGGGCGTGAACGCCGTCTCGGGCGCCGCCGGCCCTTCGGCGAGGCGCGGCCTGTCGCGCTCGCCGTCGCCTTGGGGGAAGCCGTCGCCTTGGGGGAAGCCGTCGCCTTGGGGGAAGCCGTCGCTGTTCGTGAAAGAGGTGCGCCCCGACAGGTTTGCCTTCGCACTCTGTGCGACCACGGCCACTCCTTTGGCTGGCGCGTCACGGCGGCGGATCACGGCGCCGCGGCGGACACCGGCGCGGGCGAATCCGGGCACGGACGCATGAAGGCATGGCGAAGCCACACCCCGTACTCACGAGCTGGTTATGCCGTCCCGCCTGAGCCCGTCAGGGACCCGGTACGGCTCGCGCCTTACGAAATGGAGATCAGGACCGGCGGGTCACCTGTCGCCGTAGTTGTAGAGCGGCTTGTTAGGCGGCTCCGGGGTGGGCGAAGCCACGTTGACGACGGCCACCGAGGCGACGCCGGCAAGCACGGCCCCGACCGCCAGAGCAGCGAGCACCTTCAACACAGTGCTTCTCCCCTCATGTTCCGAACGCGCAGTGTGCCGAGACTAGAACGTGATCCAGCTCATACACCATAGCGTTGGTCAAACCGTGATAAAAAAAGTTACCCTCCGGTATGGTGCGGTATCAACCCCTGGACCAGGTCAGATCCTCAGGAGCAGCAGGCCCTCACCCCGCCATACAAGGGTGGCTCCACGCAGCCTGAACAGAAACTGGTTCTCGTTAGAACCTTCCAGGAGGACGTACCGCACGCCCTCCCGAGCCAGGTCCCCCGTCAAGGACCTCGCCCCCTCAGGCCCAGTCCCACCGGCCTCGGCTCCGCCCGTGCCGGGGGCGCCGCCGATCAGGGCCGCGATCCGGCGGGTGAGCGGATCCTCGGCCGCGACGCGGATCCGTCCCCCACCGGGAACGCCGACCACGAGCGTGTCGTCCCAGATTACCCGCCGCGCGAACAGCTTCGTCGCCGGGTCGAGGACCACCCTGCCGCCGTTCCACGGGAAGGCGCGGTAAGCACTCCACGGCAACGAGACCAGCGCGCCGGGATGCGGGTCCTCGTTGACGATGGCCTGCACCCGGCGCCACTCGTCCGGATAGTCCGCGGATCCCAGCCTTCCGAAGGTGCCAAGCGCGAAGGTCGGCAGGACCAGCACCGGCACGGCTGTCGCGGCCAGCACCGGTACGGCTGTCGCGGGCGGCCCCAGACGGCCGAGCGCGGACACCACGACGGCGAAGCCGACCGCCTCGGCCAGGGCGAGCGGAGCCAGGTACAGCTGGCCGTCCCGGAACGGCCCGAAGCCCGGCCACCAGCCGATCAGTGCCTGCGGAACGCCGGGGACGAAGGCCCCCGCACACGCGATGAGCAGCCCCGCTCCCGCCGCGACCGCCAGCCCCCGCGCATAACCGCCGCCCCCTTCGCTTCCGCCCCCGGATCCACGTTCTTGTACGGTCATCTGAGCAATCACGGGCGGCGGAAAGCGATTTCCCTGGCCAGATGACCGTGCAAGAGGCCCGCTGGACCCGCCCGCGTGTCCGCCTGCCACTCGCCGTACGCGCGTGCCGTGGACGAGCAGCACGAAACCGGCGAGCGCGAGGGCGGCGAGTGTGAGCCGCACGGACGCGAGTGGCCACGAATCCTGGCCGGGCACGCCCGCGTGGGAGTTCCAGATGCCGCCGAGTGACAGCAGGCTGCCGAGCGTCCCGAACGGCCCGTCCGCCCGGGGCGCGAACGCCGCCACCCCCGCCGGGTCGGTCACGGCGCTCGTGTGGAGGGCGGGCACGAGCCACGGCAGGCTGAGCACCACGATGACGGCGGCGCTCGTCAGGACGGCCCGCCCTCGGAACACCACCCATGAGCGACGGACCGGCACCCGCCATCCGTCCACCGGCCCTTCACCCGTGCGGAGCGCGGCCACCGGGAGCACGGTGAGCGCGGAGACGAGCATGGCCTGGAAGCCGCCGACCGCGGCCGGGAGCAGCGCCGGCGCGAGCCGCCAGGCCCCGCCACGCGAGGCCGCCCGTACGGCCCATGGCAGGCCGGCGAAGCCGAGCAGCAGCGCCCACTGCCCGAGAAGTAGGCGTTGGGCCAGGTAGGCGTTCCAGGCGTAGAACGCGGCGGCGGCGAGCCGGGGGGCCGCCCTTCCCGAAGGCGCCAGCGCGGCCGCTCCCGACGCGGCCAGCACGAAGATGCCCAGCAGGATGAGCTTCTGCACCACCTCCGCCGGAAGTGCGGCCGACAGCAGCGCCACCACCTGGTCGCTCGGCACGGCCCGGGGGAAACCGGCCACATCGAGCCGCAACGGCGGATCGGGCACGAACACCATGTCGTACCGGAGCGTGAACCCCGGCCCGAGGGCCGGCCCCAGCGCCAGCACGCCCAGTCCCAATCCGAGCGCCCCCGGCGCCAGCCTGGTGAACCAGGCAGGCGCATGCCGTACAAGCCGGAAACGGGGCCGCATGCCGTACAGGCTAGGCGTCATGACGGCGCGCTCCTGACGATCACGCGGACCCACGCGGGCCCTTCACGTGCGCACGCAACGGGCCCGCGTGATCGAGAAGGCCGCTTGGGCTACTTGCCCGGTTCGGGGTCGCGGGGAAGGCCGAGCATGCGCTCGCCGATGATGTTGAGCTGGACCTCGGTCGTGCCGCCGTAAATCGTCATCGCGCGGGTGGCGAGGACGGCGCGGTTCCAGTAGCCGGCGTCGCCGAGCTTCCAGTCGGCCGCGGTGACGGCCGCCGGGCCGACCAGATTGACCGCCGCCTCGGACACGTGCTGCGCGTGCGACGTGGACAGCAGCTTGCGCACCGACGCGTCGGCGCCCGGCTCGGCGCCGGCGAGCTGCTTCAACGTCACCCGCAACGACAGCGCGTTGATGGAGTGGCCCTCGCAGACCACGCTGGCGAGCTCCAGCCGCTCGGCCGCCGTCAGTTCACGACCGAGCCTCCCGGCCAGGCCGAGGAGGTCGGGCACCGAGGACCCCGTACCGCCCGAGCCGGACGACAGCGACACCCGCTCGTTGGACAGCGTGTTGCGGGCGACCTTCCAGCCCTGGTCGACCTCGCCCACCACGAGGTCGTCCGGCACGAACACGTCGTCGAGGAAGACCTCGTTGAACAGGTTCTCGCCGGTCATCTCGGTCAGCGGCCGCACGGTGACGCCCGGCGCCTTCATGTCCACGAGGAAGTACGTGATGCCGTCGTGCTTGGGCTTGGAGCTGTCCGAGCGGGCGATGCAGATGCCCCACTCGGCGACGTGGGCGACGGAGGTCCAGATCTTCTGGCCGTTGAGCTTCCAGCCGCCCTCGACCTTCTCGGCCTTCATCTGCAGCGAGGCCAGGTCGGAGCCCGCGCCGGGCTCGGAGAAGAGCTGGCACCACACCATCTCGCCGCTCAGCGTGGGCAGCAGGAACCGCTCCTGCTGCTCCGGCGTGCCGTACGAGACGATGGACGGCACCACCCAGGCACCGATGATCATCTGAGGCAGCTTGATCTTGGCGGCCCTGATCTCCTGGTGGATCAGCACCTGCTCCAGGGGCGTGGCGTCGCGGCCCCACGGCTTGGGCAGGTGCGGCATGACGAAGCCGGCCTTGGCCAGCGCCTCCTTCTGCGGCTTGCCTTCGAGCGCGGCGATCTCGGCCAGCTCCGCGCGGATGGCGGCCCGAAGGGGCTCGGACTCCTCCGGCAGGTCGATCTCCATCTCACGGGTGACGCCGGTCAGCGCCAGCGAGGCGACGGTCTCGGCCCACTCCGCCGACGACCCGAGCAGCGCCCGGAGCGTCAGCGCCCGCCGGTAGTAGAGATGCGCGTCGTGCTCGAAGGTGTAGCCGATCCCGCCGAAGGTCTGGATCGCGTCCTTCGCGCACTGCACGGCCGCGTCCGGAGCCATGACGCCGGCGATCGCGGCCGCGTAGGCGCGCTCCTGCCCCGAGGCGCGGGTGGCGTCCCAGACCGTGGCCCTGGCCTGCTCCAGCGCGACGAGCATCCGTGAGATCTTGTGCTTGATGCCCTGGAACTGGCCGATCGGACGGCCGAACTGCACCCGGACCTTCGCGTAGTCGGCGGCGGCCGTGACGCACCACGCCGCGACGCCGGCGGCGTCGGCGCCCAGGATGATCGCCGCGAGGTCGCGGATGCCGGGTCCCGCCAGCCCGTCGAGGACCCTTTCCGCCGGTACGGCCACCGCCTCCACCTCGACCTTGGCCACGCCGCGGGTCAGGTCCAGCGGGCTGATGGGGGTGATCGTCGCCTGGGCGGCGTCGATGGCCACCCACTCCTCGCCGAGGTCGGTCGTTACCGGGAGGACGAGCACGTCGGCGAGGGCCGCGCCCAGAACGGGCTCGGCGACGCCGCTGATCGTCAGCACGCCTCCCTCGCGGGCCCCCGAGACCGCGCCAGTAAGCGCGACGGCTCCGGTCAGCGATCCGTCGGCGAGGCCGGGCAGCAGCTCGGCGTGCGCCTTTCCGCTGGAGGCCAGGATGGCGGCGCTCGCGAAGACGGTCGGCACGAACGGGCCGGGCGCCACGCGCTCGGACAGGGCCTCGATCGCGACGGCCGTCTCCAGCAGGCCGCATCCCGAGCCGCCGTGCTCCTCGGGGATGTGCAGTCCGAGCAGGCCCTGGCCGGCGAGCCCGGCCCAGAACGCCGGGCGCTCCTCGGTCCCCGGCTCTCCGGGACGGCCGACGGCGCGCCGCACCGCGTCAACGGAGATGTTGCGCTCGGCCCACCTGGTCACCGACTCGCGGAGCGCCTCGTGCTCCTCGCTCAGCCCGATCGCCATGTGCTCCTCCACCGCTAGAAACCTGGTAGAACCATATTCTAGAAGGACGTTCTCGCACTACCCAGCCCCCCCGCGTGATCATGCACAGCTTCCCTGGACTGCCACCATCCTGCGCCTTCATCGCAGATGATCATGCACGGGTTCCCGGAGACCGCACCCTAGCTGCGCGAATGCCGTTCGTGATCATGCACCCGCAACACGCCTGCATGATCACGAACGTACGTCCGCAGCTCACCATAGGTGCGGATGAAGGAGTGCATGATCACGTACGGCCGCCGCGCAGGTCGGAGGGACACCCCGGGAACTTGTGCATGATCACGCGGAAATCGGGCGGGCGGTCCAGAACAGCATGTTCAGATCGTGGAGAAGCTCCTTGCGGTCGTCCGGCACGGTGGCGAACAGCATCGCGGGCCTCGTCCTCCCCGTGCCGACGACCGCCACGATGGCCTGGGACGAGTGCTTGACCCCACCCGAGACATAGCTGACCTTGTAGCCGAGCAGCCAGCCCATGCCCCGCCGTACCGGCTGGGACGCCGTCCAGGTGAGCTTGCCGCCGGGCGGCTGATGGCGGAGCGTCCACCTGGCCGCCTTGGCGGCCAGCTTGCGATAGTCGCGGTAGGTGCTGAGGGTGCCCGGCGCGGCCCCCGGGAGCGGACCCGAGCCGATCAGCGCCTGCGGCAGCCGCGCCGGACCGGCCCGCTGGGCGAGGGCGAACGGCGCCGGATCGGCCGTCTTCCACGGCTTGCCGAACTTGGGATAGCTGATCCCGGCCTTCTTGTCGAGGACGTACGACACCACGGACGTGCCCTGACCGGGATAGACCGGCAGGTACTTGTACGAGGCCGGGACCTTGGGCAGCGCCACGGGCGCCGGGGTCGGCGAGACGCTCGGAGTGGGGCTCGCCGGTCCGGTCGCCCCGGCCTGTGCCTGGTGGACCGGCGCGACGTGCCCCGGCTTGTCTCCCGAGAAGACCAGGAAGACCAGGGCCACCGCGATGATCGCCCCGACGGCCGCGACGACCGTGTAGAACAGGCGGAGCGGAAGGTCCCCGGCGCGGCGGCCGGCCCCTCGCGCGGGAGCGGGCGCCGCTCCGGGCGGCGGCGTGACCGGCGGCGACGTCCGGAGATCTTCGGGACGCACCCGTGGCATGGGCGTCGTCGGCGCGTCGTAGGAACGGATGAAAGGCTGCCGTGGCCGGTCGTGCCCGGCCGGGTTTCCACCGCCCTCCGTCATGTCCGCAGATTACGTCAGAAACGACGATGGTCGAGGTCGCTCCCAGTCACGCTTCGGCGGCGCTTTGCCGCTCCGCGTCCCGACGCCCCGCCGACCGGCCGAGGTCACGGTGCTTGGATCCCCGCCCTCACCTGGGTAGACAGGGGAGTATGGGATTCTCACGGGCTGTCACCCGCATGGCGGCCGCGCTCGCTCTCGTCGCAGTCACGTCGTGCGGCGGCATGGCCGGGAGCCTCAGAGGCGGCACCCCGGCGGCGCGGACGGCGACGGCCTCCCCCTCCGTCTCGGGAGCCCCTGAGGCGGTCGCGCTCGAGTCGTCGTTCGAACGGGTCATCAAGAGGGTGCTGCCGGCCATCGTCCAGATCACGACGACCACGGGCCTGGGCTCCGGCGTCGTCTACGACACCGCTGGCCACATCGTGACAAATGCCCATGTGGTGGGTAAGGCGCGGGAATTCCAGGTCACCCTCGCGACCGGCGGCAAGCCGCGGAGGGCCACGCTCGTCAACGCCTTCCCGGCCGGCGACCTGGCGATGATCAAGGTCGACGACCCCAGCGGGCTGACCCCCGCGACGTTCGGGCGATCCGCCCAGCTCCAGGTCGGGCAGATCGTACTCGCCATGGGCAACCCGCTCGGCTTCTCGGGAAGCGTGACGCAGGGCATCGTGTCCGCCCTCGGCCGCACGGTCTCCGGGCAGGGGCCCACCGGCACGCCGGGAGCCACCATCACCAACGCCATCCAGACCTCTGCCCCGATCAACCCGGGCAACAGCGGCGGCGCGCTCGTGGACCTTTCCGGCAAGGTCATCGGCATCCCGACCCTCGCAGCCGTCGATCCCGAGCTGGGCGCGGCCCCCGGCATCGGCTTCGCCATCCCGAGCGACACGGCCACCGACGTCGCGGGTCAGATCATCAAGTTCGGCAGGGTGGTCAACAGCCGCCGGGCGGCGCTGGGCGTCCGCGTCGGCACGGCCGTGGACGCGGACGGCAACCCGATCGGCGCCGTGGTCGGCGCGGTGACGCCGGGAAGCGGCGCGCAGCAGGCGGGCATCAAGCCCGGCGACGTGATCGTCAGCGTCGGAGGCGTCCCGACCCCCACCGCGAACGCGCTCTCCCAGGTGCTGGCGACGCTGAGGCCGGGCGACAAGACGCAGGTCCGGGTCCTGCACCCGGACGCCCAGACCTCCACCGTCACGGTGACCCTCAACGAGCTGCCACCGACGGAATAGCCGGGCCCCTGCCGGGGCGAACCTGACAAAGTGCTGTGAGAAACGGCCATTTCAGTTGGAACCGGGCGGCAGGTCCTTGTTACGGTCGTCGCGTGATCGACCCTGACCTCACGGAATTCATCGCCGGACTGCCCAAGGCGGAGCTGCACGTCCACCACGTCGGCGCGGCGTCTCCCCAGATCGTGGCCGAGCTGGCCGCCCGCCACGAGGGCAGCACGCCGGTGCCCGCCGACCCGTCCCAACTGGCCTCCTTCTTCGTCTTCCGCGACTTCGCCCATTTCATCGAGGTCTACGTGGCCGTGATGGACCTGATCAGGGACCCGGAGGACCTCTGGGCCCTGATTCACGGGGTCGGCCGCGACCTGGCCGGCCAGCGGGTCCGGTACGCCGAGCTGACCATCACGCCCTATCTCCACCTGGAGAAGGGATTCGCGCCCGCCCAGTTCTGCGAGGTGATCGAGGACGCCCGCCGCCGGGTCGAGGCCGACTTCGGCACGACGCTGCGCTGGTGCTTCGACATCCCCGGCGAGTTCGGCGTCGCGGCCGCCGAGCCGACCCTGTCGCTGGCCCTCGACCAGCGGCCGGACGGACTGGTCAGCTTCGGCCTCGGTGGGCCGGAGGCCGGCGTGCCGAGGGCGCAGTTCGCCCCCCACTTCGCCGCCGCCCGGGCCGCCGGGCTGCATTCCGTACCGCACGCCGGAGAGACCACGGGCGCGGAGACGGTGTGGGAGGCCATCCGCGAGCTGGGGGCCGAGCGCATCGGCCACGGCGTCCACAGCGTGGAGGACCCCGCCCTGCTCGAACACCTCGCCGAGCACGGCATCACGCTGGAGGTCTGCCCCACCTCCAACATCCGTACGGGCGCCATCCCGAGCCTGGCCGCCCATCCCCTGCCCGAGCTGGTCAAGGCCGGGGTCCCCGTCACGATCAACTCGGACGACCCGCCGATGTTCGGGACGACCCTCAACCAGGAGTACGCGGTGGCCGCCGAGCTTCTCGGCCTCGACCGGGACGGTGTCGCCGACCTCGCGAGGTCGGCCGTTCGGGCCTCCTTCATGAGCGTCGAGGGCAAGTCCGCCCTGCTCGCCGAGATCGACGCCTACGTCACCCAGCCCTAAGTCGTGTCTGACAAATCATGCCCTGCTGCGTGCGGCCCAGATGGCGCCTCGCCGCGTTGTCGTCGTCGGCCGGAGGCTCCGCCAGGCTAGAACTCGTCGGAGCCCGTCACCTGGGCGATGGGGAAGATGTGGCGGGAGGCGGCGCAGATGGTCTCCAGCGTGTGGATCGGCGTGTCATCGGTGGCGTAGCCGACGCGCAGGATCTGGACGACCCACTCGCCGGGGCCGAGCTGCAATGTGGCGGCCTCGGCCTCGGTTGGCGGCCGGGCGATCAGGTGCTCCTCGGCACGGCCGAAGCGGTGCCCCAGTGCCTCGATCCCCGCCTGCAGGCTCGGCTTCACGAAGTCCGGCGCGCAGAGCGGGGTGCCGCCGAAGAGATCGAGCCGGAAGTAGCTCGTCGCGATCCGGACGGGAACGTCGTCGGCCAGCATTACCTTGCGCCGCGCCAGGACCTCCACGCCCGGTGGCACCTGGAGAGCCTGGGCGACGTGATCGGAGGCCGGCTCCGGGCCGACGTACAGCATGCGGCGGCCGACCCGGAGGCCCTGGCGCCCGGCCTCGGTCATGAACAGCGACGCCGAGCCCCGTACGGCCGGCTCAGTCGGTAGGCCGCGCCGTACGACCACCCGAGGGCCCCGCCACTCCCCACCGGACTCCCCCGCGCTCCGATCCCCCACAGCGATCCGCGTCCTTCCCGAGCCCCGAGCACATCACTCCAGCGACTCTAGCCAGTGGCCGGCCGAGGGCTCTGAATGGCGTCTCCCTGAGCCTGAGGCCTACTCCTTGCGAATGACAGTAGGCGGAAGTTTCGTCCTTTCTCCGGATGGGCGGCACCCTGTCCGTGATCAGACAATCAAGGCGGCTCGCGGCGCCGAGCCCTGCACGCTGTCCCACCTGTACCGGACAGGAGCCGTCGCACCCGCCGCACGCAGGTCGGCCCGGGCACCATCGCCGGAGGCAATCCGCCGTACATCGCCGCGCACGGGTGCTCGGCCCGGGGGACCCGACGATTGGAGATCGTGTGCGAAGAACCTCCCTGCTCGCGTGCGCCCTGGCGATGATCGCCTCCCTGCTCTCCCTCACACCCGCGAACGCCACCAGCAGCAAGACGACCACGAGCAAGACGACCACCACCACTGCCGGGGCGGCCATCGCCTGGGCCGCGTGTCCCGAGGACCCGGCCGTCGAATGCGGCACGCTGGCGGTGCCCATCGACTGGGCCCGTCCCGGCGGCCCCACCGTCGACCTGGCTCTGGCCCGGCGCAAGGCCACGGACCCGGCGGCCCGGATCGGCTCCCTGCTCATCAACCCCGGCGGTCCCGGCGGATCCGGCGTGCTCTTCGCCTTCCTCGGCAACCACTACTTCAGCGAGGAGATCACCCGCCGGTTCGACCTCGTCGGTTTCGACCCGCGCGGCGTGGCACGCAGCCATCCGGTCGTGTGCTCGATCGACGTGCTCAGCCAGGCGCCCAATCCGATCATGAAGAGCCAGTCGGAGTTCGACGGGTGGCTGACCTACGACCAGCGGCTGCGCGACGACTGCCGATCCCGCACCGGCCCGCTGTACGACCACGTGGACACGCTGAGCGTCGTGCGTGACCTCGACGCCATCCGCGCCGCCCTCGGCGAGGACAAACTGTCCTACTACGGCATCTCGTACGGCACGCTGATCGGGCAGCAGTACGCCGAGCAGTTCCCCCGCAGAGTCCGCGCCCTGGCCCTCGACAGCAACATGGATCACAGCCTGGGGACCACGGCGTTCCTCGCCACCGAGGCCGCCACCGTGCAGGACTCATTCGACGAGTTCGTGGCGTGGTGCGACCGCGACGAGAGCTGCGCGCTGCACGGGAAGGACGTGCGGAAGGTGTGGGCGGGCCTGCTCGCCCGGGCCGAACGTGGCGAGCTGCCGTCTCCGGACGACCCGAGCGTTCCGCTGACCGCCTTGGATCTCATCGGCACCGCCTTCCGCAAGTTCTACGAACCGTCCTGGGCGGACCTGGCGAACCTGCTGAACGCTCTGGACACCGGCGCCCCGGTGCCGGCGGAGCTGTCCGCCATGACAACGCGGCGGAACGCGGCGACGGAGGACGTGGCCGAGTTCCCGTCGCAGGTCTTCTGCGAGGACTATCGGCTGCCGATCCGCGACTACCGCGAGTACGCCGCCCACCTGCGCCTGGCGGCGAGGGTCGCACCGGACATGCGCTTCAGTCCGCTGGCTTTCGGGCTGACCCCCTTCTGCCTCGGCCAGACGCGGATTCCCAACCCGCAGCACGCCCTGCGGGTCCACGGCAGTGCGCCGCTGCTGCTCGGCAACTCGGTTCACGACCCGGCCACCGCGTACAGCTGGGCGGTGGACGCGGCCCGGCAGATCGGCCGTGAAGGTGTGCTGCTCACCTACGAGGGCTGGGGTCACGGGATCTACGGCCACGGCGAATGCACCCGGGGCGCCATCGACCGCTATCTGGTGTCGCTGACCTTGCCCGCGCGCGGCACGCGCTGCCCGGCCGTACCTCTCGCCGACGTCAGCGCTCAGCGGGAAGCATGGCCGCGACCCTCGGGCCCGCTTCCGGACCTGCCCGGCTGGCTGCGCCTGCCCTAATCGCCACGGGGCGTCCAACCAATGCATGAGACACGCCCTGCTCCTCCGGGAGCAGGGCGTTTCCGTGCGGCGGACCCGAAGGTCCCCACGGTGGCGCAAGCGTTGTGGCGGCAGACGGATACCTGACACCGGTCGGCAGGTAAGGGCGGTAGCGTCGCTGACGGATCCCTCACGAAGGAGGCAGCCGGATGCGATGTGTGGCGCTGTTGCGGGGTATCAATGTCAATCCCGGCACCCAGGTCGCTATGGCCGATCTTCGCGCGCTCCTGGAAGAGCTCGGGCACACCGCCGTGCGGACACATCTGCGGAGCGGGAACGCTGTGTTCACCTCGGACGAGGAGCCGCCCGAGCGGATCGCCGCGGCCATCGAGCGGCGAATCGCCGACAAGCTGGGCTTGGCGGTTGCCGTCATCGTTGTGACGGCCGAGGAGCTGCGCGCGGTGGTCGAGGAGAACCCGTTGAAGGTGCGGGATCCGGCCAAGTTCGCGGTGGTGTTCCTGGCCAAGGCGCCCGACAGGGAGATGCTGGAGGGCATCGATCCGGCCACCTACGCGCCCGAGGAGATGCGTATCGGAAGGCGGGAGATCTACATGCACTTCCCCGACGGCCTCCGGCGCCCGAAGCTGCCACCTCTGCTGGAGAAGCGGTCGAACGTGCCGGCCACGACGCGCAACTGGAACACGGTAACGAGGCTGCTGGCTCTGGCAGAGAGCAGTCAGGCCTCACCCCCCGATCAAGTGTGATCACGACCCGGGAACCCTCAGGTCCCCGAGCTTTCCGGGAAGCCCTGCATGATCACGGCGACGGTTAGCTGACCGGCACTAGATCTAGTAGTCACGTCGCTGCCAGCGGTCCACGGGGGCCGGAACACGCGAAAGCGGCGGCGCCTCTTCGGGCACCGCCGCTGCGAACACCTCTGCGCCACTCGAGCACCGCTCTAGCAGAGCCGTACTCGAGTGAGCGCTTCGGGTGGAGGTGGCGGGAATCGAACCCGCGTCCTTCAACACCATGTCAGGGCTTCTCCGGGCGCAGCCTGTTGCGATTTTCTCAGCCCCGGCGATCTCACAGGCGAGTCGCCGACGGGCTCAGTCACTGTTTGGTTTCCCGCTCGACCCCGTGACCGGGTCGGTCGGTTGAGCCTCCTAGCGATGTCAGATCCGGGCCGGAGGCGGTCCCGGGCTGACAGAGGTTACTCGCTGCTTAGGCGGCGAGAGCCAGGTTGCCCTGGCTGACCTCAGTGCGCGTGTTATTGGCACTTATTGGTTTGCGGTCACAGTGTTAACGAGGTTATGTCCGCAGTCCTCGGCCCGCTTCCCCTGGCATGCAATGCCGAAGTCGAAACCGGTCACCCCCTGTTGAGTTGTCAACCCCGCTCCGAGGAGCCGGGTAGCGCAACCATATATCTCAGAACACCGGCGGCGCGAACCGAATTCCTGCCCGCGGGACGGCGAAGCCCCCGGGAACGCGGCATGACGCACGCGCCCCGGGGGCCGACCGGCAGGGTCGAGCCGGTCCGGACGGCAGGGCTCCCCCCGAGATGGAGCCCTGGTCTCATCACGGTGACTGAACCCGCAACCCCCCAAGCGGTGCTCAGTCACTTAGAAAGACGCCGCCGAGGCCCCCGATGGTTGCTCGGCTCAGCGGAAATTTCAGGCCTGTGCGCCGGCGTTCCGGAAGTACGCCCCGGCGATCTCGGCGGCGCTCGCCGCGTCGGCGCTCTCGGCCAGCACGGCCACCGCCACGTCGCCCTGCCAGCCCACGAACCACGACAGGCTCTTGCGCTGCTTCTTGTCGACCTGGGTCACCTCGGCGGCCACGCCGTACACCGGGCTTCCGGAGACCTCGGCGGCGCGAGCCGAACCGGACACCACTCCCGCGCGCATCAGCGCGCGCAGCTTGGTGATCGTAGGGGCGTCGAGCGTCACCGGGTGCGGCGGGATGGGCGGCGCGACGTCGGCGGAGGGGTCCGGCGACGCCGGCGAGGTGACGAGCACGGGCGGCCGCCATGTGCCGGACTCGACGGCGGCGGCGACGAGGGCCATGGAGAGGGGGCTGACCCGGACGCTCTGTCCGGCGATCATCTTCGCGACGGCGGCGTCGCCGTCCCCCGGGGGGAGGGATCCGCTGAACGTCTTGAGCGGAAGCCCCCAGTCGCCGCCGATGCCGAACTGGGCCGCGCTGTCCAGGAGCGCCTGCCGGTTCGTCCGCCTGGCGAGCGAGGCGAGGGCGGTCACGCAGCCCTGCGCGAAGTCGGCCTCGAAGCTCGGCGTCACGCTTCCGAGGACCCCCGGCTGCTGGAACCGGGCGCCGCCCACCGTGCGGTCGGCGCTGCAGGGGATCTTCTGGGCCGGGTCCAGACCGCCCTGGAGCAGGGCGTCGGCCGCGAGGATCGAGAAGGTCGTGCCCGCAGCGTACCTGCCGGCGAGGGCGTCCTTCTCCTGGTGGAGCTCGTTGGTGGAGACCGCGAGCACCTCGCCGGTGGCGGCCTTGACGGCGACGAGCGCGGCGGGCCGGGAGCCCCCCACCGCGGCGTCGCCGGCGCTCTGGGCGCGTGAGTCGATGGTGGTGCGGACGGCGGTGTTCGTCCGGCCCGGCCAGGCCTTGAGCTCCTTGACCTGCTGCCCCGTCGCGGCGTCGAGGATGACGACGCGGGTCTCCGTCGAGCCGGTGAGCTGGTCCTGGTAGGCCTTCTGCAGGCCGTCCCTGCCGACCGTGTCTCCGGCCCGCTGCGGCCCGCCGAGCTGCTGCTCCACCTCGGGAGTGATCGCCGTGACGCGCCCCACGATCTGGGCGGGAGACTTCGGCGCGACCGGCGGGTTGTCGGTCTGGATGCCGAGCCCCTTGATGACGGCCAGCTTGTCCTTCAGAGCGGCGTACTTCGTCCGGCCGAACGTCGCCAGCGGGACGAAGGTCTGCGGCGGCGAGGAGAGGATCCGGCTCAGCAGGCGGTCCTGGGCGAAGCCGGTGACCTTCGAGAGCTCGTCGCAGAGCCGGCCCGGGTCCTTGATCTTCGCCGGGACGACGCCGGCCACGTAGAGGACCGTCTCGTCCTGGAGCGGGTTGCCGTCGCGGTCGAGGACGGGCTGGCGCCCAACGGGGACGGTCGCCACCGCGAAACGCTGCCCGGGATGAAGGTCGGGATGGATCACGCCCGGCGACCACTGGACCTTCCACCGGCCGTCGACGATGTGCAGCGGCAGCGCGCCGTCGTACTCCCACAGCGGGTTGTTCTCGCCGAGGTCGACCTGGGCGTGATACTCCGCCCGCGCGGTCTCGTCGTCGCGCTGGATGCCCTTCAGCGAGAACCGGATCGACGCCGCGTCGAGTTGCAGCCCGACGGACTCCAGCGCCTTCCGCACGGTCGCCGGGTCGCCGTCGGCCCGTTTGGCGGCGTTCGAGTAGTCGCCCGTCTGCCAGCCGACCAGGAAGTCGCGGACGGCCTCGTGCGGCGACGGCTCCTCGAAGCAGCCCGTCAGCATCGGTGCCACCAGGGCCACCGCCAGCGCGGCCCGTACGGCTCTCGCGTGGACGGACACGGCCTAGCGGCCCCCCCGGCGGCGGACCGCGGTGGACATGGCACGCGCCATCTCGCGGTTGGCCTGCTTCTCCATCAGCGTCTGCCGCTTGTCGTAGTCCTTCTTGCCTCGGCCGACGCCGACCTCGATCTTGGCCTTGCCGTCCTTGAAGTAGATCGACAGCGGGATCAGCGTCAGGCCGCGCTCCTTGAGCGTGGCCTCGATCTTGCCGATCTCCTTACGGTGGAGCAGCAGCTTGCGCGTGCGCCGCGCGGCGTGGTTGGTCCAGGTGCCCTGGCTGTACTCCGGGATGTACACGTTGATCAGCCAGGCCTCGCCGTCCAGCACGGTGGCGTAGCCGTCGGTGAGATTGGCCTTCCCCGCGCGGAGGGACTTGACCTCCGTACCGGTCAGCACGAGCCCGGCCTCGTAGGTGTCCTCGATGAAGAAGTCGTGCCGGGCACGCTTGTTCTGGGCGATCAGCTTGCGCCCGGTCTCACGTGGCATACAGGGAGCCTACCGTTGGCGCGAGGACTGGCGTGGCGACGGAAAACGACGCACGATCGCGCGTGGAGCAGATGCGGCCATCGACCGGTCACACACGCAGGTAGCGGCGGAGCGTGATGAACGACGCGAGGACACAGATCACCACGCCCACGGCCATCGTGAACGTGATCACGCCCGCGACGGTGTTCCATCCCAGGGGGACGGCCATGTACGTCTGGATGCCCTCGAAGAGGAGGATCTTGGTGACGATCAGCAGGACGGCCGCGAACACGCCGCCGATCAGGCCGGCGATCACACCCTCCATCACGAAGGGCAGCTGGATGTAGATGTTCGAGGCCCCGACCAGCCGCATGATGCCGGTCTCCCGGCGCCGGTTGTAGGCGGACAGCCGGACCGTGTTGCCGATCAGCAGAGTGGCCGCGAACACCATCAGGATCGCGACGCCGAGGGCCATGTTCCGCAGCTTGCCCAGGAAGCCGAAGTACGAGTCCAGGATGTCGCGCTGGTTAACGATGTTGGAGACCCCGGCCTTGCCCTTCAGCTGGTCCGCGACGGCGGCGGCGTTGTCCGGGTCCCTGAGCTTCACCCGGAACGACTCGGGCATCTCGTCGGGCGAGATCACCGACAGCAGGATGCTGTTGCCCTGCTGAGACTTGAAGTTGTTGTACGCCTGGTTCTGGTCCTCGAAGTCGACCCGCTCGACCTGGGGCATGGCCTGGATCGTCTGCTTGAGCGCGCCCTTCTGCTCGTCGTTGAGCGGGGGCTTGTTCTTGCAGGGCGCGAAGACGTCGTCCTTCTTGCACAGGAACACCGACAGCTCGACCTTGTCGGTCCAGTAGCCCGTCATGGACGAGACCTGAGAGTTGATCATCAGCCCGATGCCGAGCAGCGCCATGCCGACGGCCACGGTCACGATGACGGCGATGGTCATCGTGAGGTTACGCCGGAGGCCGATCCAGACCTCGGAGAAGATGAAGTTGGCCCGCATGGTCCCAGATACTCCTAATACGCCTGGCCGTACACGCCGCGCGACTGGTCGCGGACGATCTTGCCGTCCTCCAGCTCCACAACGCGCTTGCGCATGGAGTCGACGATTGCGGCGTCGTGCGTTGCCATGAGGACGGTGGTGCCGGTCCTGTTGATGCGGTCGAGCACCTTCATGATGCCGATGCTCGTCGCGGGGTCGATGTTTCCGGTGGGCTCGTCGGCCAGGAGGATCATCGGCCGGTTGACGAAGGCGCGCGCCATGGCGACGCGCTGCTGCTCGCCTCCGGACAGCTCGTCGGGCATGCGATGCGCCTTGCCCTCCAGGCCGACCAGCTCGATCACCTCGGGAACGACCTTGCGGATGAACCTGCGCGGCTTTCCGATGACCTCGAGCGCGAACGCAACGTTCTCGTAGACGTTCTTGTTCGGAAGCAGCCGGAAGTCCTGGAAGACGCAGCCGATGCGGCGGCGCAGGTGGGGCACCTTGAAGTTGGACAGCCGCGCGAGGTCCTTGCCGGCGACATGGATGGCGCCGGAGTTGGGCCGCTCCTCCTTCAGGACGAGCCGGAGGAAGGTGGACTTCCCCGAGCCCGAAGGACCGACCAGGAAGACGAACTCGCCCTTGTCGACATCCACGCTCACGTGGTCGAGGGCAGGCCGGTTTTGGTTCGTGTAGACCTTGGTGACATTATCGAAATGGATCACGGGCGCATCACGGCAAGCCAGTCTAGGGGTTGGGACATCCAGCTCGGGGGGCGACGGTCACTTTGCAGTGGATCGACGTTCCGGTTGGCCGTAGCTCAGTCTAGGGGTAACACTGGCATGGAACGTCCATAACGGAAACAAAACGATTAGGCCTTGAGTAGTGAGACGGTAAAGGTGCTATGAGCTGCGAACATCTGATCTGCGCGGCGTGCGCGGGCCCCGTGGTGGAGGGCCGCTGCCCCGTCTGCCGGGAGGGCCGCGCCAAGGTTCACCACCACGGATTCATGGGCCTGTCGCCCCTGGTCATCACCCTCGCCGTACTGCTCGTGGTCGCCCTGGTGGCCCTCAAGCACGCCGGCGGTTACTAGGGCGACTACCGGGTCTCCTGGCGGCGCATCCAGCGGATCTCGCCCTCGATGAACTCGTCGATGTCGCCGTCGAGCACCGCGGTCGGGTTGCCCGCCTCGACGCCGGAGCGCAGGTCCTTGACGATCTGGTAGGGGTGCAGCACGTAGTTGCGGATCTGCGTGCCCCACGATGTCGTCGACTCGCCGCGCAGTTCGTTCATCGCGGCGGCCTCCTCCTGCCGCTTGCGCTCCAGCAGCTTGGCCGACAGGACGGTCATCGCGGAGGCCCGGTTCTGGAGCTGGGACCGCTCGTTCTGGCAGGAGACCACGATGCCGGTCGGGATGTGCGTGATCCGCACGGCCGAGTCGGTGGTGTTCACGCCCTGGCCGCCCGGGCCCGACGACCGGTAGACGTCGATGCGCAGGTCGTCCTCGTTGATGTCGATGTGGTCGGTCTGCTCGACGACCGGCACCACGTCCACGCCCGCGAACGAGGTCTGGCGGCGGCCCTGGTTGTCGAACGGGCTGATCCGGACCAGCCGGTGGGTGCCGTGCTCACCTCTCAGCGTGCCGTACGCGTAGGGCGCCTTGATCGTGAAGGTGGCCGACTTGATGCCGGCCTCTTCCGCGTAGGAGGTGTCGTAGACCTCGGACGGATAGCCCTTGCGCTCGGCCCACCGCAGGTACATGCGGAGCAGCATCTGCGCCCAGTCGGCCGCGTCGACGCCGCCGGCCTGGGAGTTGATCGTGATGAGCGCCTCGCGGGAGTCGTACTCCCCCGACAGCAGCGTGCGGACCTCCAGCGCGCCGATGTCGGCCTTGAGGGAGGTGAGCTCCTTGCCGGCCTCGGCGAGCGCGTCCTCATCCCCCTCCTCGGCCGCCAGCTCGAACAGGATCGGCAGGTCGTCCAGACGGCTGGCCAGCGCCTCGACCCGGTTGAGCTCGCCCTGCAGGTGGGAGAGCTTGCTCGTCACCTTCTGGGCCTGCTCCGGGTCGTTCCACAGGTCGGGCGCGGCAGCCTGCTCTCCCAAGTCCGCGATCTGCTTGCGCAGGGCGTCGAGGTCGAGCACGTCCTGAATGCTCTTCAGCGTGCCGGTAAGCTCGTTGATCTCTTCGGCTGGATCGATGACTGCCACGTCTGTAAAGGGTACGCGAACAGCGGACCCTGTTAGGTATCGCACCTCGGCTAGCATGTGGACCTGTGTAGGAGGAGGGGCGTTGATCGGGGTCGTCCGGAGTGCGCTCGCCTTCGCGCTCCTCGCCAGTACGGCTGTCGCCTGCTCCGGCGCCGCGCCGTCGCAGCCCGCGAAGCCGCGCACGACGCCGACCCCCGCGGCGGCCGTCTCCAGCGCTCCCGCCCCCAGCCCGAGCCCCACATCGACCGCGGCCAACGCCGTGACGCTCGCGGAGGCGGGCCGGGCTCTCGACACCTTCCTCGCCACAGACGACGTGGTGCGGGCGGCCGGAGCCGACAAGTGGGCGCTCGCCCTCACCCGCGACGGCCAGCGCCCGATGACCATCGCCCGGCTGCGCTCCTCGCGCGGGGGCGTGCTCCCCCGCTACACCTGGGGCCACCGGACACTCCTGGTGCCACGTCAGGTCCCCGGGAAGGCCGCCCAGTGGTTCGCCGCGACCGTCGAGCGGCGGAGCGCCTCGGGCGAGATCCGCACCGCCATGCTCGCCTTCCTCCGGCCGGACGGGAAGTCTCCGTGGCAGATCAGCTTCGAGTCCCTGCTCTACCCTGGGGAGAAACCGCCGGCGGCCGCGATCGACTCCGCGGGCTACGCGACCGCCCTGGAGTCCCGTGACCAGACGGTCGCCGTCAGCCCCAATCTGATGGGCCCGCTGCACGCGACGACCGCCGAAGAGGGAACGCAGGGCTTCGCCTCCGGCCTGATCGCCCCCGGACCGCAGACCACCGGCTACTTCGCCGACATCACCGCGGCCAAGGTCAAGGCCCAGCGCGACGACGGCATGGAATACGAGTCGATCTTCGCGGCCGCGGCCGACAACCCGGTCTTCGCCCTGCGCACCGAAGACGGCGGCGCGCTCGTCTACTACACGCTGATCCGCACATCCACGTGGACGCCGATCTTGATGTACGCCAAGTGCCGCCCGGTCGTGATCCCGCCTCAGGCCAGGTGGCTCCTGAAGGTCTCGAAGATCTGCAACGAACGGCGGATCCAGGAGACCCAGCAGTACGTGGGCGCGGTGCCGCCCAAGACGTCCACCGCGCCCGCGCAGGTGATCGGCTACGCCGGCTTCACGACCAAGGCCACCACCCGCTGACTCCGCTCGGCTCCTGCATTACGGCCGGCCAGGAATCCCTGCATGATCACCATCAAGGGTGTTGGGGGTGATCATGCACAGGTTCCCGGGCGGCGGTGCTCACGTGCGCGAACCCTGGCCGTGATCATGCACCGACCTATGCGTCGGTGTGGGGCAGGTTGCTCGTGGCGACGAGGGTCCGTACGGCCCGCAGCGCCACGGACAGGGTGGCGAGGTCGAAGGTGTCGCTCTCCCAGATCTCCGAGAGCGTCTGCCGCGATCGCGTGACGGCGGCCTGGTTGGCCGCGGTCCAGCGGGCCAGCCGCTCCTCGGGGGACAGGCCCGGCTCGCTGTGGATCAGCACGTCCCGGGTCAGCGTGGCGTGCGCCGCGTAGAGGTCGTCGCGGAGCGCGGCCCGGGCCATCGAGTTCCACCGGTTGTCGCGCGGCAGGGCGATGATCCGCTCCCTCAGCCGGGCGAACTGGAGCCGGTCGGCCAGGTCGAAGTAGACCTCGGCCACCTCGTCCACCGGCCTGCCGGTGACGGAGGAGATCTCCACCAGGTCGAAGGTGGAGTAGGCCGGGACCATCGAGGCCACCCGCTCCGCCAGGTCCTCGGGCACGCCACGGGCGACGAAGGAGTCCCGCCGCTCCTCGTAGGCCAGCAGGTCCGGGCCGGTGAGGAGCTTCGGAAGGTGGGTGAGCAGACCGTCGGAGCCCTCGATGAAGAACCTGGCCGTGGACGCGAGGTCGAGCGGCGGCCTCCGGTTGCCGAGCAGCCACCGGGTGCCGCGCTCCGACAGCTTGCGGCTCTCGAAGAGCATGGCGAGCTGGGTCGCGGTGTCGACCTTGTTGTCCAGCGCCTCCACTTGGTGGCGGAAGGTCGCCAGGTCGAAGACCTCCCGGGCCACCAGGTAGGCGCGCACGATGTCGGGTGTCGAGGCGCCGGACTCCTCGCCGAAGCGGAAGACGAAGCTGGTCCCGCCCGCGTTGACCACGTCGTTCACCACGCAGGTCGTGATGATCTCCCGGCGCAGCGGGTGCGAGTCCATATAAGTCCGGAAACGCTCGCGCAGGGCCGACGGGAAGTACGACACCAGCCAGGACGCGAGGCACGGATCGTCGGGGATGTCCGACTCGAGCAGCTCGGCGTCCACCACGAGCTTGGTGTAGGCGAGCAGCACCGCGAACTCCGGAGCCGTGAGGCCGAGCCCGGCCTGGCGGCGCTCCGCGAGCACCTTGTCGGAAGGGAGAAACTCCAGCTCCCGGTTGACCAGGCCCTCCCGCTCCAGGCGCCGCAGGTACCGCGAGTGGATGTGCAGCATCTCGGGGGCCTGGGCGCGGGACGCGGCAAGAACGACGTTCTGCGCGTAGTTGTCCTCAAGGACCAGCTCGCCGACCTCGTCGGTCATGTCGAGGAAGAGCTGGTTGCGCTGCTTGTCGGTCATGTCGCCGTCGCGGACGACCTGGTCGAGCAGGATCTTGATGTTGACCTCGTGGTCGGAGGTGTCCACTCCGGCAGAGTTGTCGATGAAGTCGGTGTTGATCAGCCCGCCGTTCAGCGCGAACTCGATCCGGGCGAGTTGGGTGAAGCCGAGGTTGCCGCCCTCGCCGACCACCTTGCAGCGCAGGTCGCCCGCGTTGATGCGGAGGCCGTCGTTGGCCTTGTCCCCGACGTCGGCGTGACTCTCCGAGGTCGCCTTGACGTAGGTGCCGATGCCGCCGTTCCACAACAGGTCCACGGGGGCCTTGAGGATGGCGCTGATCAGGTCGTTGGGGGCGAGCGCGGTGACGCCGTCGGGCAGCGCGAGCGCGGCCCTGATCTGCGGGGACACGGGGATCGACTTGGCGGTCCGCGGCCAGACGCCGCCGCCGGACGAGATGAGCTTCTTGTCGTAGTCGGCCCACGAGCTCCGTGGAAGCGCGAACAGCCGCTGACGCTCGGCGAAGCTCCGGGCGGGGTCGGGCGCCGGGTCGATGAAGATGTGCCGGTGGTCGAAGGCCGCCACCAGCTTGATGTGCTCGGACAGCAGCATGCCGTTCCCGAACACGTCGCCCGACATGTCGCCGATGCCCGCGACGGTGAAGTCGGTCGTCTGGACATCGACGCCGGCCGTACGGAAGTGGTACTTGACCGACTCCCAGGCGCCCTTGGCGGTGATGCCCATGGCCTTGTGGTCGTATCCCACCGAGCCGCCGGAGGCGAAGGCGTCGCCGAGCCAGAAGCCGTAGTCCTTGGCCACCGCGTTGGCGATGTCGGAGAACGTGGCCGTGCCCTTGTCGGCCGCCACCACCAGGTAGGTGTCGTCGCCGTCGTGCCGCACGACGTCGGGCGGGGGGACGACCTCGCCGGCGACCAGGTTGTCGGTCAGATCGAGCAGCCCCGAGATGAACTGGCGATAGCAGGCGATGCCCTCGGCCAGCATCTCGTCGCGCCCACCGCCGCCACCCGACAGAACCGGCGGACGCTTCACGACAAATCCGCCCTTGGAGCCCGTGGGCACGATGACAGTGTTTTTCACCATCTGCGCCTTGACCAGGCCGAGGATCTCCGTGCGGAAGTCCTCCATGCGGTCCGACCAGCGCAGGCCGCCCCGCGCGACCTTGCCGAAGCGCAGGTGCACGCCCTCGACCCTCGGCGAGTAGATGAAGATCTCGTACTTCGGCCGGGGCAGCGGCAGCACGCTGATCGCCTGCGGGTCGAACTTCAATGCGATGTACGGCTTGCGCCTGCCGGTGACGAAGTGGCTGCCCCCGGCTCCGGCGTCACGTCCCTCGCCATCGGCGGTCTGGAAGACGTTCGTCCGCAGGGTCGCCTGGATCATCTCCAGGTAGGCCCGGAGGATGCGGTCCTCGTCGAGCGAGGCGACCTCGTCCAGCGACGCGAGGATCTCCTCGGTGAGCGCGTCGCAGACCTCGGACCTGCCCCCGTCCGCCCGCCGGGGGTCGAGGCGGGCCTCGAAGAGCCTGACCAGCAGCCGGGCCAGCCGGACGTTGCCGAGCAGCACCCGCTCGATGTACGACTGGCTGAAGGTGGTCCCGGCCTGCCGGAGATACTTGGCGTAGGCGCGCAGGATCTCGGCCTGCTCCCAGGTCAGGCCCCCGGCCAGCACGAGCGCGTTGAAGCCGTCGTTCTCGACCTCGCCGCGCCACAGCGCCGCGAAGGCGTCCTGGAACAGCCGCTTGAAGTCGTCGCGGTCCATCTCGTCCGACGGCGTGTAGCGCAGGCCGAAGTCGTAGATCCAGGCGTCCCGGACGCCCGCGTCGTGACCCCGGGCCAGCTCGTACGGGCGCTCGTCGACCACCTCGACGCCCATCCGCTGGAGCAGCGGCAGCACCCGGGACAACGAGATGGGCGCTCCCAGGCGGTAGAGCTTGAAGCGCCGCTCGCCCTCGGCCGCGCCGTACGGCTCGTAGAGGTTCATCCCGATCGCGGCCTGCTTCTCGGGGTCCTCGGCGAGCTGCTCCAGCCGCCTCACGTCGGCGACGGCCGTACGCGGCGGGAAGTCGGCCTTGTAGCCCTCGGGGAAGGCCGTGCTGTAGCGGCGGACCAGCGTGGGGGCCTCCTCCTCGGAGGAGAGCTCGTTGATCGCGACGGCGAGGTCGTCCTCCCAGGAGCGCGTGGTGGCGGCGAGGCGCGCCTCCAGCTCCTCGACGTCGACCGGCACGTCGCCCAGAGGCTTGCCGCGCTCGCCGCGGATCACGACGTGCAGCCGGGCCAGCGCCGACTCGCCGATCATGGCGCTGTAGTCGAGCGACCTGCCGCCGAGGGCCTTGAGGAGGATCTCCTGCATCTGCAGCCGGACCTTGGTGGTGTAGCGGTCACGCGGCAGGTAGATCAGGCAGGAGATGTAGCGGCCGTAGTCGTCACGGCGGAGGAAGACCTTGACCTGCTTGCGCTCGCGGAGCCGGAGCACGCCGAGCGCGATCGGCAGCAGCTCGTCCACCGAGATCTGGAACAGCTCGGCGCGCGGGTAGGTCTCGAGGATCTCGATGAGGTCCTTACCGTCGTGGCTGTCGGGCGACAGGCCGGCCCGGTCGAGGACCTCGGCGAGCTTGCGCCGCAGCACGGGGATCCGGGAGACCGACTCGTTGTACGCCACGTGGGTGAACAGCCCGAGGAACCGGCGCTCGCCGACCACCTCCCCCTCCGGGGAGAACACCCTCACGCCGACGTAGTCGAGATACTGCGGCCGGTAGACGGTAGCCCGGCTGTTGGCCTTGGTGACGATCAGGACCTGCTTCTCGCGGGCCTTGGCGCGCATCTCGGGCGGCATGGCGGCGAAGCTGTCCGATCCGGCCTTGTCGGCCCGGAGGATGCCGAGCCCGGTGCCCGGCAGCGCCCGCAGGCTCTCGCCCTCCTCGGTCTGCTCCAGGCGGTACTCGCGGTAGCCGAGGAAGGTGAAGTGGCCGTCGGCGAGCCAGCGCAGCAGCTCCAGGCTGTCCTCGACGCCCGCCGGGTCCAGCGGCGGCGGGTTGACCGCCAGGTCCTCCGAGGTCTGTACCGCGAGCGCCCGCATCTTCGCGAAGTCCTCGACGGCGCACCGGGCGTCGAGGAGCACCCGCTGGAGATCGCTCTCCAGTTGCTTGAGCACGGCGGAGTCGGACTGCCGGTCGATCTCGATGTGCATCCACGACTCGTGGAGCGTCTGGCCGGTCATGTCGTCCTTGCCGCGGCCGAGGAGCGCGCCGGTCATGTCCCGGCGGACCCACATCTGCGGGTGGACGATGAGGTGGGTGCCGAGCTCGTGCCGGTCCAGCTCGGTGGTCACCGTGTCGAGCAGGAACGGCATGTCGTCGGTGACGATCTGGACGACCGAGTGGCCGGGGTCCCAGCCGTACTCGTCCAGCGTGGGGGTGAAGACCCGGACCACGGCGCGGCCCTGCGGCCGGTGCTCGGCCAGATGACGGTGGGCGAGGGCCGGCCCGAACACGTCAACGGGGTTGCGCTCGGCCAGGTCCTCGGGCGCCACGTGATTGTAGTACTGCCGGAGGAAGGCGAGCACGTCCTCGCCGTCTCCCTGATGCGCTCCCGGCGTGTGCGCGCACACTTCGGCGGCAGTGCGGAGGAGCTCGTCCAGCGCTTCATCTGTTCCGTGCCGATTTGGCGCCATATCGAGCGGCATGTCGCTACTCACTCCCTTGTGAGCCTCTTGATTCACAGCCAGGCCCGTAGTTCCCATAGCAGGGGAAAGAAATGCATCCGTGTCCGTCCCCGCAGGTACGGTGCCCCGGACGAGCCGCCGGTACCAGATTTCGTGCCGATCTGGCGCTCGACCATCTGAACGTGCCGCATCCGCCAGAGCGCGGTCGTCTCGTCGTGGGTCACGAGACCCTCGGCCAGTTCCCACAGATCGTCGTGCGATCCACGATTCCTTGCCACAACCAGCAGGGAGTCCATGATCTCCTCGTCGGAGACGGCCAGGCCACGCTGGGAGAGAGCGGTGAGGTAAGCATCCCACAAAGTGGGTTCCGCCAGCCGCCGTCTCAGCCTGGCGAGTTCCCCGTCACTGGCGTCCCTGAGCCGCTCCAGATATGACGGGTCCTTCGCGCCGGAGAGGAACTCCAGCTCCCGGAACTGGACCGACTGGAACCCGCTCGCCGGGGCGAGGACCGACCGGAACTCCAGGAAGTCCTGCGGCGTCATGGTCTCCAGAACCTGGACCTGCTCGACCAGAACCCGCTCCACGGCGTGGACCCGCCGGAACAGCTGCCTGGCCCGCCACAGGGCGCCCTCCATCATGGCGTCCCTCGCCTGCTCCAGCTCGTGCAGGAGCAGCTTGAACCACAGCTCGTAGACCTGGTGGATGGTGATGAAGAGCAGCTCGTCGCTGGCGCCCGACTGCGGGGCCTGCTGATCGAGAAGCTCCGTCAGGCGCAGGTATTCACCGTAGGAGAGGCGGGCGCCCTCCTCACCGAAAAGACGGGGAGGTGGCAGCGCATCCCCCTTCCGGGGTCGCCGTTCCGGCGTCGCAGCCATGCCTCACTCCTCCGGCAGCGCAGCAGGCTCTCCATCGAACCGGAATTTCAGCGCCACCGCACCCGATATCACCCCAAAACGGCACAAACGTCAACTTGACGCGCGTGTCAGGGGCGGGTCCGCTCGGGGGACACGGAGTCGGACTCGAGAGGGGCGAACTTGAGGTCGTCGAGCATGCCGGGCAGGTCCTGGCTCTCCAGCAACTCCGCCCGGCACTGCGCGCATTCGTCGAGGTGCAGCTCGAACGCTTCGGACTCGTCGTCGTCGAGCACTCCAAGGGCATAGGCGGCCACATCGAAGTGAGGCGACGACGCGGACATCAGCTGGCCACCCCCCTCTCTTTCAGGGCCGTGCGTAGCGCGCGCAGGGCATAGAAGAGTCTCGACTTCACGGTACCCGCTGGGATTCCCAGAACCTCGGCGGCTTCGCTTACCGTACGGTCCCGTAAGTATGTCTCTTCGATAACTTCCCGGTGCTGGGCCGACAGACCGCGGAGCGCGTCAGCGACCACGATGGCCGCCAGCGTGCGGTCGGACCCATCCGGAACGGCGAGGCTGTCGTCGTCGGGAGCTTCCACCTCCCTTGGGCGGACGCCACGCCTGCGGCGCCCGTCGATCACGATGCGGCGGGCCACGGTGAGGAGCCAGGCCCACAGGAGGCCGGGTTCCCACGTCAGCTTCGCCGAGTTCCGCCAGGCACGGACGAGCGTCTCCTGGACGACGTCCTCAGCCCATTGCAGGTCGTTGCCGGTCGTCTTTCGCACGTGACGCAGCAGCGGACCACCGAACTCGCGGTACAGCTCCCTGATCAGACGATCATCCCGATCAGGGTCGTCGTTGGAGTCCAGACGCACGAACCGGCTGTCGAGTTGTCGACGCACGGCCACATATTTGCACCGGCGTTACTGTCACGTACAGCACTCCCGTAACTCCAGTCATTTCTAACTATTTCCTGAACCGCCTCCGATACCGCCGCGTACCTCCGACCGAAGGTCACGAAAGGAGGCACGATGCGGTTCCGGTTCGGCGAACTCCTGGTGTTCGGCGTCTTCCTGCTCGCGGCGGCCGTCGCGGTCATCGTGGTCGTCCCCCGAGGGGAGGCCCAGGCGGGCTGGACCCAGACACAGGCGATCCAGCAGACGCGGTGGGGCCCGCTCAGCCCGGCCGACCGGGACCTGCTGGTCCGGGTCCGGTGGGCGGGGCTCTGGGAGATCCCCGCAGGGCGGTGGGCCCAGGACCGCGCGGCCAGCGAGAAGGTGAAGGACGTCGGCATGCATCTGGTGACCGACCACACCAAGCTCGACGCCGAGGTGCGGGAGCTCGCCGCCAAGCTGGGCGTCCCCCTGCCCGACCAGCCCAACCCGGACCAGCGGCACTGGCTGGACGAGATGTCGGCCAGCCGGGGAGCCGACTTCGACCGGATCTTCGCCGACCGGCTCCGCGGCGCCCACGGCAAGGTCTTCACCGTGGTCTCCGCGGTTCGCGCCGGCACTCGCAACGAGCTGATCAGGGCCTTCGCCACCCGCGCCGTGAACGTGGTGATGAAGCACATGTCCCTGCTCGAAAGCACGGGCCTCGTGGACTACTCCACGCTTCCCACCCCATCGGTCTAGCCCGGTCTCCGAAGGAACCGGTTCCTGAAAGAACCGGCTTCTGGAGGAACCATGCTCTTGGAGGAACCATGCGAAAACGGTTGATGCTCGCCATGGCCGGCGTGCTGCTGGGCGGCTCGCTCGTGGGGGTGACCCGGCCCGCCGTGGCCGACCACTGCGACCCCGCCGTCCAGGGCGCCGAATGCGAGGACGTCGGCCCCGCCCTGGAGGACTTCATCGACATCACCCGGGCGGCTCCCGGCAACACGGGCGTCCGGGCGGGGCGTGGCTCGTTCACCTCCCTCTGCGGCCGGAACGAGAACGGTCACCGCAACTCCGACAACCACATCGTCGCCCCCGGCGTGTCCAACGGCGCCCACCACGTCCACGACTACGTCGGCAACCTGACCACCAACGGGTTCTCCACCGACCAGAGCCTGGCCGCCGGCGGCACCACGTGCCGGTTCGGCGACAGGTCGGCCTACTTCTGGCCGGTCCTGCGGAGCCGTACGGGCCCAAAAACACAGCCCAGCCCATCACCCACGGCCTCCCCCAGCGCGTCACCCCCGGTGTCTCCCACGGTGTCTCCCACGGCCACGCGAAGCCCCACGGCCACGCCGTCGGGTACGGCTACCGCCTCGCGGCGCGACCCGGCCTCCCCAGAGGACGGGCTCTCGACCGGCACCGGCTCTCAGAACGACACCGGCTCTCAGGACGACACCGCTCGAAACGACGCGGCCTCGCAGGACGAGGCCGCGGGGGCCGCCTTCCGGGCCGCCCACTCGGACGAGCCGGGCGGCGCGGCGGACGGGAACGTCGGGCAGATCCTCCGGGCGAGGTTCGTGTCGCTGCAGTTCCGGGGCAACCGGTTCAGCAGGGTCGTCGCGATGCCCAGGTTCCTCCGCCTGATCACCGGGGACGCCAAGGCGGCGACCAACGGCGGCGCGAACGCCCGCGCGCAGTGGAGTTGCACGGGCTTCACCAACCGGGTCACCGCGAAATATCCCCTCTGCCCGAGAGGCAGCCTGGTGCTGCGGATCCTGGACTTCCCGAGCTGCTGGGACGGCCAGAACACCGACAGCGCCAACCACAGAACGCACGTCCTGTTCCCGGGCGCGAACGGCGCCTGCCCCGCGGGAACCCGGGCGATCCCACAACTGCGCATGACGCTCGCCTACTCGGTGGCCCGGGGTCCGTCGTTCGCGGTGGACAGCTTCCCGGAGCAGCAGCACAACCCGGTCACCGACCACGCCGACTTCGAGAACGTGATGCCGGACCGGCTCATGGCGTCCGTCGTGAGCTGCATCAACCGCGGCCGCCGCTGCTGACCGCGCGTCCGGACACCACCAGGACGTGCCGTTCTCCGTCCGGTCCTACGCAGTCCACCCCCGCCTGAGGACCGCCATCCGAGGACGGGGAGCGGCACCCAGTTCCAGTACCAGTTCCAGTTCCGGTCCCGAGCCCGCACCCTCACCAAAGGTCTCAGGAGACGAGTCAGCCCCAGCACGGCGATCTCAAAACCACTCGCCTGAGGCCACCCCGGCACAGCAATTTCACAGGTTCATCCGACGGAGGAATCAGTGCCACACCGACGGGCTCCACGGCACACCCGGCCAGACGCCGGCCTCGATCTGAACAGCCGCGGCGTGCGCATCGGCCTCGGCGCCGTCGTCACGCTGGTCATCAGCGGAGCGCTGCTCGCCGCCCGCAGCGGCGCCGGCGCGCGGTTCCTGGCCGAGGCGCAGGCCTTTCTCACCTTCTACGCGGGCGTCTTCTCCCTCCTCGCCCTCACGACCACGGTGGCGCTCGGGCTGGCCGCCACCGACCGCATCGTCCTGCCGATCCCGCACCGGGTCCGCGCCCAGCTCGTCCACCGGGCCGCGGCGCTGATCGGCGTCGGCTTCCTCGTCACCCACATCGGGATGAAGATCGCGACGGGGCTCGTCCCGGCCTACGGCTCGGTCGTCCCCACGACCTCGGTGTACGTGGGGATGGGCGCCCTGGCGTCCGACCTGATGATCGTGGTCGTCGCCACCGGGGTGATGCGCGGCCGGTTCGCCCAGGCGGAGCGGCCGTGGACCTGGCGGATCCTGCACGATCTCGCCTACCTCGCCTGGCCGCTGTCCGTCCTCCACGGCCTCGTGAGCGGCCGGACCCCCGCCGCCTGGGTGAGCTGGAGCTACGTCGTCTGCCTGGTGGCGGTCGGCTCGGCCCTGCTGCTCCGGGTCGTGGCCGCCGCCCGGCCGGCCGCCGCCGTGGCCCCGGCGGAGGAGCGCGACGCCCGGCGCGCGCGGACGCTGCCCACGCTCTCGCGTTCCCACGGACAGGTGGCGCGGCTCAGACCCCGGACGGCGCCGCGAACGACACCCCAGCCGGCGTCGGAGCCGGTGGCACAGCCCGTCGGCCTCCTCGGCCGCACCGGAACGGACGCCGTCCCGATCGGCAGCGCACACAAGCCGGCACGCAAGCCGGCACACAAGCCGCAGGACACCAGGCTACGGAGGATCGTGTGATTCCCTATCGCGTCTCCCAGGTCAGGCAGCTCGGCCCGGCACGGCTCACCGCCGGGCTCGGCGAGCACCGCAGGCTCGATCTGAACACCCACTACACCGTCCACGACCAGCTCTCCGGCGAGACGGTCGACTCGCTCATCTCCATGGCCGAGGAGGTGGACCTGCGCGGCCGCGGCGGCGCGGCCTTCCCCTTCGCGCGGAAGCTGCGCGCCGTGGCCGCCCGCGCCCGCGACTCCGAGACGGTCGTCCTCGTGAACGCCGCCGAGGGAGAGCCGGCCAGCATGAAGGACAAGATGCTGCTCACCCGGGCCCCGCATCTCGTCCTGGAGGGCGCCCTGCTCGCGGCGAGCGCGCTCAACGCCAGGGAGGTGGTCGTCGCCGTCGCCGCCGGAGAGCTCGCGGAGAGCTCGGTGACCGCCGCCGTCGTGGAGCGCGGCCTCGGCGGATGCGTCCGGGTGGTCGGCATCCAGGAGCGGTTCATCTCCGGCGAGGGCGGCGCCCTGGTCCGGGCCGTGAACGGCGAGGCCGGCATGCCGCCCGGCCGCAAGACGAGGTCGAGCGACAGCGGCGTGTACGGCCGGCCGACGCTCCTGTCCAACACCGAGACCTTCGCCCAGCTCGCGGTCCTCGCGGAGCTCGGCCCCCAGGAGTACGCGTCGGTGGGAACCGTACAGGAGCCGGGGACGATACTCCTGACCGTCGGCGGCTCGGTCGTCTTCCCGGCCGTCGTCGAGGTGACTCCCGGGATTCCGCTGGCGGCCGTGCTGGACCTGTGCGAGGCCACCGTCGGCGACGGCGTGCTGCTCGGCGGCTACCACGGGAAGTGGCTGTCGGCCGCCGACGCGTACGGGGCGATCGTGTCCCGGCGGGGCGCGTCCGACGCCGGAGGCGAGCTGGGCGCGGGCATCGTGGTCGCGCTCGGCGGCGAGACCTGCCCCCTCGGGGAGACCGTGCGCGTGGCGAACTACCTCGCCGCGCAGTCGGCCGGCCAGTGCGGGCCCTGCCGGTTGGGCCTGCCCGACCTGGCGCGGGCGATGGCCGAGCTCGCCGACGGCGCGCCCGGCGGTTCCGATCTCGTACGGCGGGCCGCGACGGCCGTACGGGGAAGGGGGGCCTGCTTCCATCCCGACGGCACGGCCAGGTTCGTGCTGTCCGCGATCGAGGCCTTCGCCGACGACGTGGAGGAGCACCGGATCCACGGGACCTGCGGGCGGCCGGTGCGTGAGGTGCTGCCGCTGCCGATGACGGACGAGTCCGAGGTCAGGCTGGTCGTCGACTGGACCCGCTGCCAGGGCCACGGGCTGTGCGCGCACCTCGTCCCCGAGCTGGTCAAGCTCGACCACCACGGCTACCCGGTGCTCATGGACAGCGGCATCCCGTCATGGCTGAGCGGCGAGGCGCAGAAGGCCGTCGAGATGTGCCCCGCGCTGGCCCTCCGGATCGGAGCGAAGTGACCTTAATGTAACCAACCCGACCGGATAGCGGCACGTCTCACGAGGTAGATCAATGCCTCGGAGAGTGATCACGATGGATCGGCGAAGCTTCCTTCGCGTTTCGGCCATGGCCGGGACGGTTGTCGTATCGGGTACGGGCGCCGCCCTGGCCGCCCCCCGCACGCCAGACTGGGCGGCGCTCGCCCGTGGCCTCGACGGGCGGCTCATCCGTCCGGGCGACGCGTCCTACGACCAGGCCCGGCGCCTGTTCAACACGGCCTACGACGCGGTACGGCCGGCCGCCGTGGCCTACTGCGAGAACCCGGCGGACGTGGCGGAGTGCGTGAGCTTCGCGCGGAGGTTCGGCGTGCCGGTGACCTCCCGGTCGGGCGGCCACAGCTACGCGGGCTGGTCCACCGGGCCGGGTCTCGTCATCGACGTGTCGCCCATGAGCAGGGTCTCCTACTCGGGCGGCCACGCCACGGTGGGCGCGGGAGCGCGGCTGGTCGACGTGTACTCGAAGCTGGCCGCGCACGGCGTCAGCATCCCCGCGGGGTCGTGCCCCACGGTGGGCGTCGCCGGCCTGACCCTCGGCGGCGGCATCGGCGTGGTGTCCAGGAAATACGGCCTGACCTGCGACGTCCTGGAGTCGGCGCAGATCGTGACGGCCGACGGGCGGCTGCTGACCGCGTCCGCCACGGCCAACCCGGACCTCTACTGGGCCTCTCGCGGGGGCGGCGGCGGCAACTTCGGCGTGGCGACCTCGTTCACGTTCCGCACCCACACGACCCGAGACGTCACCGTCTTCTTCCTGCACTGGCCGTGGGCCAAGGCCGCCGCCGTGCTGAAGGCGTGGCAGGCCTGGGCGCCGTTCGCGCCGGACGCGCTCTGGTCGAACCTGCACCTCAACCACGACCCGTCGCTCGACGTCATGGTCGGCGGCCTCTACGTGGGCGGCAAGGCGGGCTGCGAGGCGCTGCTGCGGAAGCTGGTGGACCGGATCGGGACCGGCCCGTCGAGCCGCTATGTGAAGCAGTCGGCATACGACCACGCCATGATGGTGATGGCGGGCTGCTCGTCGCTGTCGGTGGCGCAGTGCCACCGGCCCGGCACGCTGCCGGGCCAGAACACGAGCGGGCAACTCGTCCGCGACTCGTTCAGCGCCAAGTCGCATATCGCCTACACACCCCTGTCCGCTGCCGGGATCAAGGCGCTGGTGGCCCAGGTGGCCGCCGGTGGGCGGCACTCCGTGCTGCTCGACGCGCTCGGCGGCGCCGTGGGCCGCGTGCGGCCCGACGCGACCGCCTTCCCCCACCGGCAGGCCCTGTTCACCGTGCAGTACTACGCGCACTTCGCCGGGGCGGCGGCCTGGACCCGGGCGGCGCACGCGGCGATGCGCCCGCACTTCGGCGACCACGCCTACGTCAACTACATCGACCCGGAGCTGGGCGGCTGGCGGCAGCAGTACTACGGGGCCAACGCCGCCCGCCTCGCCCAGGTCAAGGCCACCTACGACCCGTCCCGCCTGTTCCGCCTCCCCCAGGGCGTCTGATCGCAGGCAGACGGCCGACGAAGGAACCTATGCATGATCACGCCGGAGAGGGAGGCGGGGGGTGAAATAGCCGAGGACCTCGGGATTGGCCATGGCGTCGGGGTTGGCGGCCTGCTCGACGGGAGTGCCGAGAAGGATCTTCCGTACCGGCACCTCAAGCTTCTTGCCGGACAGCGTCCGGGGGATGCCTGGGACCTCGTGGATCTCGTCGGGCACGTGGCGGGGGGACAGCTCGGTCCGCAGGGCCGTACGCAGCCGGGAGACCAGATCGTCGGACAGGGTCTCCCCCTCCCCGAGGGTGACGTAGAGCAGCAGCCTGCCGTCCTGGCCGAGCCTGCCCGTGTCGATCACCAGGCTGTCGGTGATCTCCTCGAAGCGTTCGACGACCCGGTAGAACTCGCTGGTGCCCATCCGGACCCCTCCCCTGTTGAGGGTCGAGTCCGAGCGGCCGTAGATGACGCAGCTCCCGTCAGGAAGGATCTTGATCCAGTCACCGTGCCGCCAGACGCCGGGGTAGTCGGCGAAGTACGACTCGCGATAGCGGTCTCCTGAGGGGTCGTTCCAGAACATGACCGGCATCGAGGGCATGGGCCGGGTCACCACCAGCTCCCCCACCTCGCCGACCACGGGAACGCCCGAGGGGTCGAAGGCCTCCACGAGGGCGCCCAGGCAGCGGCATGGGATCACGCCCGCCCTGATCGGCAGCAGCGGCACCGCGCCCACGAAGCCCGTGCACACATCGGTGCCGCCGGAGAACGACCCGAGCTGCACGCCGGACTTCACGTCGGAGTAGACCCAGGCGAAGCCCTCCGGCGGCAGCGGTGAGCCCGTCGAGCCGATCCCCCGCAGCCGCTCCAGCCCGACCGGCTTCAGCCCCGCCTTCATCGACGCGATGAGGTACGGCGCGCCGGTGCCGAAGTAGGTGACGCCCTCTTCGGCCACCAGGTTCCACAGGGCGCCGGTCTCCGGGTGGGTCGCGCTGCCGTCGTAGAGGAGGACGGTGGCCCCCACGAGCAGTCCGCCGATGAGGTAGTTCCACATCATCCAGCCGGTGGTGGTGTACCAGAAGAACACATCGCCCTCGCCGAGGTCCTGGTGGAAGGAGATCGACTTCAGGTGCTCCAGCACGATGCCGCCGTGCCCGTGCACGATGGGCTTGGGCAGGCCGGTCGTGCCGGACGAGTACAGCACCCAGAGCGGATGGTCGAACGGCACCCGCTCGAACTGTGTCCCCTCGAACGCCGCCCCCTCGAACTGGGGCCCGGTGGCCTCGGCCCGCAGCTCCTGCCAGGTCGACTCCCGCGCCGCCCTCGCCGAACCGCCCGCGCTCTCCCCGCCGGGCACGGCCGTACGGCCCGCGTCCTCCTGACCCGGCGCGAGGTGGTCGATCCATACGGTCGCCACGAGGCCGGGCAGCTTGGCGGCGATGTCGCGAACCACGTCCGAGCGGTCGAAGGACTTGCCGCCGTACCGGTAGCCGTCCACCGCGATGAGGACTTTCGGCTCGATCTGGGTGAATCGGTCGATGACGCTCGGTGCGCCGAAGTCCGGCGAGCACGACGACCAGATCGCCCCCAGCGAAGCGGTCGCCAGGAAGGCGATCAGCGCTTGCGGGATGTTCGGAACATATCCGGCCACCCGGTCGCCACGGCCGACGCCGAGCCGTACGAGCCCGGCGCGGACCCGGCCGACCTCCTCGCGCAGCTCACCAAGGGTGTACGTGCGCCGGCTCCCCGCTTCGTCACGGAAAATCACGGCAAGGCGGTCGGGATCGCCGCGCAGCGCGTTCTCGGCGTAATTGGTCGTCGTTCCGGCGAACCATTTCGCGTCCGGCATCGTCCCACTGATGACGGGCCCGTCACCACGCTCACCGAGCACACCGAAGTAGTCCCATATCGATGTCCAGAAATCGGCCGGAGACTCGACCGACCACTGCCACATGTCCTGGTAGTCCACCGGCCGGCCGAGCCGTTCCATGAAACGGGTGATCCGAGCGTCGCGGACGACGTCCGGTGTGGGCTCCCAGAGCAGCGCGCCTTCCTCAACCATGTGCCCATCCTTACGAGGGGCGGCCCGTATGTCACCATCGCCGCCCACATAGAAGGGGCCGGTCATATGTGGGCCCTATATGGCCTCTGAGGTGGTCGATCGCGGCTCGTCCCGGACGGCCCCTCCGCCCCCCGCCCGCTGGAAGCGGGCGCCGTGTCCGCGCCGCGGCGGCTCATGCGGGCCGTGGTCAGCGAGGGCGCCGCGAGCGGCGAGACCGAGGAAGGCCTGGTGGCTCAGCCCGCCTTGCGGTCGGCGGGCGTGGTGAGGCGGGCGACGGCGGCCACGACCTCGGAGGCGTTCGACAGGTCGGGCAGCACGATGTCCGCGCCCGCCTCGTGCAGTTCGGCCGCCGTGGACCGGCCCGACGCGATGGCGATCATGGCCGCGCCGCCGATCCTGGCGGCCTGGACGTCGCGGGTGGAGTCGCCGACGAGCACGGTGTTGCCCGAGGTGAACGCCGCGCCGTACTTCGCCTTGGCCCTCCCTTGCGCCACCTGCAGCAGCGTGGCCTTGGGATAGACCTCCTCGCCGTAGCCGCCCACCTCGAAGTCGACCCACTTGTCGAGCCCGAAGGCCTTCAGCTTGTGCACGGCGTTGCCCTTGATAGTGCCGGTCAGCACGGACTGGACGACCCCGTCGAGCCGCGAGACGGCCTTGAGCGCGTCCTTGGCCCCCGGCATCGTCCGCCCCTCTTTCGCCAATCGCCTGTGCTTGTCGCCGAAGGACACCGCGAGCGCGTCGAGGAAACGCGGCAGGTGATAGTCCTCGACCACGATGCCGTTGATGGCCAGCGTCTCGAAGATGATCTCGGAGTCGGGGCGGCCCATCGCGGGCGCGAGCTTGACGAGCGGCCGCCCGGTGACCATCCGGAACGCGTCCGCGTAGGCATCGCGGGCCACGATGGTGACATCGACCAGGGTGAGATCAACGTTCCAGAGAACGAGGCGGTTAATCGTGGCCTCCGTGGGGGGTTTCGGCATGGCTCGTGCCCAAGGGTACGGCTATCGCACGCAACTGAAGCCGTCCAATGCCGAGCTCATCCGTCGCATACCCCCGGCCCCGGCCGCGCATACACCCGAGGCCCCCACGTGGACCCGGCACCATGCTGGGCCGCCGAGTCCGGGTGAGCCACGCTCCGGCGCCACACCCGGGTGCGATGACTCAGGCGCGCCATGCCCGCAGACCATGCGCGGCACCGGGAGAGCCCGACACGTGGCACGGCAGTTGGCCCCACGGGGCCTCGCCGAGCGGTCCGGCGCGTCAGACCCTGTCGAGAGCGTCGGCGAGCGAGTCGACGACGGGGACGCCCACGCGCTGGAGCTCCGAACGCTTGGTCATGCCACCCGTGTAGAGGATCGCGCGGGCGCCGACGTGCTGGGCCGCGTGCGCGTCGTCCACGCTGTCGCCGATGACGACCACCTTCGCCGGATCCAGGTCGAGCGCCTTGAGATGCTCGACCATGTGCTCGGCCTTGGTCCCGCCGGAGGCGGAGCGCAGCCCGTCGACCCGGATGAAGTGCCCGTCGATGCCGAACTCGCCGACCTTTCCGACCAGCCGCTCGTGGCCCCACATTGACAGCAGCGACTGGGTCCGTCCGCCGTCCTCCCAGGCCCGCAGGCTGGCCGTGGCGCCGTCGGCGAGCTGGCAGGCCAGCATCAGCCGGTGGTAGTGCTCATGGAACCCCAGGTCGAGCAGCTCCCATTCGCCTTCCTTGAGCGGCCGCCCCAGCATGCGCTCGTAGGCAACCCAGATCGGGCGGGTGTAGACCTCGCGGAAACTGTCCGCGTCGAAGGGGCCCAGGCCGTACGGCTGGAAGAGCTCGTTCGTCGCCCCGACGACTGCGTCGATGTCGTGGAACAGCGTGCCGTTCCAGTCCCAAACTATGTGCGTCATATCGCTCCCGAGGATAGACCGCACCTATGACATTTCCGTGAACCCCGACGGTCATGTCAGACGACTGTGAGGTCAGACGAGGTCAGGTCAGGAGGTCGGGGATCTCCTGCGTGGCATACCACATCAGCTCGTGATCCTCGGCGCCGTCCACGGCGAACTGGGCGTCGTCGTCTCCCCGGTCGGCGGCCGGGAGTGCGGCGATCGCCGCGTCGATGTCCTCGACGGCGGTGGGGTCGTCCACGTGGACGGAGGCGAGCATGCCGAGCGGCACCGGCTGCAGCAGCCGCACCCGGGCACGTTCCTCCAGGTGGGGGCCGATTTTCACGATGTCGTCGGGCACGTCGGCCGCGACGACGACGCGCCGGGCGGCCACCTCGACGCCGTCGGCGCGGTCCGCGACCAGCATGCGCAGAGAGGCGCGGGCGGCCTCGGTGAGCGCGACGTACTCAAGCTCCTCGGTGTCACCCGAGACATACCACTCGATCAGCGCGGGGGTCACGGCGTAGCCGGTCAGCGGGGCCGGTCCAAGCTCGCCCGCCGCGGCCACCTGGGCCAGCGCGGGGAGCGTGCACGGCAGATACACGCGCATGCGTTCCTCGACTCACGAGTATTGTCACGATATTTCGGTATTGGACGTGCCCGGGATGCGCGGCCCCGCGAGCTCACGGCCTGAACGGAAGGCTGAACAGCCGCTCCATCTCGGCGATGGTGGCCGACGCGTCGCTGTGGTGAATGCCGACGAAGCCGAGCGCCTCGGCGGCCTCGATGTTGGCCTTGATGTCGTCGATGAACACGCACCGCTCGGCCGGCAGGGCTACCATTCCGAGCGCGTGCTCGAAAATGCGCGGCTCGGGCTTGCGCATGCCGACCTCGCCGGAGATGACGATGGCGTCGAAGAGCCCGTCCCACAGGTCCCGGGGGTAGTCGTTGGCCCACGAGTTGGACACCAGGCAGGTGGCGAGCCCGGCCGCGCGGGCCAGGCGCAGCATGTCGTGCATCTCTTCCACCGGCCGGAACCCGGCGAACATCCGGGTCAGCAGGCCGTCGGCCTCGGGCGGCACACCGTCGAGCGTCCGCAGCCGGGCGGCCAGGCTGCGCTCGAACTCGGCCGCCGGGACCTCACCCCGCTCCAGCGCGTGGATCGGGTTCTCCCCCGGCGCGGCGCCGGCCTCGTAAGCATGGAGGATGAGTTCACGCATGACGTCCCGGTAGTGGCCGGAGTCGATGCGGTCGGCCTCGATCCATTCGGCGATGGAGTCGGCCATGCTCGTCGTGAGCACCCCACCCCAGTCGATCAGCACACCCTTGAGCACGGCTCCGTCTGTTGACACGCCGTACAGGATAAGGGGCCCCGTCACAGGGCGCGCATCGGCAGGGACTGCGCGCGGGCGGCCGCGGCTTCGCGGATCCGCTTGGCGACCTTGAGGTGCTCGCTCGACTTCAGGGCGCCGGGATCCGTGTGCGCCGCGTCGAACACGCCGCGCGACTCCTTCAGGTGAAGGATCCGCGTCACTGACTCGTTCAGCCGCTCCTCGCTGATCCGTCCCGTCTGGACCGCCTTGAGGACGGCGCCGTACGCCGTGCGGAAGTCCGGCGGCATCAGCAGCATGTCGGCCCCGGCCAGGATGGCCCGCACCGCCACCTCCGCGTCGCCGTACTTCTTCCGGACGCCCGCCATGTCGAGCGCGTCGGTGGTGATCACACCGTCGAAGCCCAGTTTCTCGCGGAGCAGCCCGGTCAGGATCTTGCGGGACAGCGTCGAAGGATCGCCGGAGGGGTCGAGCTTCGGCATGACGACGTGGGCCGACATGATCGCGTCGACGCCCCGCGCGATGGCCGCGCGGAATGGCGGCGCGTCCAGCTTCTCCCACTGCGCCATCGAATGCCGGATGACGGGGAGCCCGGTGTGGCTGTCGACGGACGTGTCGCCGTGCCCGGGGAAGTGCTTGGCCGCCGAGGCGACGCCGGCGGCGTGGAAGCCGTCGACCGCCGCGCCGACCATAGTGGCGACCTCACGCGGATCGGACCCGTAGGCCCGCGGGCCGATCACCGGGTTGCGCGGGTTGATGTTGACGTCCGCGACCGGGGCGTAGTCGAGGGAGATGCCCAGTGCCCGCAACTCCTCGCCGGTCACCCGTGCCGCGTCCCGCGCGTTCCTGGGGTCGCCGGTCGAGCCGATGGCCATCGCGCCGGGCAACTCCGTGACCAGTGGGCGCAGCCGCGAAACGAGCCCGTTCTCCTGGTCGACGCCGATCAGCAGCGGGGTCTTCGAGGACGCCTCCCGCAGGCCGGTGGTGAGCGCGGCGACCTGCGTGGCGCTGGACACGTTGCCCGCCCACGGGAAGAGGATCACCCCGCCGGGCCGGTATTTCGCCACCACCTCGGCCGGGGTGGCCACGCCGTACCTCGCCTGGTTCTCCTTGCTGGAGGAGCCGGCGTGCGAGCCGTACACGACGGTCACGAAGAGCTGGCCGACCTTGTCCTCGACGGTCATCCCGGCGAGCGCGTCCGAGACGTCCGCCGGGGTGGACGGGCCCGTCTCGCTCTCTGACGGCTCCGCCGAGGGCGCGGAAGTCGAGGGCGGCACAGTAGTGGACGGCACAGCCGTGGGCGCGGCCGACGGCGCGGCGGGAGAGCGGGTGGAGGGCGGCGCGCTGCTCCCCAGGCCGGCGGAGCAGCCCGTCACGATGAAAGCCAGGAGGCCGACTGCCCCCCGCCTGGCCCCTCGCCTGGCCCCCCGCCTCGCCTCGCGCCCGATCCGGCGCCGCAGTCCTGACACCTCTTTACGTTATCTACGCTCGCGGACCGCTCGCTGCCAAAGCTCACAGCGTCTGCCGTGCCTCACAGCGCGAGCGCTCCGAGGCCGGGAAGCTCGGCCCACGCGGCCGCCTTCGCCGCGCCCGCCGACGTCGCCGACCGTGCCGCGGCGGCGGCCGTGCGGCACTGGTCCAGCGTGTGCCGTCCGAGCGCGGCGCGGACCCACGGCAACGCGGGAGAGGCCATGGAGAGCGAGGTCACCCCCAGGCCGACGAGCACACAGGCGAGGACCGGGTCCGCCGCCGCCTCGCCGCAGACCCCGCAGCCCTTGCCCGCGGCCGTAGCGGCCGAGGCCGCCAGCGCGATGAGGTCGAGCACAGCGGGCTGCCAGGGGTCCTGGAGCTCGGAGACGGCGCTGACCTGACGGTCTGCGGCCAGCGCGTACTGCGTGAGGTCGTTCGTGCCGATCGAGAAGAAGTCGACGGCCCCGATCAGGTCCGCGGCCCGGAGCGCCGCCGAGGGCACTTCGATCATGATCCCGGCGCTGGACAGCCCCGCCGTACGGCAGGCCTCCGCGAACCACGCCGCCTCGTCGACGGTGGCCACCATCGGGGCCATGACCTCGGCCTTCGCCGACGTACCGGCCACAGCGCGGGCCAGCGCGCCGAGCTGGGCGGCCATGATGTCCGGATACCGCCGGAACAGGCGAACGCCACGCTCGCCGAGTGCGGGGTTGGGCTCCTCTTCGGGAGGCGGCAGGAAGGCGAGCGGCTTGTCGGCGCCCGCGTCGAGCGTCCTGACGACGACCCTCCCGCCGGGGAACGCCTCAAAAACCGCCCGGTATGCCTGCTCCTGCTCCTCGGCCGAAGGGGCGGTCTCCCGGTCGAGGAAGAGGAACTCCGTGCGGTAGAGGCCCACGCCCTCGGCCCCGGCCGCGAGCGCGGCGTCGAGGTCGCGCGGGCCGCCGATGTTGGCGAGCAGCGGTACGGCATGGCCGTCGGCGGTGGCGCCGGGACCGGTCGTGGCCGAGAGCACGGCCCGCCTGGCCTGGTCGGCGTCGCGGGCTCCGGCGATCTCCTGGTCGGAGGGCGAGAGCCGTACGTCACCGGAGGCCCCGTCGACCAGCACGGGCGTGCCCGGCGGGATCGCGGTCGCGCCCGCGCAGCCGACGACGGCCGGCACGCCCAACGAGCGCGCGAGGATGGCCGTGTGGCTGGTGGGGCCGCCCTGCTCGGTCACGAAGGCGGCGACGACGTCCCTGGTCAGCAGAGCGGTGTCGGCGGGGGCGAGATCACGGGCGACCAGCACGTACGGCTCGGCGGCCGTGGTGGGCACGCCCGGCATCGGCAGGCCGGTGAGCACCGCGATCGTGCGGTCGCGGATGTCGTCGAGGTCGGAGACACGCTCGCCGAGGTACCCCCCGGCAGCCGCGAGCAGATCCCGATATTTCTTGAAAGCGTCGAAGACGGCTCTCGGAGCGGTGACGCCCTGGTCGATCAGCGCGGCCACCTCGTCCGCGAGCCCCGGGTCACGGGCCATCATGGCCTGCGCGCCGAGCACCTCCTGGGCCTCGCCCCCCGCCTGGACGCCCCGCGCCTCCAGGTCGGCGGCGACCTGCTCCAGCGCCCGCTCGGCCCGGTCTCGCTCGGCCCCGGCGTCGCCGTCGTGCCGGGAGTCGCCGTCAGGCTCGGGGATGTTCCCCACGACCGGATATGCCGGGCCGTACGCGGCTCCGGGGCTGACCCCCGTGCCCGCGAGCAGCCGCCCGATCTCGGTGTCGTCCTCGTCCACGGGTGTCAGGACGCCGACGCGATCTCGGCGAGCTGGTCGAGCAACTCTTCGGCGCCCTCGCCCTCGGCGGTGATGACGACGGACTCCCCCTGACGGACGTCGAGGGCGAGCACCGACAGGATGCTCTTCGCGTTAACGGGCTGACCCCCCGCCTTCGCGATGGTCACGTCGAAGGGCGCCTTGGCCGCGGTCTGCACGAACGTCGCCGCCGGGCGGGCGTGCAACCCGACCTCGGATGCCACGCTGACCTTGCGTTCGGCCACGATTCCTCCTCTTGCTGCAGGCGGTCCAGACCACCTATATCTCGGTCAAAGGCCAATCAATACCCGACAGATCGGCGATTACCAGGTCTGCGTGGGAAAGTTCATCGGGATGATGCGTGGTCGCCACTCCGACACATGTCATCCCCGCCGCCCGCGCGGCGGCGATCCCGGCGAGGGAGTCCTCGAACACCACACAGCGGACGGGTTCGACCCCGAGCCGGTCGGCGGCCGTCAGGAACCCGGCGGGGTCGGGCTTGCCCACCGCGACGTCCTCCGCCGTCACAATGGTCTGGACCAGATGGGCGACGCCCACCTCGTTGAGCCGGTCGAGGGCCCAGCTGCGATGGGCCGAGGTGACCAGCGCGACCGGCGAGCCGGCCTCCACCACCCGCCGGACCAGGTCGGCCGCACCTGGAACCGGCAGGATGCCGGGCAGGCCGGGACGGTCGTAATAGGAGCGAACCTCGGCGATCAGCGCCTCGATGTCGGCGTCCGGGAACAGCTCGGGCAGGACGTCGGAGCTGCGGCGGCCCATGAAGCGCCGCAGCAGGTCCTCGTCGTGCGGGATGTCGTGGTTCTCCAGCAGCATGCGCCACAGGGCGAGGCTCCGCGGCTCAGTGTTGATCAGCGTGCCGTCCAGGTCGAAGAGCGCGGCCTCCATCACGCCCACTGGAAGAGCTCGTCGCCGGCGCTCACGGGGCCTTCGGCGAGGACGTGAACGGCATCGGCGGAGGCGTCGAGCGCCACGACCGGGCAGACCGGTGACCGGCCGCCCGCCTCGACGGTCGCGGGGTTCCAGGCCACCACGGGCTGACCGGCCTCGACGTGGTCGCCCTCGGCCGCGAGCAGCCGGAAGCCCTCGCCCTTGAGCTGGACCGTGTCGATGCCGAGATGCACGAGGACCCCCCTGCCGTCGTCCCCGACGACGACGTAGGCGTGCGGATGCAGCTTGATGATGGTGCCGTCGATGGGGGCCACGGCCTCAACGGGCTCGCGGGCGGGGTCGATCGCCGTTCCCGGGCCCACCATGGCCTGCGAGAACACCGGGTCCGGCACGGCCACGAGGCCGATCACCGTCCCGGCGACCGGGGCGAGAACAGTCGTCAATGAAGCGCCCTTCCCTGAGATCCCGTCAGGCATCCCCGTCGAAGCGTCCGCCGAACATCCGCCGACGCGTCGGCGACGCGTCGCCGAGCTCGATGCCGGCGGGGGGTTCGCGTGTGACATCCCCGAACCCGGCACCGGCCCGCCGGCGAAGCGCGGAGCCGATGCGGGTTCGCCCCTGTCCTAGCGGTCTCACGCCGGCACAGGCCCCATGGAGCGGGCAGCCGGCGTGAGCCGCACGCACGAGCGTCAGCCGATGATGTCCTCGATGTCACTGGCGATCGTGTCGGCCTCCGGGCCCACCACGACCTGCACGACGTTGCCGGCCGCCATCACTCCATGGGCCCCGGCGGCCTTGAGGGCGGCCTGGTCCACCTTCGAGGCGTCGTGCACCTCGGTGCGCAACCGTGTGATGCACGGCTCGATCTCGATGATGTTGTCAGCACCACCGAGCCCGGCGATGATCGCCTCGGCGTCCGCAGCCATGGGGGTTCTCCATTCAGTCGGTCTGAGTGACCTTGTTCAGACCACGGGGGGCGTCCGGGTCGATACCGAGCCTGCGCGCGAGCGCCTCGGTGAGCAACTGCCCGGGAACGATGAGCCCCAGCGGGGCCACCCACTCGGGCAGGTCAGGTCCGTTGAGCGCGGCTGTGGAGGCGGCGGCCAGCTCGGTTCCGCCGCCGACGCCGAAGGCCGACGCGCCCGCGGCGGTCACCCGCTGCGCCAGCGACACCGTGCCCGCCAGCGTCGGGCCCTCGCCCGCCGCGACGAGGATCGCCGGGGTGTCCTCGTCCACGACCGCGATCGGGCCGTGCAGCAGGTCGGCGTACGACAGGCCCATGGCGTGCAGGTAGCACGCCTCCTTGAGCTTGAGCGCGATCTCCAGCGCGGTCGAGAACGCCAGGCCGCGGCCGGACACGACCACGCCGGGCTTGTCGGCGAGGCCCTCGACGATCGCGTCCAGGTCGCCGGGGTCGGAGATGAGCTTCTCCACCGCGTCCGGCACCCGCTGAAGGTCGTCGCGGTCGACGTCGGCGCCGAGGCCGAGCGCGAGCACGGCCAGCGCCGCGAGCTGCGTGGTGTACGTCTTGGTCGCCGGGACGGCCTTCTCCTCGCCGGCGAGCGTGCACAGGGCGAGGTCGGCGGCCAGGGCCAGCGGCGACTGCTCGCCGCCGTTGGTGATGGCCACGGTCTTCGCGCCGCAGTCCTTCGCCCACTGCAGGGTCTCGACGATCTCCTCGGTGCGGCCGGACTGGGACAGGCCCACGGCCAGCACGCCGTCGAGGTCGAGTCTGCGCCGGTACGTCGTGGCGATCGAGGGGGCGGCGAGCGCCGACAGGCGGCCCGCCCGCGCCTCGATCAGGTAGCGGCCGTACACCGCCGCGTTGTCGGAGGTGCCGCGCGCGATGAACAGCAGTTGACGGGTGTCTCGCGCGAGCTCCTCTACCTCCCCGGTTCGAGGAAGCAGGGCGTCCAGCGTCGCCCGCAGCGCGGCAGGCTGCTCGGCGATCTCGCTGCGCATCTTGGTCGTCATCCGGTGCTCATCCTTGGTGGCGAGAGGGAGAGGGCCGTTACCGATCCGACGCCGGCCCACACATTGACACACATTTCTGGGCTGTGGTCTAGTCCGGACTAGACCAGTACGAACCATAACTTATTCGTCTGGTCAGATCGAGAGGGGAGGGATCAGTGGCCCAGATCGATCCGGACAGCCCGGTGCCGAAGTACTTCCAGCTTCGGGAGATTCTGCTCGACCTCATCGAGAGCAACGAGCTGCCGATCGGTGCGGCGATCCCCTCGGAACGCGAGCTGTGCCAGCGCTTCGGCCTGTCACGGATGACAGTACGTCAGGCCGTGGACCACCTTGTGTCCGAGGGCCGCCTGCACCGGGTCCCCGGCAAGGGCACGTTCGTCGCGCGTCCGAAGATCGAACTGGCCCTCCAGCTCACCTCTTTCAGCGACGACATGCGGGCGCGCGGCATGGAGCCGGGCTCCCGCGACCTGGACCGCCGAGTGGTCCGGGCCAGCGCCCATCTCGCACGGGAACTCGGTATACAGCCTGGGGACGCCGTGCACTTCATCGAGCGGTTGCGCACAGCGGACGGGGAACCGCTGAGCATCGAGCGCGCCCACATCCCGGTCGTGCTCGCTCCTGATCTCGATGCCTATGACCTGACCGGCCTATCCCTGTACGCCCTGCTCGAGTCCCGATACGGCCTCGTGCTGGACGGCGGGGAGCTCACCATCGACGGCGGCATCGCCGATCCAGGCGACGCCGACCTGCTCAAGCTGCCCCGTGGCGGGGCCGTCCTGCTGCTGCAGCGCCGGTCCTTCGCCGGAGGGGTATGCGCCGAACTCGGGGTCTCCACTTATCGCGCTGACCGCTACCAGCTCCGGACTCTTCTCGAGATTCCGACCAGACGCTCCTAACGGTCTCCTCCCGTATCCCCCCTCCCTGGAGGAAACGAAATGAGTTCCACGTCCGCTGACGCGGGTCTGCCCGCCGCTCCCGGACAGCAGTCCCCGGCGATGGCCGTGCTGTCCCGTATCGGCCGCTCCCTCATGCTTCCCATCGCGGCGCTGCCCGCCGCGGCCATCCTTCTCCGCGTCGGCCAGGACGACCTGCTGGGCCGTACGGACAACGCGACGCTGGACAAGATCGCGCAGATCGTCGGCGGCGCCGGAGACGCGCTTTTCGCCGCCCTGCCGCTGCTGTTCGCCATCGGTGTCGCCGTCGGCTTCGCCCGGCGGTCCGACGGCTCGACCGCGCTCGCCGCCGTCGTCGGCTACCTCGTCTGGGACCGGGTCACGCACCTGATGTTCTTCGACGCGTCGGCGGATCTGGCCGTGCACAAGAAGGTGGCGCAGAACGTCGTCGGGGGGGACGGCAAGCCCAACGAGGTGCTCAACCTCGCTTCCGCCAACCCCACGGGCGTGCTGGGCGGCATCCTGATCGGCATCGTCGCGGCCGTCCTGTGGCAGCGGTACTACCGGGTCAAGCTGCCCGCCTGGCTGGCGTTCTTCGGCGGCCGCCGCTTCGTCCCGATCCTCACCGCGCTGGCCGCGCTGATCCTCGCCGTGATCTTCGGGCTCATCTGGCCGCCGATCGGCCAGGGCCTCACCACCTTCGGTGACTGGCTGGCCCACAACTCCACGGTGGGCGCGGGAATCTACGGCGTGGTCAACCGGGCGCTGATCCCCTTCGGTCTGCACCACTTCGTCAACTCGATCGTCTGGTTCACCGTGCCGGAGTGTGCCGTCGGCGCGACCCACGCCGCGGGCGACCTGAACTGCTACTTCGCCGGCCAGGACGGCGCGGGCGCGTTCATGGCGGGCTTCTTCCCGGTCATGATGTTCGGCCTGCCGGCCGCCGCCCTCGCCATCTGGCGGGCCGCCCCGCCGCACCGTCGCGGGGCTGTCGGCTCGATCATGATCTCCTCGGCGCTGATCTCGTTCGTCACCGGCATCACCGAGCCGATCGAGTTCGCGTTCATCTTCGTGGCCCCGGTGCTGTTCGTCGTGCACGCGCTCCTCACCGGCATCTCCATGGCCCTGGTCGCGGCGCTCGACGGGCGGCTCGGCTTCGGGTTCTCCGCGGGTGTGATCGACGCCGGGCTCAACGCGACCAAGGGGAACACGCACAACTTCCTGCTGATCATGTTGATAGGCGTCGTCTACTTCTTCGTCTATTACGCGGTCTTCAGCTTCCTGATCAAGAGGCTGAACATCATGACGCCGGGCCGCGAGCCGGAGCCCGACGAGGACTCCGGCGAAGCAATCGAATCACCGCGCACCCGCGTCTGACCCTTTCGCAGCACCTCACCTCATGAGCAGGGGCGTCCGATGATCCCGGGCGCCCCTGCCGTCTTCCCCGCAATTCCGGCTGCCGATTATCGCGGCGATTATGCGCCGGAAACGGTATCGACATCCCTTGGTCCGCGCCAACCGCACAGAATGTTCCCCCGCGAATTCGCTCATAACGGCCCGGTGATCGGCAAAGTTGGCGGCCGCTGTATCAGGCCGCGCGCCCGGAACCTCTATTAGTCGTCAGGTCCGACGACGACAACGGAGTCCCGATGCCCAAGCCGATCCCCCTGCCCCGGCTCGTGTCCGTCCCCTCCGCGGAGCCTCCGTACGACGATGAGCGGGAGGTCAGGGGCGCCACGCCCAGAACGTACGGCTCGCTCGCCCTGGCCCGGGATCCCGGCGAGAACGGCACGGCGGCCTCCAGGGGCTCGATCATCATCGCACCACCCGGGTCGCTGCCCGACGAGCGGCGGCTGCGCGGCCTGGGCCAGGCGGTGGCGGAGATCCTCTGCGGGCGCCGGCCACCGGAGACCGTCCAGGACCGGCTGTCCGAGCGGGCCTACCGGGAGCTGATCCGGGCCGGAAGGATGATCGAGACCCAGCGTCCGCCGCTGGTCGGCCTGCCGCACATCCAGCAGCCACGCGCCGGCGTGGTCGAGATGTGCCTGCTGATCCACTGCGGCACGCGCAGCCGCGTGCTCGCCCTGCGCCTCGAACGGTACGGCGTGCAGTGGCTGGTCACCGACTTCGAGACGGCATAGGCCGCATGTGAGAGAAACGGCGACCGGCCGCGTGCGGAGACGCGAAACCCCCGCCGGGACCTGCCCGGCGGGGGTTTCGTCGCTCACTACGCGCCGGCGTTCCTGGGGTCGCCGTGGCAGCGCTTGTACTTCTTGCCCGAGCCACACGGGCAGGGCGCGTTGCGCTCGACGTTGCCGTAGGCCGCTCGCTGCTCCGGAGTGGACCGGACCCGGCTGACCTCGACGTCGCCGCTCTCGCCCGGCGCGGTGTAGACCATCTCGGTCGGCCTGGCCGGCTGGCGCAGCGCCCGGGCGATGATCGAGCCGGTCTCCGCGACCGCCGCGTCGACTTCGGCGTTCTCCTCCACGATCGGGTTGGCCTGCACCTCGACCTCGAGGTTGAACAGGTAGCCGACCGACTCCTCCTTGATGCCGTCGAGCATCGCCGAGAACATCTCGAAGCCCTCGCGCTGGTACTCGATCAGCGGGTCCTTCTGGGCATAGGCGCGCATGCCGATGCCCTCCTGGAGGTAGTCCATCTCGTAGAGGTGCTCACGCCACTTGCGGTCGAGCACCGAGAGGATGACCCGGCGCTCCAGCTCGCGCATGGCCTCGGAGCCGAGCTCCTCCTCGCGCTGGTCGTAGGCGCGGAGCGCGTCCTCCTGGATCTTCTCGCCGAGGAGCTGGGCGGACAGGTCCTCCTTGTCCCCGCCGACCTCCTCGACGAGCTGGTCCACCGTCAGCGAGATCGGGTAGAGCTGGCCGAACGCCTTCCAGAGCTTGTCGAGGTCCCACTCCTCGGCGAAGCCCTCCGCCGTCGCCGCCTTGACGTAGTCGTCGATCACTTCGGTGACGAAACCGCGCACCTGCTCATGCAGGTCGGCGCCCTCCAGCACCCGGAGCCGCTCGCCGTAGATGACCTTGCGCTGCCGGTTCATGACCTCGTCGTACTTGAGGACGTTCTTCCGGATCTCGAAGTTCTGCTGCTCGACCTGGTGCTGGGCGGAGGCGATGGCCTTCGACACGATGCCGGACTCGATCGGCACGTCGTCCGGGATGTTGAGCCGCGTCATGATCGTCTCGACCCGGGCCGAGTTGAACAGCCGCATCAGGTCGTCCTCGAGGGACAGGTAGAAGCGGGACTCGCCGGGGTCGCCCTGACGGCCGGAACGGCCGCGAAGCTGGTTGTCGATGCGCCGGGACTCGTGCCGCTCGGTGCCCAGCACGTAGAGACCGCCGAGCTCGACGACCTCCTCGTGCTCGGCCTTGACGGCCTCCTTGGCCTTCTCCAGAGCCTCGGGCCAGGCCTTCTCGTACTCCTCCGGGGTCTCGGAGGGCGACAGGCCGCGCTGCTGAAGCTCCAGGTCGGCCCGGAACTCGGGGTTGCCGCCGAGCATGATGTCGGTGCCTCGGCCGGCCATGTTTGTGGCGACCGTGACGGCGTGCTTGCGGCCCGCCTCGGCGATGATCGCGGCCTCGCGCGCGTGGTTCTTCGCGTTCAGCACCTCGTGCGGCACGCCCTGGCGCTTCAGCATGCGGGAGAGCTTCTCGGACTTCTCCACGCTCGTGGTGCCGACCAGGACCGGCTGGCCCTTCTCGTAGCGGTCCTTGATGTCGTCGACGCACGCCTGGAACTTGGCGTCCTCGGTCTTGTAGACCACGTCAGCCACGTCCCTGCGGATCATCGGACGGTTGGTCGGGATCGGGACGACGCCGAGCTTGTAGGTCTGGTGGAACTCGTTCGCCTCGGTGGCGGCCGTACCGGTCATGCCGGCGAGCTTCTCGTAGAGGCGGAAGTAGTTCTGCAGGGTGATGGTGGCGAGGGTCTGGTTCTCGTCCTTGACCTTCACGCCTTCCTTGGCCTCGATGGCCTGGTGCATGCCCTCGTTGTAGCGGCGGCCGTGCAGCACACGCCCGGTGAACTCGTCGACGATCAGGACCTCGCCGTCGACGACGATGTAGTCCTTGTCCTTCTTGAACAGTTCCTTGGCCTTGAGGGCGTTGTTCAGGAACTGCACCAGGTGGGTGTGCTCCGGCTTGTAGAGGTTGTCGACGCCCAGCCAGTCCTCGACGCGCTCGACACCGGCCTCGAGGATGCCGACGGTGCGCTTCTTCTCGTCCACGACGTAGTCGCCGGTGCTCTCCTCGCCGTCCTTGCCCTCCACGCCGCGCCGGAGCCGGGGCACGATCTTGGCGAACTCGGCGTACCACTTGCCGGACTGCTCGCCGGGGCCGGAGATGATCAGCGGGGTGCGAGCCTCGTCGATGAGGATGGAGTCGACCTCGTCGACGACGGCGAAGTTGTGGCCGCGCTGGACGCACTCCTCCATGGACCAGGCCATGTTGTCGCGCAGGTAGTCGAAGCCGAACTCGTTGTTCGTGCCGTAGGTGATGTCCGCGCTGTACTGCTTGCGGCGCTCCTCGGGCGGCATGTTGGCCAGGATCACGCCGACCTCGAGACCGAGGAAGCGGTGGACGCGGCCCATCGTGTCGGCGTCGCGCTTGGCCAGGTAGTCGTTGACCGTGACGACGTGGACGCCCTTGCCCGAGATGGCGTTGAGGTAGGCGGGCAGCGTACAGGTGAGCGTCTTGCCCTCACCGGTGCGCATCTCCGAGATGTTGCCCATGTGGAGGTTGGCGCCGCCCATGATCTGCACGTCGAAGTGACGCTGCCCGAGGACCCGGCGGGCGGCCTCGCGAACGGTCGCGAACGCCTCCGGCATCAGGTCCTCGAGGGACTCCCCGTCGGCATGACGCTGCTTGTACTCGGCTGTGAGCGCGCGAAGCTCGGAGTCGGACAGGCTCTTGAAGTCCTCTTCGACGGAGTTGACCTGCTCGGCGATGCGCTTGAGCTTACGCAGAGTCTTGCCTTCGCCGGCGCGAAGGATCTTGTCGAGAATGGCTGCCACTTTTGTAAAGCTCCTCGCAGGTCTACCCCGGCGGATCCACCGGGGTGTGAGGACGAGACATACTTCCCCGTTGCCATCGTAGGCCGTTCCATCACCAGACACAGCCACCGGCAATCGGCCGGAGCGGCGCGTCACCGAGCGCGTGCTAATCGCCTTGCTTATAACGGGAAATGGCCGCTTGAGGTTCCCCCGATGTACCGACCACCGGGCCCATCAGGTAGAAAACGGGGTATGGCACAGAGCGCACACCAAGGCAGCCACGGGGGAAGCGCCAAATCCTGGCTGGCTGTCACCACCATCCTGATCGGCTTCGTCGTCGGAGGCGTGGCCCTGACGGCCGGCCCCAACTGGTTCGTCTTCTGGGTGGGCGCCGGGATCTGCGCCGTCGGCGGGATCCTCGCCCTCGCCTTCGACATCTTCTCGGACGTGATCGTGGACGCCCCACGCGAGATCCCCGCGATGGAGCACCACTCGCCGTTCGAGCACCACCACGTCCTCAGGCGGTCCTGAGCGCCGGGCGGCCCGCCGCACACCGTCGTAGGGATTTTGTCGGTCACGCCGTCTAGCATCTCTGGCTGTGACCGACCACCTGAGCGACCCGGCCGACCCGACCCACCTGACCGATCTCACCGCCGACGAGGCTCGCCGGATCGTGCTGCGGGCTCAGGGCTTCCTCGGGTCCGGCGCGCGGAGTGGCGGCGTGCCCGCGATGCTCCGGCGCGTGGGCGCCGTGCAGCTCGACACCATCTCCGTGCTCGCGCGCTCACACGAGCTGGTCGCCTACGCCAGGCTCGGGCCGGTCGGCAGGGCCACGGTGGAGCGGGCCTACTGGCACAACCCGCCCGCGGCCTTCGAGTACTGGTGCCACGCCGCCTGCGTCCTTCCCCTTGAGCACTGGCCCCTGTACGGCTTCCGCCGCCGGGTCTACCGGGACCGCAGGTTCCGCTGGCACGAGGTGCCGCCCACGGTCGACAAGGTCCTGGAGCACGTGCGGGCTGACGGCCCGCTCACCACGGCCGACATCGGCGGCAGCCGAGTTGACCGGCGCGCCTCCGGCGCCCGAGCTGACGAGCGCGCCTCCGGCACGACAGCGGCGGGCGAATGGTGGGACTGGTCCGACTCCAAGATCGCGATCGAGTTCCTGCTCGACATCGGCGAGGTCGTCTGCACCCGCAGGGTCGGCTGGCGGCGCGTCTACGACCTGGCCGAGCGGGTGGTCCCCCCGGAGCTTCTCGCCGATGACCTGTCCGACGCCGAGGGCGTGGCGGGCCTGACCCGGATCGCCGGGCGGTCCCTCGGCGTGGCGACCAGAGCCGACCTGGTCGACTTCACCCGCGTGACGGGCAAGCAGGCCGCGCTGCTCGACGACGCCCTCCTGAGCGGGGCCGCCGGGCTCGTGCCCGTCCACGTCTCCGGCTGGCCCTTACCGCGAGCGCGGCGAGGCGCGGCCGTCTCCGGAACGCCGAACGCCTGGGCCGACCCCGCGGCCCTGGAGACCGAGCCCCGCGGCCGCCACCGCACGACGCTGCTGTCGCCCTTCGACTCGCTCATCTGGGAGCGCGCCCGGGCAGAGCGGATCTTCGGCCTGAGCCACCGCCTGGAGGCGTACGTGCCGAAGGACAAGCGGATCCACGGCTACTTCGCGATGCCGGTGCTCGCCGGCGGCCGGATCATCGGCCGGGTCGATCCGGCTCGGGAGGGCACCACCCTGGTCGCCCGCCAGGTCGGTTTCGAGCCGGGCGGCAGCCGTACGAGCGCCGTCCAGGGCATGCGGGACGCGCTGTGGGAGGCCGCGAGCTGGGTCGGCTGCACGGACGTCCGCGTCGAGCGCGTGACCGCGCCCGACGGTGCGCCGGGCCTGGAGCCGGCGCTCCGCGCCGCCCTGGCCGGAGGGTCAGGCCCGCCGCTCTCCGGAGAACCTAGGTGATCTCCAGCAGGCGTTCCCGTACGGCGTAGACCACGGCCTCCATGCGGGAGTGCAACTGGAGCTTCTCCAGGATGTTGCGGACGTGGTTCTTCACCGTGTTCTCGGAGATGAACAGGTCCTTGGCGATCTCGCGGTTGTTCATCCCCTTGGCGACGAGACGGAGGACCTCCATCTCGCGCTCGGTCAGCCGCGGAACGGGCAGCTGCGGCGGCCGTTCGGCCTCCTTGCGGCTCATGTTCGCGAACTCGTTGATCAGCTTGGCCGCCATCGCGGGGTTGATGAGCGACTGGCCCTCGTGGACGCCGCGGACGGCGTCGGGGACCTCGTCGATCTGGACGTCCTTGAGCAGGTATCCCGTGGCACCGGCCTTGATCGCCTCGAAGAGGTCCTCCTCCTCGTCGCTGACCGTCAGCATGATGATCCGGGTGCTCGGGACCGACTCCTTGATGCTCCGGGTCGCCTCGATCCCGTCCTGCCTCGGCATCCGTACGTCCATCAGGACCACGTCCGGCAGGAGACGATCGGCGAGGCCGACCGCTTCCTGACCGTCGCTGGCCTCACCTACCACCTCGATGTCCGGCTCCGCGGCCAGTGCCAGCTCCAGGCTGCGGCGGATCAGCGCATGATCGTCAACGATCAGCACGCGGATCGGCTCGCAGCGACCAGATGCTCGGGCCGCTTCGTCGGGTCGGGTCACGGAACCTCCTTGCGGGGGCCAAGGACGCTGGATCGCCATCATTACACGGGTTCCGGGGTGGAAGAGGATCTTCGTCGCGGCGGAACGCGCGGACCCGTGGTTTACCCACGGGTCGCGCGCCGCGAGAAAGGCTGAGAACCGTCCGGCGAATGGTGCCCGTCACGGGCGCGGATCCGGATGAACGCGTCGCGAGGCGGAGGAAGAGGCCGGAGCGGAACCTCCGGCCGGCGGACGCGAAGGCGGCTTCCGCGAAGCGGGACGCTCTCCGGACCGCGCCCGGCAGGGCGTCATCAGCCGGACGCGAACCAGGACACGACCTAGCTCTCGACCAGTCTCAGGAGGCCGTAGTGGTAGCCGCGCCGCCGGTAGACGACGCAGGGCTGCCCGCCTTCCTTGTCGCGGAACAGGTAGAAGTCGTGGCCCACGAGCTCCATCTCGAGGAGGGCCTGATCAATCGTCATGGGGTCGGCCGGGTGGAACTTCTCGCGGACGACGAGCGGTCCGTCGCCGTCCATCTCGATGGGAACGATGGACGACTCCGCGTACTCGTTCCGCTCTTCGGTGATCTCGATCTCGATCGCGGGGACCGGCTCGGGCTCGGGCACCCACTGGGGCTCCATGGCCACCTGACTGTCACCGGTCACGGCGGTGAGCTCGGCCACCGACGGAGGGCAGTTCTTCCCGTGATGGATCTTGCGCCGGTCGCTGAGCCGCCGGAGGCGCTCCTCCAGCTTGCCGAGCGCGATGTCCAGTGCGGAGAACCGGTCGTCCGCCGACGCCTCCGCCCGGATCGCGGGCCCGCGCGAGTGGATGGTCAGCTCCACCCGTTCCCGCTGGCCGCTCAGCCGGTGGTTGGGTTCCTTGGAGACCTCCACATCCACTCGGATGAGCTTGTTGTCCAGTCGTTCGATTCTGGCCAGCTTGGTAGTCACATGATCACGGAATCGGTCACTCACTCCGGTGTGCCGTCCCTTGACGATGATGTCCACGCAAAGCCCCCCTTCGCATCTCGACTGTGGTGCACGGCGCTTGGAAGCACCCGTCCGGCCGACCTGGTCTTCGTCCCCACATCCGCCTGCTGAGGGGTTCGCAGCTCACTTGCCACTACTGCCCTTCTCCTCTGGCGGGGGACATCTGGACCCCCGGGAGGGCAGGACTTACCTCTAAGCCGCACCGTGATCGGTCGACCAAGAGTCGCCTTACGTGGGCCGTTTCGCCTGCGGCTGGCATCGGCTAGCCAGACCGATCCCCTGTCGGGGGACGGTCCGGCGCAACCACGGACCCGAACGGGTGCCATGTCTGAACGCTAGTCCTTGGCGGCCCGAATGTCAGCCAGGAGATCGACGAAACGATCACTTTGCGTGACGTTCGAGCGAGATTCCGGCGGCCCGGAAGAAGGCCCGCCGTTCCGAATTCCCCAGGGGCCGGGCGTTCTTGCTCCACTGAACAGGGCGTTCGCCGCGACGCCGGCACAGACATGTGTCCTGCCGGTCAGGTCGGGATTTGGGGCCATCTTTACTCTGCGTCATGGTCCGGAATTTGACCATTCCCGGCGTGTCGTGGCTTGTGCCGTCGTTTTCCTGGTCGCCGCTTTTCTCCGTGTAGCGGCCACGGTGACCGCGAAGGGCACCTCGGCGCCGGCGGCGCGCAGCACCCGGGCGGCCTCCGCCAGCGTGGCGCCCGTGGTGACGACGTCGTCGACCAGCACGAGGGTCGCTGGACGGCCCTGAGGGGGACGGCACAGCCCCGGACGGCCGCGGCTGACCTGGAAGGCGCCGGACAGGTTGGCGGCACGCTGAGTGGAGCTGAGCCCCGCCTGGTCGGCCACCCGCCTCGCCTGCCGGAGCGCCGGGAGAAGCGATACGGGCATGCCCCGCTCGCGCAGTTTCCCGGCGGCCGCCGCCGCGACCGCCCGGACGTGATCGTGGCCGCGCCTCCGTGAGGCGGCACGGGCGCTCGGCACGGGGACGAGCGCGACGGGACCTGACCTCCCCTCGAGGGCCGCGGCCGCCACACCGGCCAGGCAGCTGCCCAGGAGAGGCGCGAGAGCCGTACGGCCACGCTCCTTGTAGGCGAGGATCATGCGGCGGGCCGCGCCGTCGTAGCCGGTCGCCGACCAGCACTCCGGCAGGCCCGGAGGCGGCGGATCGGGCGGGCGGGGAGCCGGATCCCACATGAGCTCCGCCGTACAGGAGGAGCAGGCGACGAACCCCGGCTCGCCGCATCCGGCGCAGCTCGGCGGAAGGATCAGATCGAGAAGCGCCCCCAGCACGCGCCCACCATGCCAGCCCCCACCGACAAACAGCCTCCACCGAAGCGTCCCGGGGCGGAGCGCGCTCAAGCGACGGGAAGGAGCAACCGAGGACAGCGCTGGAGCGGCGCGGGCGGGAGCGCTCCGGCAGGGACGCTCCGGCAGAGTCAGCCGAGGGGGTAGACGGGCGTGGTTGCGCCGTCCTTCTCCAGCGCCGTCCAGGCCCTCTTCTCGACGCTGTAGGTCCGGACCTCGCCGTCGCCGTCGGCGAGGACGTGGTCGGGCGCGCCGACGATCGAGTCGATCTTGGTCTGCGGGTCGAGCCTGATGACCGTGTCGGAGGCCGCCATGCCCTCCATGACGGACCACTTGGCCAGCTGCTGGCCGCCCTTGCCCTTGGAGAGGACAAGCAGTTCAGCGGCGTTCTGCCAGGCGATGTCCACGATGTCCTGCCCGCTGTCGGGCCCGACGAGCGTCTGGACGTTGTCGATCCTCGCCTGCTGGCCGACCCTGACGACGGTGCCGATCTTCACCTCGGCGCCGAGGCCGCTGTCCGTCTTCATCGCGATCCGGGCGCCGTCGCGGGACACCCGCAGGGAGATGACGCGGCCCGTCGCGAGGTCCGCCGGGATGATGACGCGACGCGCCTGGCCGCCGGCCGCCTGCCACACCCGCGTCTCGTTGTCCGCCCGCTCGGCGGACCAGACGTAGCCGTAGCGGTCCCACGAGGGCGGCGTGAGGCTCTTGCCGGCGATCCAGCGCTGCCACTGGCTGCCGCCGGCCATGTCCGCGACGTACACGCCGTTGCCGTTGACCAGCGCCGCGACCCTGGCCGGGAACTCGCCCGACACCGCCGGGTAGGAGAACTTCGTGGACTGCTCGCCCGCCGCGCCGGCGACCAGGTCGCCTCCGCCGTTGTCCTTCACCCGGTGAAGCTTGCCGCCCTGCATGTAGTAGGCCTGCGGCTTGGCGGGCAGCACATTCGGGTCGAACTGGGAGTAGTCCGTCGGTTTGAACCGCAGCCCCGACCCTCGGAACGGCTCCCCGTTGACCCGGATCTCGATGGTCCTGCCCGTCACCAGATCCCGCAGGGTCCACGCGAGCTGCGCCTCCATCGCGTCGATCCGGTCGGAGGAGACGGACTCCACGGCGGGGGAGAAATCGACGACGACGGTGTCACCCTCGACGGTGATCTGGTTGAGCTCGGTGCTGCTCGGGAACGCGCTGCTGGCGGCGTCCCTGATCGACCTGGTCGGGCCGCCGAGCAGCCTCCGGACGCGGGTCTCCGGGACGCCCGAGCTGGGGTCGATCGGCACCCACACCCGATCGGCCACCAACCCGGTGGCACGGGTGGCCAGAGGGTAGTAGAGATCGATCTGCCGGTAGGCCCGCTTCAGATCGTCGGCCGAAAGCAGCCGCGCGTTGGGCGGCGAGAGGATCCGCCACCGGGTGTCGACCTTGATCAGCGTGAACGTCTGAACCACCTCGCCGGACGTGGGCGTGTAGCGGCCCTCCGGGTCGATGGTGGCGACCGCGTTGCCCTTCAGCGTCACGGTCGCGTCCCGGTCCTTGGGGTCCGGCGCCGCCTTCTCCGACACCTTGCCCTCGTAGATCCTCGTCTCCTCCCACGGGTTCCACTTCTGGGCCGAATCGGGGGTGAGGTACAGCCGGGCGATCTTGAGACTGGAGTCCTCGAAGCTCGCCATCGCGGACTGGAAGCCCCTGACGATGTCCGACGGCGAGGCGTCGCTTTTGGGCGGCTCTGCGATCATGCGGACGTACGGCTGGCTGAGCGTGTCCCTGCTGTTGTCCTCCTCGGCGGCCCGGGGGCTGCCGCTCGTGGGCACGATGGCGCACCCGCCGGAGACCAGGGCCAGGGCGACACCCACGACGACGGGCCTAGTCCACATTGAAGCCGCCCGGGTCCGTGCTTTCCTGCGACCTCATGCCGATGTCCGAGGCGGCGTTCTCCTGCAGTCTCACGCCGACTTCGGAGACCGCTATGGCCACCGGGAGCAGGGCCGGCGTGACGTGGGGCCGCCAGGTGCGGCGCATCTCGACCTCCGGCGGCACCAGCGGCAGCGGCGATCCCTTGAGGTCGGAGCCCGCGAGCCGGGGCAGTGACAGGCGGAACTGGGTGCCATCTCCGGGCGAGCCCCAGGCCTGCAGCCAGCCGCCGTGCAGGATGGCGTCCTCGCGCGAGATGGCCAGGCCGAGGCCGGTGCCGCCGATCGTCCGCGCCCGCGACGGGTCGGCCCGCCAGAAACGGTCGAAGACCAGGTTCTCCTCGCCGGGCTTCAGCCCGACCCCGTGATCCCGTACGGCTACCGCGACCGCGTCGCGGTCGGCCCCCAGCGTGACGACGATGTCGCGGCCCTCGCCGTGCTCGATGGCGTTGAACAGCAGGTTGCGCAGGATGCGCTCGACCCGGCGGCTGTCCACCTCGGCCATGCACGGCTCGCTGGGCAGGCGGAGCTCGAACCGGGTGGTCTGCCGTTCGGCCAGGGCCTCGGAGTCGCCGACCGCGCGCAGGACGACGTCGCGCATGTCGACGGACTCGACGTCCAGAGTCGCCGCCCCGGCGTCGTACCGGCTGATCTCCAGCAGGTCGGCGAGCATCGACTCGAACCGCTCAAGCTGGTTCTGCATGAGCTCGGCCGACCGGGCGGCGGCCGGGTCGAAGTCCTCCCGGCTCTCGTACAGCAGGTCCGCGGCCATCCGGACGGTCGTCAGCGGCGTGCGCAACTCGTGGGAGACGTCGGAGACGAACTGCCGCTGGACCTGCGACAGCTCCTCAAGCTGGTGGATCTTCACGGCCAGGTTGGACGCCATCTCGTTGAAAGACGTGGCGAGCCGGGCGAGGTCGTCCTCACCGCGGACTCTGAGCCGCTCCTCCAGCCGCCCGGCCGCCAGCCGTTCCGCGGCCTGCCGTGCCAGCCGTACGGGGGTGACCACCTGCCGGGTGACCAGGTACGCGATGGCGGCGAGCAGCAGCACCAGAGCGACGCCGACGCCGATCAGCATGCGCTGGACCGCGTAGAGCGTCCTCTCCTCCTCGCCCAGGGGGAAGAGGTGGTAGATCTCGTAGCTTCCGTTCACCCGGGCGCCGACGACGATCCCGTTCTCCGGCTGCCTTTTGCCCAGGTAATTGAGCTGCACGATCTGCCTGAAGAGCGTGCCCTCCTGGTCGCTGTTCTGCACCTTGGCGCGCAGGCTGTCGGGCACGCTCCTGTAGTCGATCTTCCCCGAGGCCCGGCCGGCGCCGACAGTCGCATCGTTGTAGATGACCACGTCGTAGCGGCCCCCGGCCCTGATGACCAGGGCGTTCGCGGCCTCCTCGATCGGATTTCCGTTCTGTCCGCCCGAGCCGCTGTCCTGCGACGCGTCGGTCACCTCGGCCGGCGGCGGGGCCAGATAGCCGCTCGCGGTCGCGATGTTGGCCCGCGACTCCTCAAGCGCGGCCAGCTCACTGCCCTTGAGCACCGACGTGATGATCGACTGCATCAGGAAGACGCCGAGCACCGCCACCACGGCCATCGACAGCACCAGCGTGCTGGTGACCACCCGGAGCTGGAGGGAACGCCGCCAGACTCGCCGCAGGCTCCCCGCGACACGCCGGGCGCGCCTGCGGACGCCGCGCGCGATCTGGCGCGGTGTCCTGCGGCGCGGCCTCGTCTTCGCGGGTGCGGGCATCGTCGAAGCGGGGAGGCTAGGCGGGACCGGCCTTGTAGCCCACGCCGCGGACCGTCACCACGATCTCCGGGTGCTCGGGGTCCTTCTCGATCTTGGCGCGGAGCCGCTGGACGTGCACGTTCACCAGGCGGGTGTCCGCCGCGTGCCGGTAGCCCCACACCTGCTCCAGGAGGACCTCGCGGGTGAACACCTGGCGCGGCTTGCGGGCCAGGGCGACGAGCAGGTCGAACTCCAGCGGTGTGAGGTTGATGGTCTCCTCGCCGCGCTTGACGCTGTGGCCGGCCACATCGATCGTGATGTCGCCGATCTGGAGGATCTCGGGGGTCGGCTCGTCGGTGCGGCGGAGCCGCGCGCGGACGCGGGCGACCAGTTCCTTGGGCTTGAACGGCTTGACGATGTAGTCGTCGGCGCCGGACTCCAGGCCGAGCACCACGTCGATCGTGTCGCTCTTGGCCGTCAGCATGACGATGGGGACTCCGGACTCGGCGCGGATGCGGCGGCACACGTCGATGCCGTCGGCGCCGGGGAGCATGAGGTCGAGAAGAACCAGATCCGGCCGGGTGTCCCGGAACGCGTCGAGCGCCTTGTCGCCATCGGACACGAAAGACGGCTCAAAACCCTCCCCGCGCAACACGATGCCGAGCATCTCGGCGAGAGCGGCGTCGTCGTCGACGACCAGCACGCGTCCTTTCATGGCCCCTCATTCGTTCTACGCGTTTGGGAGATTTGGGCGTTTATCACGGGTTCATCCGAAGGTTACTGGTCGCCACCACTTAGGTGATACACGACCATGACAAAGGATGCAGTTTAGGCGCGCTGGGGGGAACGCGCGATGTCCTGACCAGATACGGCCACTGGGCAGAGCATCCCATGGCGATGTCACGGTCCAAGTCTGCGCTCAGACGTAGCCTTACGGCCATCCCTCACGCCATCTGATCACGGCCTGATCACGACGTTCGCAGTCTTCGTGACCACTCGATCACTCCCGCTGCACCTGGCCGTACATCATGCCAGGATTGGGGCATGACGGACGGCTCCGAACCCACTCCCGACGTGCCTCCCGGCTGGGCGGCCGACCAGCCTCCTCCGTACGGCGGGGCCTCAGGGTCGTGGGCCTCCCCCGCCGGCCCCGGCGGCCCCGGCGGCCCCTACGCCCAACCGGGCCCCGGAGACCAGCCCGGAGACCAGCCCGGAGACCAGCCCGCCGGACAACAGCAGGGCGGACAGCAGGGCCACCAGCAGGGGCGGCAACCGCCCGGCCAGCCGTATGGGCAGGGTCATGGCCAGGACCCCGGGCAGGCTTACGGCCAGGGTTATGGGCAGACCTATGGGCAGGGCTACGGGCAGCAGCAGTACGGCGGCCAGCCGGGCTATGGGACGGCTTACGGCCAGCAGCAGTACGGCGGTCAGCCTGGCTACGGCCAACCGGGGTACGGCCAGCCGGGGTACGGCCAGCCGGGCTACGGGGCCTACCCGTCCGGCCCGTACGCTCCGTACGGCTACCGGCCGCCGCAGGCGCCCCGGCCGGGCATCATCCCGCTGCGGCCGCTCGCCCTCGGCGACATCCTCGACGGCACGATCAAGCTGATCCGTTCGAACCCCAAGGCCACCCTCGGCCTCTCGGCGATCGTCGCGGCGATCACCACGCTTCCGGTCGCGATCGGGCAGGCGATCTACTTCCGGTCGGCCAACAGCTTGATCACCAATCCGGAGGCCGCCACGAGCGCGGGCTACCCCCTCGACGGCCTCATCGCCCAGAACCTCGGCACGCTCATCTCCCTGGTCATGACCTTCGTGGCCACGACCATCCTCACCGGCATCCTGACGCGGGTGCTCGGCCGGGCCGTCTTCGGCGGGCGGATCACGGTGGGCGAGGCCTGGCGGCTGGCGAGGTCACGGGTCCCCGCCCTGCTCGGGCTGGTCCTGCTGCAGGGGCTCATCATGCTGCTCCCACTGCTGGTCCTGATCGCGGTGGTGGTCGCTATCGGGGTGTCCGGCGGCTTCGACAGGCTCGGCGACGGAAGCGGAGTGGGGGCCGTCGTGGGCCTCGCTCTGCTGTTCATCGCCGCCTACATCCCTTACGTGCTGTTCTTCAACACCAAGCTCGCCCTGTCGGCCCCGGCCATCGTGCTCGAACGGCGTGGTGTCACCGACGCCATGCGCCGCTCGTGGGGGCTGGTGAAGGGCGACTCGTGGCGGGTGTTCGGCATCCTGCTGCTCACCGGCCTGCTCGCCGGGATCATCGGCGCCGTGCTGTCCGTGCCGTTCTCGATCGGCGGTGCGCTCCTCGGCGTCCTCGGTCCGGGCTCGGCCGGGTCGGTGGTCGGCGCCGCCCTCCTGCTGGCCATCGGCAGCGTGCTCAGCGCGATGATCACCTATCCGATCCAGGCGGGTGTGAACGGGCTTCTCTACGCCGACCGCCGGATGCGGGCCGAGGCGTTCGATCTGGTCCTCCAGACGGCTGCCGTGCGGAACCAGGAGCAGGGCTGGGTCCACGCGAGCGTCGACGATCTCTGGCATCCGTCCTACGCCGCCGGCTCAGCCGGCTACGGCGCCACCCCGGGCGGGTCGGCCTACCAGGGTCAAGGGCCGTACGGGAATTCCGGCCAGTACGGTAACCCGGGGCCGTACGGGAACCCGCCGACCCCTCCGGACGGACCGCAGCCGTGACGCTCGTCCTGTGGTTGCTCGATCCTCCCGTCGACATCGGACGTGACGAGGCTCAGCGGGAGGTCTCCGGCGAGCTCCTGAAGCCGGGCTACCAACAGGAGTCGTTGATCGACCGGCTGTGGCGGGGGTTCACGCAGCTCCTCGGCGACCTGATGGACGCCGGATCAGGCGTGACGGGCGGCGTCGTGTCGCTCATCGTCATCGTCGTGATCCTGGCCGTCCTGGCGGCGCTGCTGCTGTGGGCCCTGCGCCGGATGTCGCGCGGCCGCAGAGCCGGCGAGGCCGTCGTCTTCGACGGGCGGGAGCGGACCGCCGCCGAGCATCGGGCGGAGGCCGGACGGCTGGCCGCCGAGGGCGACTGGACCCGGGCCATCCAGGAACGGCTCCGCGCGATCGCCCGTGATCTGGAGGAGCGGGCCATCGTCAGCCCGCTGCCCGGCCGCACCGCCCTTGAGCTGGCGGAGGCGGCGGGCCGGGCGCTGCCCTCCCATGCCGCCGGCCTCCTGTCGGCCGCCCGGATCTTCGACGATGTGACGTACGGCGAGGCTCCCGGAACCCGCGAGGCGTACATGACGCTGACCGGCCTGGATGAGCGCCTCCAGGCCGCCCGCGTCGCGCTGGAGACGCCCGCGTGATCACCCAGACGACCCCGGTGAGCCAGACCCCGGCCCCGGCCGAGCGGTCGGTCCCCACATCGCCCTCGGCGGGCGGCCTCTGGCGGCGGCTGCGCGGGATCCTCCTGGTGGGGCTGCTCGTGGTGGCCGCCGCGCTCGTCCCGGTGCTGGTGTCCTCACCGGGCACCGAAGGGCACGAGGCCGACCCCGCCGACGCCACTCTGTACGGGAGCAAGGCGCTCGCCGAAGCGCTCGGGGACCACCGAATCACGGTCGAGCGGGTGGACAGCGTCTCGGACGCTCTGGCCCGCAGCGGCACGGACAGCCAGCTCCTCATCACCTATGCGAGCCTCCTCAGCCGCCACGAGGCCACCCGGCTCGCCGCCGCGCCGGGCGACCGGCTGCTCGTGGGCGCCGTGCCGTACCTCGACGTCCTGGCGAGCGGGGTCACGCCCAAGGACCGCGGCGCGCGCGTCCGGTCGCGCGAACCTGACTGCGCGCTGCGGGAGGCAACCCGGGCGGGCAGCGCCTTCATGGGCGGCATGGCGTACACGGCGCCGGCCGGAGCCACCGGCTGCTACCCGGCCGGGGGCAAGCCGACCCTGGTCCGATACGTCACGAACGGCCACACGGTGACGGTTGTGGGCGACGGTTCCTTCATGAGCAACCTGCGGCTGGCCGAGGACGGCAACGCCGCGCTCGCGATGAACCTGGCCGGGACGAAGCCGCGGCTGATCTGGCTCGTCCCTCCCGCGGAGCCCGAGCCCGGCGTGAACACCGGCTCCGGGGACGAGAGCCTCGGCTCTCTCATCCCTCCGGGGGTGGACTGGGCCGTTGTCCAGCTCATCGTCGCCGTGGGCGTGGTCGCCTTGTGGCGGGGACGCAGGCTCGGCCCCGTCGTCGCCGAGCGCCTGCCGGTGGTCGTGCGTGCCGCGGAGACCGTGGAAGGGCGCGGCCGCCTCTACCGGGCACGAAGGGCACGCGACCGGGCGGCTCTCGCGCTCCGCGCGGCCGCCGTCGACCGCGTCACGCCACGCCTCGGGCTGTCCCGCACCGCCTCCCCCGACGAGATCGTCGCGGCGACAGCCGTACGGACCGGGGAGGAGATGGAGCACGTGCGGTTCGCGCTGTACGGCACGGCCCCGGCCGACGACGCCGCTCTCGTGGCCCTGGCCGGATACTTGGACGCAATCGAAAGGCAGGTAAGCGACTCGTGACCACACCTGGACCGGGGGCACCGGGACACACGGCACCCGGACACACGGCTCCGGGACACACGGCTCCGGGACACGCGGACCCCAGCCACGCGGGGGCGGAACATGCGACGGCGGCCGACGCCGCGCGGGAGGCGCTCGGCACGCTCCGGGCAGAGGTCGGCAAGGCCGTGGTCGGGCAGGACGCCGTCGTCACCGGCCTGGTCATCGCGCTGCTGTGCCGGGGGCACGTGCTGCTCGAAGGCGTTCCCGGCGTGGCCAAGACGCTGCTGGTCCGGACCCTCGCGGCCACGCTGTCGCTCGACTTCAAGCGGGTGCAGTTCACCCCCGACCTGATGCCGGGCGACGTGACGGGCTCGCTCGTCTACGACGCCAGGACGGCCGAGTTCGAGTTCCGCGAGGGGCCGGTCTTCACGAACCTGCTGCTCGCCGACGAGATCAACCGGACCCCGCCGAAGACCCAGGCCGCCCTGCTCGAAGCGATGGAGGAGCGCCAGGTCAGCGTCGAAGGGACCGCCCGCAAGCTGCCCGACCCGTTCATCGTGGCGGCGACCCAGAACCCCATCGAGTACGAGGGCACCTACCAGCTCCCGGAGGCGCAGCTCGACCGGTTCCTGCTCAAGCTGACCGTTCCGCTGCCGCCCCGGGACCAGGAGATCGCCGTGCTCGAACGGCACGCGCTCGGATTCGACCCGCGCGACCTGTCGCACATCAAGGCGGTGGCGTCCGCGGCGGACCTGGAAGCGGGGCGGGAGGCCGTCAAGCGCGTGCACGTGGGGCCGGAGGTGCTCGGGTACGTCGTCGACCTCGCCCGCGCCACCCGGCAGTCGCCGTCGCTGCAGCTCGGCGTGTCACCGCGAGGGGCCACCGCGCTCCTGGCGGCGGCCCGCGCGTGGGGCTGGCTGTCCGGCCGGACGTACGTCACCCCGGACGACGTCAAGGCGCTGGCCCGGCCGGCGTTGCGGCACCGGGTGCAGCTGCGTCCCGAGGCCGAGCTGGAAGGCGCCACCCCCGACGGCATCCTGGACGGCATCCTCGCCTCCGTCCCCGTCCCACGATGATGTCCGTACAAGCCGGGAGGGCCGCGCTGTGGCACTGACGGCACGCGCGGGGCTTCTCGCCGCCCTCGGCGCCGTCGCGGTGCTGGTGGCGCCACGACCGGCGATGGCGGTGCTCGGCATCGCGCTCCTGCTGGCCGCGCTGATCGTGATCGACCTGCTGTTCGCGGGCAGCGTCCGGGCGCTGCGCTTCCGGCGTGACGGCGAGCGGCTGGTACGGCTCGGGCAGTCGGTGACGGTCGGCCTGATCGTCGACAATCCCGGCCGTCGCGGGGTTCGCGGCGTGCTGCGGGACGCCTGGCCGCCTTCGGCCGGAGCGACGCCCCGCCATCTCAAGGTCAACGTGCCGCGCGGCGAGCGGCGGCGCCTGGTCACGACGTTGACGCCGACCAGGAGGGGCGACCGGGAGGCGGTGACTGTGACGGTCCGCTCACTGGGCCCGCTGGGCCTGGCGGCGAGGCAGGGAACGCATCACGTGCCGTGGTCGGTGCGAGTGGTGCCGCCCTTCCTCAGCCGGAAGCATCTGCCCGCCAAGCTCTCCAAGCTGCGAGAGCTGGACGGTCAGCACCCGGCGCTCGTGCGCGGCCAGGGCACCGAGTTCGACTCTCTGCGGGAATACGTCATCGGCGACGACGTCCGGTCCATCGACTGGCGGGCCAGCGCCCGGCGCAGCGACGTCGTCGTCCGCACCTGGCGGCCGGAACGCGACCGGCGGGTGCTCATCGTGCTCGACACAGGCCGCACGTCCGCCGGCCGCGTCGGCACACCTCCCCTTTTCGGCGTGCCGGCCATCCTCGGCGCGCCATCCACGTCGACCGAGGCCTCAGCCGCGGGCGCCGGTACGGCCGGTACGGCGGGCACGGGGGGTGCGGCCGCTACCGCCGGTACGGCCGGCCCGGCGGGCCCGGCGGGCCCGGCGGGTGCGGCGGGTGCGGCGGGTGCGAGGCCGGGGTGGCCGCGGCTGGACTGGTCGATGGACGCCGCGCTGCTGCTCGCCGCCCTCGCGGCACGCGCCGGTGACCGGGTGGACTTCCTCGCCTACGACCGAGCCGTCCGCGCCTGGCTCTCCGGCGCCGCCCGGACCGAGCTGCTCTCCTCACTGGTCAACGTCATGGCCCCGATCGAGGCCGAGCTGGTCGAAGCGGACTCCCCCGGCATGGTCGCGGCCGTGCTGGCCAGAGCCAAGCGGCGTTGCCTCGTCGTGCTGCTGACCGATCTGAACTCTGCCGCGATGGAGGAAGGACTGCTCCCGGTGCTCCCGCAACTGTCATCGCGTCACCTGGTGCTGGTGGCCGCCGTCGCGGATCCGCGGGTGGCCGCCATGGCGTCGGGCAGGGGTACGGCGGAGCTCGTCTACGACGCGGCGGCGGCCGAGCAGTTGCGCGGCGAGCGCCGGAGGGTCACCTCGCTGCTGCGCCGTCACGGCGTCGAGGTGGTCGACGCGCTCCCGGAGGACATCGCCCCCGCCCTGGCCGACGCCTATCTGGCTCTCAAGGCCGCGGGCCGCCTCTGATTCCGTACGTTCTGAATAGCTTTCTGTGCCGCGGTCACGCCGTGGGGGCGAGGTCGGGGGCGTGCTCGATGTCCCCTGTCTCACCGGTCCTCATGGCCCGGCGGCCGAACACGATGACATAGGCCAGGAAGAGCGCCTCGGCCAGCGCGCCGATCCCGATGCGCGCCCACGTGGGCAGGCCCGAAGGCGTCACTCCGGCCTCGATCAGGCCCGATATCAGCAGCACGACGACGAGTCCGAGGGCGACGCTCATCACCGCCCTCCCCTGCTCGGCAAGCGCCTCACCGCGCCGCCGAGGACCGGGATCGATGACCGTCCAGCCCAGCCGCATGCCCACGCCCGCCGCGAGGAACACCGCGGTCAGCTCCAGCAGGCCGTGCGGGAGGATCAGCCCCCAGAAGACGTCGGCCTTCCCGTGTGCGGCCATCAGCCCGCCGAGGACGCCGCCGTTCGCGGCGTTCTGCCAGAGGATGTACGGAATCGGCAGCCCCAACAGGATGGCGGAGACGATGACCTGCATCGACACCCACGCGTTGTTGATCCACACCTGTCCGGCGAACGACGCCGCCGGGTTCTCGGAGTAGTAGTCCGCGAAGTCATGGTCGACGAGTTGCCTGATCTCGTCCGGGGTGCCGATGGCCGCCTGGACGTCGGGGTTCCTGGCCACCCACACACCCATGACGTAGGCCACCGCCAGCGAGGCCAGCGCCGCCCCGAGCCACCACCTCCGAGCGCGGTAGGCCACCACGGGAAACGAGACGGCGAAGAACCGCACGACCTCCCGCCATGCGGGGCTGTGCGCCCCCGTGACCGCCGACCGCGCCCGCGCCACCAGGGCCGACAGGCGGCCGACGAGGATGGCGTCGGTCGAGCCGGAACGCACGATGGACAGGTGCGTCGCGGCCCGCTGGTACAGCTCGACCAGCTCGTCGACCTCCGCGCCGTTCAGCGAGCGGCGCCGCCGTACCAGATCTTCAAGCCGGTCCCACATCGGCTTGCTGGCGGTGACGAACGCATCGATGTCCACAGATCAGACCCTATCGACGGCGGCACAGTAGGGTGCGGAGTGTGTCGGAAGTCGTGACGGGTGAGGCCGTCGTCGTCGAGGTCCGGGTGGCTCAGCTGCCCAGCCGTGCCGTGGCCTACATCATCGACTGGGTCCTGCAATGGGCCGTCCTCATCGTGGCGTACATACTGCTCTCCAACGCCTCCATCGTGACCGACACGGCGCTCGCCAGAGGGCTGGTGATCCTGTTCACCGTGCTCGTGATCGTCGGCTATCCGGTGATCTTCGAGACCGTGAGCAGAGGCCGCAGCCTGGGCAAGCTGGCGCTCGGCCTCCGGGTGGTGGGCGACGACGGCGGCCCCGAGCGCTTCCGGCAGGCGCTGTTCCGCGGGCTGGCGGGCTTCGTGGAGTTCTGGATCTTCTTCGGCGCCCCGGCGCTCATCACGTCGCTGGTGAACGAGAAGGGCAAGCGGCTCGGCGACATCTTCGCCGGCACCATGGTCATCGGGGAGCGGGCGCCGCGTCAGGCTCCCCCGCCCGCCATGCCGCCGCAGCTCGCCGCCTGGGCCTCCTCGCTGGAGCTCTCCCAGCTCTCCGACGATCTGGCGAACACCGCCCGGCAGTACCTCTCCCGCTGGCATCAGCTCGCCCCCGTCACGCGGCACGAGATGGGCGTCCGGATCGCGGAACAGGTCAGCGCGCGCGTCGCCCCGCCGCCCCCGCCCGGCGTGCCGCCGCACGCCTACCTCGCCGCCGTCCTGGCCGAGCGCCGCCGCCGCGAGGAGATCAGGCTCGCCCAGGCCCGCCGCCCCGCCATGCCGTACGGCACAGCACCCCAGAACTACGGCGCGGCACCCGCGTACGGCACAGCACCCGCGAACGGCGGAGCGCCCCAGCATGGCGGAGCGCCCCAGTGGCAGCCGCGACCCGCGCCGGAAGCGCGGCCGGCCGGCTCGGAACCGGCCGGTCCGACACCCGGAGGATTTCTTCCACCCGTATGAGGTGTAGACCCCGATATGCGGGGCACGGGAGACGACTGCAGGACATGGGGCATGCCTGCAGTGGGGTTAAGGCGGGCACGATCGGTCGGTGGGAGAGGCCGCACCGGTCGTGCCCGCCCTCTCAAAATGGGGGCCGCCGGAGCGCCGGACAGGTCAGGAGCCGAGCCGCCAGGAGTGGAGGTAGTCCTCCTGCTCGGTGGTGAGGGCATCGATCGCGATCCCGGCGGCGGCCAGCTTGAGCCGCGCCACCTCGGCGTCGATGTCCGCCGGGACGTCGTAGACGCCGGGCGAGAGCCGTACCGACTCCTGGGCGAGCCAGCCGACGGCGAGGGCCTGGGCGGAGAAGGACATGTCCATGACGGCCGCCGGATGACCCTCGGCGGCGGTCAGGTTGACGAGGCGGCCCTCGGCGAGGAGGAGCAGCCGCCTGCCGTCCTCCAGGACGTACTCATCCGTATTCGGACGAATCCCGAAATTTACGGTTTGCGCCATCTCTTCGAGCGCGCGCACATCGATCTCGACGTCGAAATGACCGGCGTTGGCCAGGATCGCGCCGTCCTTCATGACGGCGAGGTGCTCGGCCCGGATGACGTCGCGGTTGCCGGTCACGGTGACGAACACGTCGCCGATCTCGGCGGCCCGGCTCATGGTCTGGACGTCGTAGCCCTGCAGGGACGCGTCGAGGGCCTTCACGGGGTCGATCTCGGTCACGACCACCCGGGCTCCCAGGCCCTTGGCTCGCTCGGCCACCCCCCGGCCGCAGAACCCGAACCCGGCGACGACGATGGTCCGGCCGGCGAGGAGGACGTTCGTGGCCCGCATGATGCCGTCGAGCGTGGACTGGCCCGTGCCGTACCTGTTGTCGAACATCCGCTTCGTCCGGGTGTCGTTCACCGCGACCATGGGGAACCGGAGGGCGCCCTCTGACGCCATCTGGCGGAGCCGGATGATGCCGGTGGTCGTCTCCTCACAGCCGCCGATGACGGCTTCCAGCAACTCCACACGCTCGGTGTGGAGGATATTGACGAGGTCACAGCCATCGTCAAGCACGATATTTGGCGAAATATCGAGCGCTTGATGGATATGGCGGTAATAGGTCTCCCTGTCCACCCCGGCACGGGCCTGGACGGCGATGCCGTAGTCCGCGAGAGCGGCGGCGACGTCGTCCTGAGTGGACAGGGGGTTGGACGCGGCCAGGGCGATTTCCGCGCCTCCGGCCTTGAGGGCGCCCATGAGCACGGCGGTCTCGGCGGTCACGTGGAGACAGGCCGCGATCCGCAGCCCGTCGAGCGGCCGGTCCTTGGCGAACCCGGCGCCGATGGCCTCCAGGACCGGCATGGAACGGGCGGCCCATCCGATCCGCCGCTCCCCCGCCTCCACCATCCCGCCGTGATCATGCACAACTTCCTCGCTTACCGCCCTCACGTGGCCCTTCATCGGCCGTGATCATGCACGAGTCCCCCGGCAGGGCTCCTGCCAGGGAAACCGCCTTCGTGATCATGCAGCTGACCGCCGATGCCCGCGTGGTCATCCAACGGTCAACCGCATGATCACGAATTGCGGATCCGCAGCTCAAGCGAGCCGCACGGGAACATGTGCATGATCACGAATCGCGTCGTCCCAGCTCCGCCCGGCGATCCAGGAACCAGTGCATGATCACGCCGAGTCGAAAAATCAGTAACGGTAGTGGTCCGGCTTGTAGGGGCCTTCGACGTCCACACCGATGTACTCGGCCTGCTTCTTGGTCAGCTTGGTGAGCTTGACCCCGAGGGCGTCCAGGTGGAGACGGGCGACCTTCTCGTCGAGGTGCTTGGGCAGCACGTAGACGCCGATCGGGTACTCCGAGGTCTTGGTGAACAGCTCGATCTGGGCGATCACCTGGTTGGTGAACGAGTTCGACATGACGAACGACGGGTGGCCGGTGGCGCAACCCAGGTTCATCAGGCGGCCCTCGGCGAGCACGATGATCGAGTGCCCGTCGGGGAAGACCCACTCGTCGACCTGCGGCTTGATGTTGTTCTTCACGATGCCCGGGATGCGGGCGAGCCCGGCCATGTCGATCTCGTTGTCGAAGTGCCCGATGTTGGACACGATCGCCTGGTGCTTCATCTGCGACATGTGCTCGGCGGTGATGATGCCGAAGTTGCCCGTCGTCGAGACGAAGATGTCCGCGATGCCGACGACGTCCTCCAGCGTGGTGACCTGGAAGCCGTCCATGGCCGCCTGCAGGGCGCAGATCGGGTCGATCTCGGTGACGACCACACGGGCGCCCTGGCCGCGCAGCGCGTCGGCGCAGCCCTTGCCCACGTCGCCGTAGCCGCAGACCACGGCCACCTTGCCGCCGATCAGCACGTCGACGGCCCGGTTGAGCCCGTCGATCACCGAGTGGCGGCAGCCGTACTTGTTGTCGAACTTCGACTTGGTCACCGAGTCGTTCACGTTGATCGCCGGGAAGAGGAGCTGCCCGCCCTTGTGCATCTCGTAGAGCCGGTGGACACCGGTCGTCGTCTCCTCGGTGACACCCTTGATGGCCTCGGCGATCTTGGTCCAGCGCTTCTCGTCCGAGACCGTACGGCGGAGCGTGTCGAGGATGATCCCCCACTCCTCGGGGTCGTCCTCGCCCGCGGCCGGCACGGCGCCCGCCTTCTCGAACTCCACGCCCTTGTGGACCAAAAGCGTGGCGTCGCCGCCGTCGTCGAGGATCATGTTCGGGCCGGAGCCGTCAGGCCACGCGAGAGCCTGCTCGGTGCACCACCAGTACTCCTCCAGAGTCTCGCCCTTCCAGGCGAACACCGGAACACCGGAGGGGTTGTCAACCGTGCCGTTCGGGCCGACGACGACCGCGGCGGCCGCGTGGTCCTGGGTCGAGAAGATGTTGCAGCTCACCCAGCGGACATCGGCGCCGAGCGCGACCAGCGTCTCGATGAGCACAGCCGTCTGGATGGTCATGTGCAGCGAGCCCATGATCTTCGCACCCTTGAGCGGCTGCGAAGCGGCGTACTCCCTCCGGGTCGCCATGAGGCCCGGCATCTCGTGCTCGGCGAGGCGGATCTCCTTACGGCCGAATTCCGCAAGAGCAAGGTCGGCGACCTTGAAGTCCATGACTGTGTCCCTCCGTTGTCCGTCGTCTGAGATTTTAGGCGCCCCGTACGGCCCGGCGCACGCGCAGATGCAGGAACCTGACATGAAAATGTTAGGTTTGATCCCAGTGCGCGCGGGCCGCGGACGGACGGCGCGCTCGACCGGATCGCGGTGGGGACCTGCACCGCGCTCGCCGCAATCCATCGGGCAGGCGTGGTCCACCGTGACTTCAAACCGGGCAACGTCCGATCGCCTCGGACGGGCCCCGCGACCGGGAGGCCACACTCGAGGTGAGCCGGGAGGGGGAGAGCTCAGCCCGGTACACCGGCACCATCAGTCGTGCCTCCTGACGACCGTGGGCGTCCACCAGGCGATCGACGACGGGTTGGGTCGCGGGACGGCGGGCTCTACCGTGACGGAAGAAGCGGTGGAGAAGCGGCGGAGAAGCGGATGCGGCGGGACGACCCGGCTGCGGCCCAGAACCGAAGGGGGCACCGATGCGGATAACGGAGGCGGCCAAGCGGCTCGGCATGTCCCCCCGCATGCTGCGCTACCGGGAGGCCCTCGGCCTGCTCCCCCCGGTGCGGGACCGGGGTTCGCATCGCAGGTTCGGCCCCGAGGAACTGGCCGCCGTCAGCCAGGCCATGGAGCTGGAGCGCCGTTTCGACGTGTCACCGGCGGAGCTCGCCTTCGCGTTGCGCGCCTTGTCGGAGCCTGTGGTCGCGCAGGCCGTACGGGACCTCGGGATCAGGATCGGCCGCATCCAGGCGCCGCGCAGAGCCCTGGACTTCGAGAAGGAGAAGGCCCTGCGCCTCCTCCGCTCCCGCTAGCCGCACCACCCCCACCCGACTACACACAGCCGTACGGCCGGCACAACCTCGGCCCCGCAGTTGTACGGCCCGCTGATCGCTCCTGGGAGTGACGACACGGGACACTGCCGCATCGGAGAATCTCGGGCGTGAATCAGACAACACGACTCACGAAGCTGGAGGCGAGTCTCTCGTCGTTCGATCTTCGCAGGGCTCTTTCCTCGCCCCTGGACATCATCATCGGCGCGGCTCTGGCCTCTGTCGCGGGCTTGGGCATGGTCTCGGACAACGAAGGGCTCGGAGCCGCCATCGCCGTCCTGCTGGCCACCGCGCCGCACGTCATGCGCCACGCCTACCCATGGCTCACGATCGGGCTGACCCTCCTCGGGGCCGTGCTCCTCCTGGCCGTGGCGCCGCGCCCGGACTTCTGGGCCATCCCGGTCTTCCTGTCGGGGCTGCTCTCCCTGTACACACTCCAGCGGATGGCATGCCGGTGCTGAACGGGATCGAGGCCGCCCGGACCATCACCGAGCTGGGCGCCAAGGCCATCATGATCACGACCTTCGACCTGGACGAGTACGTCTATGACGCGCTCCTCGCGGGGGCGAGCGGCTTCCTGCTCAAGGACATCAGAGCGGAGGAGCTGGCGAACAGCGTGCGGATCGTCGCCCGCGGGGACGCCCTGCTCGCCCCCAAGATGACGAGACGCCTGATCGCCGAGTTCACCCGCCGCCGCCGCGTCCAGGCGGAGACCCTGCTGACGCCACGGGAGTCCGAGGTGCTCCGCCTGATCGCCCGAGGGCTGTCCAACGCCGAGATCGCGGCCGAGCTGGTCGTGACCGAGCACACCGTGAAGACGCACGTCGCGCGGGTGCTGTCCAAACTCGGCCTCAGGGATCGCACTCAGGCGGTGATCCACGCCTACGAGACCGGGCTCGTCCAGGCGGGCGACCGCGATCCCCTCACCGGCTGATCCTCACGAACTCCGCCGTCACGACGAGAACCGGCTCTTGGCCATGCTCCCGGCCATACCGGGCGCCGAGCCGTACGAACTCGTCGTGACGGCGGCTCAGCGCTCAACGGCCGCCCCCGCGGCTCAGGACCGACGGTGAGTCACGTGTGGGACGCGGCGGTGCCGGCGTCCGCTCGGTAGAGATCGGGCTCCAGGTAGATGACACGGGCGATGGGCACCGCCTTGCGGATGCGCTGCTCGGCCTCGTCGATGCCCTTGGCCACCTCGGCCGCCGTCTCGTCGTGATCCACCGCGATCTTCGCCGCGACCAGGAGCTCCTCCGGCCCCAGGTGGAGCGTGCGGAGGTGGATGACCTTGGCGACGCCGGCGTCCTCCAGGGCGGCGCAGATCTGCTTCTCGACCTCGGGAGTCGCGCTCTCACCGATCAGCAGCGACTTCGTCTCCACGGCCAGGATCACCGCGATGACGGCGAGCAGAAGACCGATCATGACCGTGCCGACGCCGTCCCAGATCCCGTTGCCAGTGATCACGGCCATCGTCACGCCGAAGAGGGCGAGGACGAGGCCGAGCAGCGCGCCGAAGTCCTCCAGCAGGACGACGGGCAACTCGGGAGCCTTCGCCCTGCGGATGAACGACACCCACGAGTGATCGCCCTTAATCTCCCGCGACTCCTTGATGGCCGTCCGGAACGAGAAGCCCTCCGCCACGATCGCGAAGATCAGGACGATGAAGGCCCACAGCGGCGACTCAACCGGATGCGGATCGGCGATCTTGTGCCAGCCCTCGTAGATCGAGAAGAGGGCACCGATGGTGAACAGCACAACGGCCACCACGAAGGCGTAGAAGTACCGCTCGCGCCCGTAGCCGAAGGGGTGCTTGCGCGTGCGGCCCCTCTCAGCCCGCTTACCGCCGAGAAGCAGCAGCGCCTGGTTACCGGAGTCGGCGACCGAGTGGACGGACTCCGCGAGCATCGACGACGACCCCGTAAAGAGGAACGCCACGAATTTCGAGGCCGCGATCGCCAGATTGGCGCCCAACGCCGCGATGATCGCCTTGGTACCGCCGCCCGCACTCACACGAAACTCCTCAGTAATCGGCCAGAGCGATCCTATTGGGAAATTCGGGCCTTGAGTTCCGCGATGGCGGACACCGCCGTGGGATCGATGCCATACCCGAGGGCCAGGTAGACGCTGGCGTAGTCGCCCAGGCCGACCAGCGTGGCGAGCCGCTCCAGCGGGTGGCCGCCCTCGGCGAGGACCTCCGAGACGGGAACGCCCCGGTCCTCGGCCAGCCGTACGGACACGACACGGCGCTTGGCGACCTGCGGATGCTCCTCGACGTCGCGCAGCAGGACGAGCCGCAGCCGGGCGGCCGGACCGCCGGGGCCGCCGGGCTCGTCGGGCTCGTCGGCGAAGGGGTCCGCGAAGATGTCCCGCCCGGCCAGCGGGCCGTCCAGGGTGGCGACCTGGTTGTGGTGCACCTCCGGGATCTCTCCCCAGATGGCGGGATATTTGGCGTTCTCGTTGAGCTGGCAGGCCAGCCGGTGCGCCGCGACCGCGGCGATGGGAGACGTCCCCCAGACGAGTGGGATGCTCCCCGCCAGCTCCATCGCGAGCGTCTTTCCAGGGTTGATGAACGACTCGCTCGACGGGCGGCAGCGGTGAGAGATGTCCTCCAGCCGCGTGGCCACCGCCTCGAAGACGTCCTCTCCGGCCTTCACCAGGTTCATCTCGGAGGCCGCGACGACGAGCGGGACCAGCAGCTCCCACAGCGCCGCCCTCGGCTGGTTCGCCCCGCTCGACACCGGGACGAAGGTTCCGCCGCCCCGTGCCACCAGCGCCGCCAGAGGCGAGTCGGCCGCGCCGACCCCGAGTGTCGGGCTGCCGCGCCGTACGGCTTCCGCGGCCAGAGCGAGCGTCTCCTCGCTGTTGCCGGAGCGGGAGACGACCATGACCAGATCGGCCGCGCCGACCCAGCCGGGCAGCCGATAGCCACGGACCGTGATGATCGGCAGGGGCGTGCCGTTCCCGCAGACGGCGTCGAGCACGTCGCCCGAGATGCCGGCGCCGCCCATCCCGGCCACCACGATGGCCCGGGGCCGGCCGTTCGCGACCATCCTCGCCACCCCGGCCTCGACGGCGGCCCGGTAAGCGGTGCGCACCTGAGCAGCCGCGGACGCCACGGACCGGAGCATCCCGGAGGGGTCGCCCTCCGCCAGATACGACTGGTCGTCGAGCCTGTCCGGCTCGAAGCGCGCCCCTCCGGCGTCGCTCATGCCTTGCGCGCCTCGTCGACGAGAAGGACCGGGATGTCGTCACGGACCGGATAGACCAGCCCGCACGCCTCCGAGGTGCAGGCCAGCTCGTCGGTGTCGGCCTCCACACGCAGCGGAGACTTGCACGCCGGGCAGGCCAGGATGTCCAGCAGCCAGTCGTCGATCTTCAACTCTGTCAGCTCCTTACGAGAGCGAGCACTTCGTCTCGCACGGCGGCCACCTTGTCCTCGTCGGCCGCCTCGGCGTTGAGCCGCAGCAGCGGCTCGGTGTTGGACGGGCGGAGGTTGAACCACCAGTCCGGACCGCTCACGGTGAGGCCGTCAAGCTCGTCGAAGGTAACACCCTCGCGGGCCGCGAAGGTCTCCCGGACGCGCTCCAGGGCGGCGGCCTGGTCGCCCACCCTGCTGTTGATCTCCCCGGACGCGGCGTACCGGGTGTACTGCGACAGGACCTCCGACAGCGGCCGGTCCTGCTCGCCGAGCGCGGCGAGGACGTGCAGGGCCGCCAGCATGCCCGAGTCGGCGAACCAGAAGTCGCGGAAGTAGTAGTGAGCCGAGTGCTCGCCTCCGAAGACGGCTCCCGTGCGGGCCATCTCGGCCTTGATGTACGAGTGCCCCACTCGGGTGCGGACCGGGACGCCGCCGTGCTCCCGGACGATCTCGGGCACACCCTTCGACGTGATCAGGTTGTGGATGATCGTCGCGCCCGGGTGCTTGGCCAGCTCCCGCACCGCGACCAGCGCGGTGATCGTGGACGGTGAGACCGACTCACCGCGTTCGTCGATCACCCAGCAGCGGTCGGCGTCGCCGTCGAACGCGATGCCGATGTCGGCGCCCCTGTCGACGACCGCCTTCTGCAGGTCGCGCAGGTTCTCCGGCTCGATCGGGTTCGCCTCGTGGTTGGGGAAGCTGCCGTCGAGCTCGAAGTAGAGCGAGGTCAGCTCGATCGGCAGGCCCTGGAACACTTCGGGGACGGTGTAGCCGCCCATGCCGTTCCCGGCGTCCACGACCACCTTCAGCGGCCGGATGCCGGAAAGGTCGACCAGCGTCTTCAGATGCTCGGCGTACCCCTTCAGAAGGTTCTGCTCCGTCACCGTGCCCTTGCCGGCGGTGCCGGTGTCCTCCCCGGCGCCGTCGAGAAGCTGGGAGGCGCGGTCTCGGATCTCGGTGAGACCCGTGTCGGTGCCCACGGGGACCGCGCCGGCGCGGCACATCTTCATGCCGTTGTACTGCGCGGGGTTGTGGCTGGCCGTGAACATGACACCGGGCAGGCCGAGGCTGCCGCTGGCGTAGTAGAGAAGGTCGGTCGAACCGAGGCCGGCGCTCACCACGTCGGCGCCACGCGAGGTCGCCCCGCGCGCGAAGGCGGCCGCCAGCGGTCCGGAGGAGGTGCGCATGTCATGGGCCACGACCACCGACTCCGCGCCTGTCACCTCGACGAAGGCCGCCCCGACGGCTCGGGCTATGTTCTCGTCGAGCTCGTCCGGCACCACGCCGCGCACGTCGTACGCTTTGAAGATCTTCGTGAGGTCGGCCACCGCTGCCCCTAAGAGTCGTCTGTCTACGGACCTGAGCCTATAGCGCCCGACAGTCCCCACGACGACCGAGCCGACGCTGTGCGCGCGATCTCAACGCGCGTTCTCAAGGCGCGATCTCAGCGCTCCCTGTTGGGCTGGGCCGACTTGAGGACCCGGAGATGGCCGCGGCGACCGACCTCGACCGCCTGGCCGATGGGCTCGCCCGCGCTGGGAGCGGGACGGGCGGCTTCGCGAACCGCGTTGGCGAGCGCCTCCAGATCGTCTCCGCTGGGCGATCCGGGCTCCGACGGGAGCCGCACGACCTCCCACCCGCGAGGGGCCGTGAGCCGTTCCGCGTGTTCCGCGCACAGGTCGTAACAGTGTGGTTCGACGTACGTCGCCAGGGGGCCGAGAACGGCGGTCGAGTCGGCGTAGACATACGTGAGTGTGAAGACGGCAGGCTGCCTGCAGGCGGTACGGGAACAGCTGCGGACGGGGCTCACGGAGGGACCGTATCCGGTCCGCGTTCACATTGCCACCACCCCGCCGCTCTTATCGAGCGTGTCGCCACAATCCAGCAAGTTCCGAAGTCGGCAGGAGATTGCAGGACAACCCAGTCAGTACCCCACGTGATGAGTGAAAACCACTCGGAATGGACGGTTCAGCCGGAACCGGCGATCTCCCAAGTTAGGCCAAGATCACCCACAAAAGCGGGCACCGCCGTACGGCTCCGCCGCGGTCGTGTGCGGCGCTCTAAGCTGGCTCCGTGAGCGAGCGGAGCGAGCCCGGCGAGAGGCCGGCCCCGAAACGGCGCGTGCGCCGGCGTGACCGGCACGGCCGCGGCATGCGTGGGCCCCTCGCGCCCGCGCACGTGCCGATCGCCAAGTCCCGTGGCGAGCGCTTCGACGACCTGGTGCTCGACGCCGTGGACCGGCTGAAGCCCCGCTGGGGCACACAGCTCGCGACCGTCGAGTTCGCCGTCGAGGAGGTTCCTCCGGCGAGCGAGCTGATCGACGGCCCGGCGCGGCTGGCGTCCGACCCGATTCCGTTCGGCCGGGCGGACTCAGCCGCCGGAGACGACCCCGCGGCCATCGTCGTCTACCGGAGGCCCATCGAGGCCAGAGCGCGCGACCGCGACCAGCTCGGCACGCTCGTCTTCGACGTCGTCGTCGAGCAGGTCGCCAGCCTTCTCGGCCTCACCCCCGAAACGATCGACCCCGGATACGACGACCGCCACTAAAGCCCCAGCCCGCCCACCGTCGCCGTGATCATGCAGAGTTTCCCGGGAAGCCCGGGGACGTGGGTTTCCCGGATCGTGATCATGCATGGATTCCGCCGTACGCGGTCTGCTCAGGGCCGGTGCCGTTTGTGATCATGCGGTGTCTGCCCGTCGGGCGCACCCTCGCCATGCATGATCACGCTCCACAAACCACCAGGCAGGACGACGCCTGCGGGAACACGTGCATGATCACGCGGCAAGGGGCGGGCTTCAGGGGAGTACGGCGCTGGGAGAGTCGACCGTGGGAGGGACGAGGGCCCAGGTGCGTGCCAGGGCGAGGGGCTGCGTGGTGATGAACAGCCCTTGGGGAGTCGCCTCGGTGAGGACGCGCCCGCCGTAGACGGGGCCCGACCCGGGCTGGGGCTGGACCGCGACGCTGAATCCGGCCTTGCTGCCCGGCGGCGCCTTCAGCGTGATCTCCTTCGTCCGGGCGGCGGGGATCTGGACGTCGAACGGCGCGGGCATCGGCCCCTCCTTCGGCAGGAGCTGGATCTTGACTGTGGCCGCCGCGAAGGGCGCCGACAGCACGAGGCCGGAGCTCTGCTTACGGGCCGCGCGGGCGTCCGCCACGACGCTGCCGAGGTCGATGGGCGGCACTCCGGCGGTGAACGCGACGTCCTGGCTCGTGCCGGTGCCCGTGATCTTCAAGCCCGCGACGATCGGCACGTCTGCGGACAGCACGAGCGCGGCGGGCTGTCCCCCGATGCCCGTGGACATGTCGAGCGTGGCCGTCGACCCGGCCGGGACGTCGACGGACTCCTTGTTCTTGAGCGCGTAGGACCCGTCCTTGAGCACGGCCTTCACCTGGACCACGGTGTCCTGCTCGCCGGGGGCGGTGACGTAGAGCTCGCGGAGACCGGCAGTGCCGGGGATTCCCGGGACGACCACCCTGGTGGCCGGCTCAGCGGCGATGGGCAGCCAGTCGACGCCCTTGCCCTCGCCGAGCACCGCCTTCACCGCGGCGGCCACGCGGCCGCTTGTGGTGCTGACCTCCACCGCCATCACGAGGGGTGACGGGGCGAGGTCGCGGAGTTTGACCGCGCGGTGCTGGCCGGGCTGGAGGACAAGGCCGCTCCCCCGGTCGCTGAGCACGGGCCCCTCACCGGAGTAGATCATGATCTCGACGTCGGCGGGGGCCGCGTCGACGTTCGTGACGTAGAGCGTCACGTCGGCCGCGGCCGGCCCCGGGCCGACGAACCAGGCGTTCGCCCCCGGCTCGACACAGCGCACGGCGGCAAGCCCGCGCTGGCTGCCCGACTTCTCCCTGGCCGTCTGCGCGGTCTCCAGTCCCGCGGCCATCGAACCGGTCGCGGCGATGGCGAGCGGCTCACTGCCGGGAGCGATCTCCTGCTGCCACAAGACCCCGGGCCGCTGGACCGTCGCCACCGGCTTGCCCGTGGTCCCTGGCTGGCCCGTGGTCCCTGGCTGGCCCGTGGTCCCTGGCTTGGTGGTCCCGTCGGCACCACCCTCGGGCTTGCCAGTGGGCTGCGCCTCCGGCGTGGCGGTGGGGGGCTGGATCTCGGCGACGGTGGCGGCGCCGGGCGCCTGGGCGCCGGGCGGGGTGACCACGCTCACCCGGCTGCCGCCGGGGGCCGGGCACACGGTCGTGACGGAGCCGACGGGAGCCCGCACGGCCTGGGGCGGCTTGTGCACCACCGGTGCGGGACGGCTCGCGTAGGCCACGCCGTACAGCGCGGCGAGCGCGACCAGGACGAGGGCGAGCAGGCCGAAGCGGTTCTCGATCAGGCCTTTCACGCCGGCACCCGGTCTCCCCGAGCCCGGCGGCGCCCCCGGGACTCCTCGGCCGGGGCGTCGGCGTACTGCTCGTCCAGGTCATCCGTACGGGCCCCCGGAGAGGCCAGGATCAGCACGAGGCCGACGAGGACCGCCTGGGCCCACAGCCAGATCCTGTGCCGGGAGTCCGTGCCCGCCGGTCCGCCCGCCGGCGGCGGGACGGGAGCGGGCGCGGCCATCCGCCACAGCCCGGTGGTCTGCGACAGGCTGACCCGCACGAGAGCGGGATCGGAGTCGAGCGCCCGCTGCAACGCGGGGTCGACGGGTCCGGGCACGGTGACGAACTGGACGCCGTAGGACGCCAGCGTCGCGGCATACGTGCCGCCCCTGCCGGAGGCGAGCCCGGCCACGGCGCTCTCCAGCCCCAGGCGCGCGCGCTCCGGAGGCCGCAGTTCCGACTCGCCGATGAGCGGCGCCCTGCCGCTCAGGAGGGTGTAGGCGAGGCGTCCCTCCTTGGGACGCATCAGGAGCGTGCTCTGCCCCTTGGCGGATCCGACCGCGGCCAGCACGGGCATCGGGTCGCGCACGCCGCGCCGCAGCGGGTCTTCCGCTCCCGATTTGATCCACATCGACGCCGCCGCCAGCGGCGTCGCGAAGGCGACCGCGACGATCAGGAGGGCGCCCGCGCGGCGGAGGCCTCCGGCGGCGCGGAACTCCGCGATCCGGTGGGCCGGATGCGCGGCCGCCACAAGCAGGCCGGTCGCGGCCAGCGCCAACGGCACACCGGGCCACGCCGGGACGTCGCCCACGTTCAGGCGGCTGACCACGGTGGCCACCAGCACACCGAAGAGCATGGCCCCCCACCCGATCGCCACGACCATCTGGTGACGGCGCAGCAGCAGCGCGGCCAGCGCGACGGCGACCAGGCCGGCGGTCACCCATACCGGCGGCACACCGGGGCCACCGGGGCTCAGCATGAGGAGCGAATCGGCCCCCAGCCGGGGATCGGCCAGCGTGGCGTCGCGCAGCCCCGCCTCCAGCACGATGCGGCCCGGATCCCGCACCATCTCGGCCAGCCAGGGGAACAGCAGGACCAGCGGGGTTCCGAGGCCGATGGCGAGCGACAGGCCCACGCCCCGCCGTACGCCGCCGAACGACACCGCGGCGAGCCCGCCCAGAATGGCCACGAGCACGTAGACCAGCGGGGCGAAAGCCGTACCGACCGCGAGGAGCAGGCCGAACCCCCAGGCGGCGCGGCGTGATCCCGCGACGACCCTCGTGGCGAGGGCCGCGTAGACCGGGAGCAGGACGAAGACGATCGCCGTCCCGAGGCGGCCGCTCGCGATCACTCCCGTCGCGACCGGCAGCAGCGCGTAGGTCGCGGCCAGCCAGACCCTCGCCGGGGTGTAGGCGATCATCCTCTTGGTCGCGGCGTACGCCGAGAGGCCGGCGAGCGGCACACACCCGAGCAGCAGCACCGAGACGGCCAGCCAGGTCTTGCCGAAGAAGACCGTGGACAGGGCGGCCAGCACCGCGACGTACGGCGGGGCCCACGTGTCCGACCCCAGCCCGGCGGTGTGGTGGTTCTCGGTGTAGAGCCGCCAGAGGTCGGACGCACCTCCGGTGACCGGCGCCAGCGCGCCGCCCCCGAGCAGGCCGCCGAACAGCAGCGACCGCTCCGCCGCCACGGTGATGGCGATGAGGATGAGGCACAGCGCCACGCCGGGGTTGCCGAACACCCACTGGAACCCACCGGAGTCGGTGAGCAGCTCGTCGCCGTCCTCCTGGGAGGGCTCCCCCGCCGCGGCGTGGTGGCGGCCCGCGGAGTCGACGGGCCCCTCCCCGGCGATGAAGCTCTGCACCATGTCGGCCAGCCGCCGGAACGCCGCCCCCGGCGGGGTGAGCAGGCGCTCGACCGCGGCGTACCCCTGTTTCCTGCCCTGCTTGCGGGCCTTGCGGAAGCGCCCCAGGCGGCGTGGATGGGCGAGGATCGAGCTGAGGGCGGCGACCTCGTCGAGGGCGTTCGCGGGCTGCTTGGCCAGGAGGAACAGCACGGTCCTGACCAGCGAGCCGGAGATGTTGCGGGCGATGGAGCGCAGCAGCGCCCAGAACGGCAGGTTCGCCATGATGACGAGCAGGCCGTTGCGCCGGTCCAGCCTGCGGGGATGCTCGTTGCTCGCGGAGATCCGCCTCCGGCGGCGGGCCGACGCCTCCGCGTGCCACGCCACCGCGTCGGGCACGTTGAGGACCCGGTGCCCGGCCGCGCGTGCCCGCCAGCACAGGTCGAGGTCGTCGCGGAACAGCGGCAGCTCCGGGTCGAGGCCCGAAAGCGCCTCCCAGACCTCGCGGCGGATCAGCATGCCGGCGGTCGAGACCGACAGGACGTCACGGATGTCGTCGTGCTGGCCCTGGTCGTACTCCCTCGGTTCGAGGCCCGTGTCCCGCCGGCCCGACCTGCCGACGGTCACGCCCATCTCCAGCAGCACGCGCCGGTCGAGCCAGTCGCGAAGCTTCGGGCCGAGGATCGCGGCCTTCGGGTCCTGGTCGGCCGCCCACAACAACGCCTGCAGCGCCTGCGCGTCGGGAGCGCAGTCGTCGTGGAGCAGCCAGATCCACTCGTGGCCCTGCTCCTGGACCTGCGCGCGGGGCAGCCGCCGCAGCACCTCGTGTACGGCCTCGCCGAACCCGGTGGACCTCGACATGCTGAGCACGTTGCTGGGGCCGAACGCCTCGGTCAGCAGCTGTCCGCTGCCGTCGCGGCTGCCGTTGTCGACGCCGACGACACGGTCAAGCGGACGGGTCTGACGCAGAACCGCCGTCAGCGTCTCCTTGAGCCAGCGGGCGCCGTCATGGGCGACGACGATCGCGGTGACCGAGTGCAAGTCGAGTCCTAGGGGGGTCGTACGGCTGAGCGCGGACCACGATACGGCAAGCCCGGCTCACTCGATCACACCCGCGCCAAACCGTTAGCGCATGGGCCCTCGACTCGATCAGTGCCGTTCAGCACCGTTCAGTGCCGGTCAGTGCCGGTCAGTGCCGGTCAAACGCCGCCACGGCTGGTAGACCCCCACGAGCGGAAACCGTCAGGCGGGGCCACGCGCCCTCCGCGTGGCCCTCGCCCGTGGTCTCAAACCGCCTGACGCTTGATCCTGCGCCGTTCCCGTTCCGACAGCCCACCCCAGATGCCGAACCGCTCATCATGTTCGAGCGCGTACTCAAGACACTCCGCCCGCACTTCACACGAACGGCACACCTTCTTGGCTTCTCTGGTGGAGCCGCCCTTCTCAGGAAAGAACGCCTCCGGGTCGGTTTGAGCGCACAATGCCCGCTCTTGCCAACCAAGATCTTCACCATCGAGCGCCTGTGCCACGACCAATTCGGTCATTGCACACCTCCCTGTCGCTCGCCCGCCCACAATGGAGCCCCCCATAAAACGTCTCCCCTGTACCCACCCTCGGGGAGCCGTAACAACACGTCTGTAATTACACGCGCGTGCCGCGTGTGGCGTCAAGCGGCATAACGATACCCGGGGAAAGACCCGCTTGCCCCGGTTCGTACGCCCCGATCTTCGGTCCTATCAGCGTTCGGAACCATACCAAGGGAGATCGGGCTCGGTTCTGTGGCCTGCCTGCTCTGTGCCGGAACCTTCCTCATACTTTGCCTGCGACCGGTCGGGGGTGTAGATCGCGGTGGGGTCGATCGGCTCCTCCCGCCGGAGCGGCCCGCTCAGCGGATCCCCCTGGTAGCTGGGCGGATCGAAGCGCAGCGTACGGTCGGCGGGCTCGCCACCGGACGCCGGATACGGCGTGGGCTCGGGCCGCTGGGGGTGTCCCAGGGGGTTGTCGTAGTAGTCCTGAGCCTTGGGGAACTCCTGGCCTGCGTAGTCCTTCGAGGAGTAGTCCTGCGAGGGGTAGTCCTGCGACGGGTAGTCCGGGGCCTTGGGCATCGGTCCGGTGGGATAGTCGGTCACCGGCGCCGGCTGCCCGAGCTGCTGATAGCTCTGCGCCTGCTGGTAGGCCTGCTGGATCTGCTGCTCCCTCGGATCGGCCGCGCCCTCATACGGGGACGGCTTGTCGAACTCGTAACCGTTGTGGAAACCGTTCTCGAAGCCGTTGTGAGAGCCGGCGTGAGAACCGGCGTGAGAACCGGTGTGGGAGCCGTCCTCGCCGACGGGCTGCGGCCCGGCCGAGTGCCTGGCGAACTGCGGGCCGGAGTATCCGGCGAAAGGCGACCCCTGCTGGTCGTACGCCTGGCTCTGGTCCCGGTCGTACGGCTGGCCGTGGTCGCGCTGCTCATACGGCCGGGCCTCGGCGGCGGGTTGGGCCGGGGCCTGGGAGGCGGGCTGGCCGAAGCCGGAATCGCCATAGGGGCTCTGGGGGAAGCCGCGCCCGTCCGATCCCCCGGACTGCGGGAACCCGGATGCGCTGGGGAATCCCGACGCTTCCGACTGGTGGAAGCCGGGACCTTCCGGCTGGCCGCCGAACGACGGCTGACCGTATCCGCCCGTCTCCGACTGCCGCCCGGCATAGCCGTACTGCTCGTTCGCCTGGCCCTGAGACGGCTGCGGGAAGCCGTCGAACGACTGGCCGGGCTGGCCCAGGTGGTCGGGCTGGCCCGGCGAGAGCGCGGACGAGTAGGCGGACGGGGCCGAGTCGGCCTGCGTGCCGTAGGAACCGGAAAGCCCCCCCGCCCGATCCGGCCCGAACCCCTGACCCTCAGAGCCGAACCGCTGACCGTCAGCGCCCGGCCTCTGGCCATCGGAGCCGAATCCCTGGCCATTCGACGCGAACCCCTGGCCCTCGGGAGTGGGCCACTGGCCTTCCGGCCCGAACCGCTGACCATCCCCGAATTGCCGGCCCTCAGCGCCGAACCTCTGGCCTTCGGGGCCATAGCCCTGGGCCGGTCCTTCCGGGACGTAACCCTGGGAGCCGCGATCCGGGCCGAAGCCCTCGGGTCCGGGCCGGTCCTGCTGGAAGCCGGGCGTGCCGTACTGCTCCGAGTAGTCCGAGTAGGAGGTTCCCGGCTGGCCGTGCGAAGGCTGAGCCTGCGGGGGCGACGGCTGGGCGGGCGGCATTCCGGACGGAAGCGCGTGCGACGCCTGGTGGCTCCCCGTGCCCGCCTGCGAGAACGAGGCGGGCTGGCCCGCATAGCTGTCGCTCTGGTGCTGGCCCGCGTAACCCTCACCCTGGTGCTGGGACGCGCCGTAGGGCTCCGGAGAGCGGTCCTGGCGGAACGGCTCGTGCGTGCCGTACGGCTCCTGCGCGTACTGGGGCTGTCCCGGCTGCTGACCCGGCTGCTGACCCGGCTGCTGACCCGGCTGCTGACTGGGACCCTGCTGCTGTCCGTACTGTGGCTGCTGCTCGTACTGCTGGTGCTGCTGCTGGTGTTCGGCGGGGGCCGGAAGCTGGGGGTAGGACGCGGCGGGCGCGGGAACGGCCGCGCCCGGCGCCGGCTGCTGGCCATGCCGGTCCCCGGAGCCGTTGCCCTCGCCATGACCGTGGGCGTGATTGAAACCCTGGGGCTGCCCATGCTCGGGGCCTTGGGGGTAGGCCTGGGCATGCGGCACGTGGGCGTCGTTGCGCTGGCCGCCGTAGAAGCCCTCGCCGGAGCGGCCGGGCCGGCGGACCGGCTGGAGGGCGGCGGCCGTACTTGTCGCGAAAACCACACCGAGAGCGGCCAGAGCGAGCATGGGGAGGCCGGTGATCAGAAATTCAAACCTGTCACGGAAGCCCGGAAGATCGCCGAACAGAATCCCCAGCACACCGATCAGACCGAAAAGGGCGCCCACTCCGAGCGCGCCCGCGACGCCGAGCGTGACGAGCCTCGCCCGAGGCGTCGGCTCGCCCAGCTTCGTCACAAGCAGCACCGCCCCCACGCCCAAGGCGGTGGAGACCGGAGAGGCAAGATTCCCGACAAGGCTCAGACCGGCCCGGTAGCCGAAGGTCAGCGCCCCCGGGCCGGGGCTGCTCAGCAAGCGTCCGACGCCAACGAGAATGCCGGTGGACACGACGGACAGCATGATCCACGCCGCCGGCTCTCGCAGCCGGCCGGTATCGACCTTCAGCACAACTACCCCCAATGCGTCCAAACGGCACTCGGGGAAGTTTTGCACATGCCTGACTTTGGTGTCGGCTGACCCAAGAACCTCATTCGACGCGCCAGTGCCCAACTACCCATATTTGCCGCATTATTCCGGGGTGGGTGTTCACAGCCCGCCGAAGGCCCGGTGGAAGACTGTCGGCATGCGCATCGTGTCCCTCGCCGGCGGAATCGGCGGCGCCCGTTTCCTCCGCGGCCTCAAGGCGGCGGCCCCCGACTCCGAGATCACCGTCATCGGCAACACCGGAGACGACATCACGCTCTTCGGCCTCCGCGTCTGCCCTGATCTCGACACCGTCATGTACACCCTCGGCGGCGGCATCAACGAGGAGCAGGGCTGGGGGCGGGCCGACGAGCGCCACACCGTCAAGGAGGAGCTGGCCGCCTACGGTGTGGAGCCCCAGTGGTTCGGCCTCGGCGACCGTGACTTCGCGACGCACATCGTGCGGACCCAGATGCTGTCGGCGGGCTATCCGCTGTCCCAGGTCACCGAGGCGCTGTGCGCGCGGTGGCAGCCCGGTGTCCGGCTCCTGCCGATGTCCGACGACCGGACGGAGTCCCACGTCGTCATCGCGGACGCGGACGCGGACGGCCGGCGGGCGATCCACTTCCAGGAGTGGTGGGTGCGCCTGCGGGCGTCCGTCCCGGCCGAGCAGATCGCCCTCGTGGGCGCGGAGGAGGCCAGCCCGGCTCCCGGCGTCCTCGACGCGATCCGAGACGCCGATGTCGTGATATTTCCGCCATCGAACCCGGTCGTCAGTATCGGGACGATCCTTCAGATCCCCGGCATCCGGGCGGCCGTGGAAGAGAAGACGGTCGTCGGAGTCTCCCCCATCATCGGCGGCGCACCCGTACGCGGCATGGCCGACGCCTGCCTGACCGCGATCGGCGTGGAGACAAGCGCGCAGGCCGTGCTGGAGCTGTACGGCTCCCGCCTGGTCGACGGGTGGCTCGTGGCGGAGGAGGACAAGGGCGTCGCCCTCGATGGCGTGGCCGTCGAGGCCCGGCCGATCCTCATGGACTCTCCGGACGCGACGAGGGAGATCGCCGCCGCCGCCCTCACTCTCGCCCAGTCCCTCACGTCCCCCTCTGCATGATCACGCCAAAGCCCTTGAGACCTTGCCGTGATCATGCACGGGTTCCCGGTTGACCGCGCCGACCTGCGAGTATCAGCTTCGCGATCATGCATTAGCGTCAGACATATCGATCCCGTCTCAAGAGGAAGTCGAGTCGTGGCTCCCATCACCATCACCGGGATTCCCGGGTTGCCCGAGGTCGAGGCCGGGGACGACATCGCCGGACTCGTGGCCCAGGCCGCGCCCACCTTGGAGGACGGCGACATCCTGGTCGTCACCTCGAAGATCGTGAGCAAGGCCGAGGGCCGCGTCCGTCAGGGCGACAGCCGTACCGCCGCGATCGAGGAGGAGACCGCCCGCGTCGTGGCCCGGCGCGGCGAGACGGTCATCGCCCAGACCAGGCACGGTTTCGTGATGGCGGCGGCGGGCGTGGACGCCTCGAACACCGCCCCCGGCACCATCCTGCTGCTCCCCGAGGACCCCGACGGCTCCGCCCGGCGGATCAGGCAAGGCCTCCGCGACCGGCTCGGCGTCGAGGTCGGCGTGATCGTCTCCGACACGTTCGGGCGGCCCTGGCGGCACGGGCTGACCGACGTGGCCATCGGCGCGGCGGGCGTCCGGCCGCTCGACGACTTCCGCGGCCTTTCGGACACGTACGGCAACCCGCTGAGCGCGACCGTCACCGCGCTGATCGACGAGATCGCGGCGGCCGGAGAGCTCGCCAAGGGCAAGCTCTCCGGGGTCCCGGTGGCGGTGGTCCGGGGGCTCCGCGACCTGGTCACCGCCGACGACGGCCCGGGCGCCCGCGCCCTCATCAGGCCCGCCGACGAGGACATGTTCCGATACGGCTCGGCCGACGTCGTCTTCGCCCGTCGCACGATCCGGGAGTTCTCCGGGCGAGAGGTCGACCCGGCGGCGGTACGGCGGGCGGTGGCGGCCGCCATCGCCGCCCCGGCCCCGCACCACACCACACCGTGGCGCTTCGTCCTTCTCGAAACCCCCGGGATCCGTACGGAACTCCTCGACGCCATGCGGGACGCCTGGATCGACGACCTGCGGTCGGACGGCTTCTCCGAGGAGTCGATCGCGCGCCGCGTCAGGCGGGGCGACGTGCTGAGGAACGCCCCCTACCTGGCGGTCCCCTGCCTGGTGATGGAGGGCTCCCACACCTACCGCGACGACCGCAGGAACGCGTCCGAGCGCGAGATGTTCGTGGTCGCGACCGGCGCGGGCGTGGAGAACTTCCTCGTCCAACTCGCCGTGGAGGGCCTCGGCTCGGCGTGGGTGTCGTCCACGATGTTCTGCCGCGACGTCGTGCGCAAGGTGCTCGACCTGCCGCCGACCTGGGACCCCATGGGAGCCGTCGCCATCGGCCACCCCGCCGGGCCACCCCGCGACCGCCCCCAGAGGGACGCCGCCGACTTCATCGTCACCCGCTGAGCACGCCCCGATCAGTTGCTGGACGGCCGGCAGGTCGGGTGGCAGAGCCGCCGGGCCAGGGCGGAGAGGAACACATCGATGATCTGGCCCGGCTCCTGGGCGACGTAGAGCTGTCCGTTGGTGGCCGAGACGATCTCGTTGAGGGCCTGCTGGTCGGCGCCCTTCCCGAACGCGACGACGATGATCTGGACGGGCTTGTCGGGGTTCCACTCCTTGTGGAGCCGCTCGACGAGCCGCTGCCGCGAGATGCCCTTCCCGTCGTCCCGCCCGGCCGTGAGCAGGAGCAGGGAGTTGCTCATCAGCGGGTTGTAACCCTCGGAGACCGACTGGAAGCCCTCGTTGATCGAGTCGTAGAGCGAGCTCGTCTTGTCGCCGCGCGCCTTGATGCCGTCCGCCACCCGGTAGAGCGCGGTCTTGCGGATCTCCTGGCCGCTCCCCGGCTCGGTGATCGGCCCGAGGCTCACGAGCTTCCGCTCGTTCTCGCCATCGGCGACATCCCTGGCGAACTCCCACAGGCCGATGTGGGTCTCGTTGGGGAACATCTGCAGGCCGAGCTTCGCGGCCTCGACGGCGACGTCCATCCGGGTCTTGCCACCAGCCCTGATGGGCTCGGCGTTCTCCTTCGACACGTCGGCGAGGACGAGGATCCGGCTCGGCGGGGCGAGGCGGCTCCACGCCTCCAGCGCCTCGTCGATCACCTCCGGCGTGATGGACGGCCGGGGCCTCGGCTGCTCGGTCGGGATGTCCGTACCCGCCGAGTAGGGCGGCTCCCGGCCGTCGGCCGTCCGGAAACCGTCGTGCCGCACGGCCTCCTGGACGGCGGCCGAGCGCAGCCAGTCGCCGAACAGCCGCGAGCCCGCCGCCTCGTCCGGGTCCGCCGCCGTCACGACGTAGGGATAGTCGAGGTTGATCGTGCCCTCCTTCGGCTGGAGGGCGGTCAGGGGGTCGGCGGGGATGTCGCGGTTGTGCGCCCAGACCGACTGCTCGGGGACGATGACCACCGGGCGGGTCCAGATGCTGGGCTGGTCCACGGCCTCCAGCATGCTGCGGTAGTCCGGGGCGGACCCGGCCTGGGCCATCCGCACGAACGCGGTGAGGTCCTTGTCGGCCGTCTCCCCCGACCCCACGATGTCCCGCGCGGCGGCGACGGTCGCGATGCCCGCCCCGGACACCGACGGGTCGGGGATCCGCACGATGTCCGGCTCGCCGTCCGTCGGCTGGAGCCGCCCGTGGACGGTGGCGGGGAAGACCATGTCCCAGCTCATGGCGGTCTTCCCCGTGGCGAACCGCTGGGCGACCGCCGGGCGCGTGGCGAACACGAGCGGGGAGGTCGCGACGACGGTCTCGTCGGCCGCGATGTCCTGGGCGCCCTGCTTGCGGGCCAGCCGCACCCAGGCGGAGGAGTCGGCGATCCAGCCGTCGGGGCGGTCCGGCAGGATCCCGGCGCGGTCGCCGATCAGCGTCCGCAGCACCGGGGCCGGCGACTGCTCGGCGACCTGGACCTTCACACACCGCCCGGACACTCCCGCGCCTCGCGTGTTGAACCGCTCCGCCGCCTCCATCACGGCCGGCGCGATGTCCACGGCCGAGGCCACGCTGACGAGGATCGGGGCGCGGGAGGAACACGTTCCTCCAGTACGGCTCGCGAACACGAACCCCAGCCCGCCGAGGACCGCGAGAACCGTGAGGCCCGCGACGACGCTGCGCCACCTGGCCCTCCTGCGGCGCAGCTCAGCGGTGAAAGCGGCGCGGTGACGACCGGAGGGCACGGTGACGATCCTTCACAGTTTCTCGGAGCGGATCCGCGAGCACGGAGGACGATTCTCCCCATCGCCACCGCACCGGGCGCAAGTGTCTCGAACGCAAATATATAGAACTTGTTATAACTCGCACTGAGAGCTGGATAGAGGAATCCGCGCATGATCACGGCAAGGGTTGCGGCAGGTCGGGCGGCCCGGCCGGGAACCCATGCATGATCACGGCAACGGGTCAGACCTGGGAGGCCAGCGGCAGCGTCCTGCGGACGCTGCGGCAGACGCCGTCGCTCCGTTCGGCCGCGGCCAGGCGCTCGGCGCTCGGCGTGCCGTACGACGTGGTCCGCTGCCGCAGCGGGCGGCCGGTGGGGGCGACCATCGCGGCGATCTCGCTGATCGTCCGGTAGGACCCGTTCTCGGATCCGGCCATGCGGCTGATCGTCTCCTCCATCAGCGTGCCGCCGAGGTCGTTCACGCCGCCTTCGAGCACGACGCGGCACAGGTCATCCTGGAGCTTGACCCACGAGCACTGGATGTTCCGGATGGCGCCGTGCAGCATGATCCTCGCCAGCGCGTGGACGGCCCGGTTCTCACGGGCGGTCGGCCCGGGGCGGGCGATCCCGGCCAGATAGATCGGCGCGCTGTGGTGGACGAACGGCAGCAGCACGAACTCGCTGAAGCCCCCCGTCTCCTCCTGGATCGTCCGGATGAGCCGGATGTGCCGCACCCAGTGGTCGTGCGTGTCCACGTGGCCGTACATCATGGTCGAGGTCGTGGGGATGCCGACCTTGTGGGCGGTGGTGATGACCTCGACCCATTCGCGGGTCGGGAGCTTGCCCTTGGTCAGCACCCAGCGCACGTCGTCGTCGAGGATCTCGGCGGCCGTTCCCGGCAGCGAGTCGACCCCGGCCTCCTTGGCCGCCTGCAGCCACTCCGCGATCGACAGGTTCGTCCGGCTCGCGCCGTTGATGACCTCCATTGGGGAGAAGGCGTGGACGTGCATGTCCGGGACGCGCTCCTTGACGGCCCGCGCGATGTCGAAGTAGGCCGTCCCGGGCAGGTCGGGGTGGATGCCGCCCTGCATGCAGACCTCGGTGGCCCCGGCCTCCCACGCCTCCTGCGCCCGGTCGGCCACCTCCGACAGCGACAGCGTGTAGGCGTCGGCGTCCGTGCGGCGCTGCGCGAACGCGCAGAACCGGCAGCCGGTGTAGCAGACGTTGGTGAAGTTGATGTTCCGGTTGACGACGTAGGTGACGTCGTCGCCCGTCACCTCCCGCCGCAGCCCGTCGGCGATGCGGGTCAGCTCGTCCAGGCCCGCGTCGTCCGCGCCGGCGCCGGTCGGGTCGCCCGCGAGGTCCAGCAGCGCGAGGGCCTGCTCGTCGGTCAGCCGGGCCGGGTCGCTCTCGGCCTGCCGCAGCGCCGCGCGGACGGCTCCGTCCACTCGACCGTCCACCCGTCCCGTACGGCTGCCGCCTCCGCTTGAGGGTCGGTCCTTTGGGAGTCGGTCACGCAGTGCGTCCCAGTCGCCGTAGACGTTGTCGAAGTCGTCACGGCGGTCGTTCGTCCGGCCCTCGGAGTCGACGGCGACGTGCAGGTCGGCGCGGCCCGTCGTCCGGAGGTTCTGGAACCCGCCGTCGGGCTCCTGCCACGGTCGGCCTCGAAGCACGGCGTCCTCACGGGCGAGCCCCGTGTCCGGGTCGGCGAGGGCGGCCACGTGCTCCCGGAGCCGGGGATCGAGCCACGGCTCCCCGGCCAGCACGTACTCCGGATAGATCGTGAGCCGTTCCCGGAGCGTGAACCCGGCGGCGGCCGTGCGGGCGGCCAGATCGTCGATCTGCGGCCACGGGCGCTCGGGGTTGACATGGTCGGGCGTAAGCGGGGAGACGCCTCCCCAGTCGTCGATGCCCGCGCGGATCATCATCGTGAACTCGTCGCCGATGAGGTTCGGCGGGGCCTGGATCCGAATCTTGGGACCGAGGATGAGCCGGGCCACCGCGATCGTCGCGGCCAGTTCGTGCAGGTCGGCGTCCGGCATGCCGCGCATGGCCGTGTCGGGCTTGGCGCGGAAGTTCTGGACGATGACCTCCTGGACCCCGCCGTACTCCCTGGCCACCCGGCGGATCGCGAAGATCGACTCGGCCCTGTCCTCGATCGTCTCGCCGATGCCGATCAGGATCCCGGTGGTGAACGGCACGTTGGTCCGGCCCGCGTCCTCCAGCACGCGGAGCCGTACCGCCGGGTCCTTGTCCGGCGAGCCGTAGTGGGCCTGCCCCTTCTCCGTGAACAGCCGCTCCGAGGTCGTCTCCAGCATCATGCCCATGGACGGCGAGACCGGCTTGAGCCGCTGGAGGTCGCGCCAGGTCATCACCCCGGGGTTGAGGTGGGGCAGCAGCCCGGTCTCCTCAAGGACGCGGATCGCCATGGCCCTGACGTACGACAGCGTGTCGTCGTAGCCGTGCGCGTGGAGCCAGTCGGCCGCCTGGTGCCACCGGTCCTCGGGGCGGTCGCCCAGCGTGAACAGGGCCTCCTTGCAGCCCATCGCGGCCCCCTGGCGGGCGACCTCGAGCACCTCGTCCGGCGACATGAAGGGGCTGTCCAGCTTGTGCGGCGCGGTGGCGAACGTGCAGTAGCCGCAGCGGTCCCGGCACAACCGGGTCAGCGGGATGAAGACCTTCCGGCTGTAGGTGACGATCCCCGGCCGTCCCACCGCGGCCAGCCCGGCGTCCCGGACCCGGGAGGCGTGTTCGAGCAGGGTCTCCAGGGCGTCACCCCGAGCGCGCAGCAGGATCGCGGCCTCCGCGACGTCGAGGGACTTGCCGTCGCGGGCCCGGGCGAGCGCACGGCGCGTACCACTGTCACCGTTCGATCCGCCGCTCACACCGCCACCGACCTGACTGCCACCGTTCAAAGCCTTCTGTGCCGTCATACGCGCACACTACGGCCCCCTGAGTCCGGCAGGCTTACCCAGCCCCCCGCGATCAGCCGCAGATTAGAACGACCGGTAGTCGCGGGCGGCCATTCGAGGGCCGCGCGCCGGAGGCCGGACGCCGCTGAGCTCGATCAGTCTCACCACGCGGTGACGATGACCGCGGAACGGCTCCAGCAGTTCCAGCATGCCCGCGTCGTCGGTCTTCTGACCGGTGAACGCCCAGCCGACGATGCCGGGGATGTGGAAGTCCCCCACGCTCGGCGCGTCCGGATCGCCGTGGGAGCGCTGCCGCACCTCGGCCGACGTCCACACCCCGATCCCCGGCAGAGCCCGTAACAGCCGGTCCGCCTCCGCCGACCCCGTGTCCACCGCCAGGGTGGCCTCCAGCTTGGCGGCGTGGCGGGCGGCATTGACGATCGTCCTGGCTCGTACGGCTTCCGCCCCGGCGTGGTGCCAGTCCCAGGACGGGATCGCTCGCCACACCTCTGGTGTGGGGATCACCACCATGCCCTCGGGGGCCGGACCGGGGGCGGGCTCGCCGTACTTCCGCATGAGCCACCGCCACGCCCGCCAGGCCTCCCTGCCGACGACCTTCTGCTCCAGCACGGCGGGCACGAGCGCCTCGAACACGCGGAGCGTCCGCCCGATCCGCAGCCCCGCGTTCCGGGCGGCCAGGTCCGCGACGAACATCGCCGGGGAGGCGCCGGAGTCGCGGCACAGCCGGGCGAGCATCGCCGCGAAACCGGAGATGTCATCATCGGCACCGAGCACCTGCGGCAGCGTCTCCAGGAGCCAGTCCGCGCCGGGGCCCCACGCCTGCCCGTGTATCTCCCCGGAACGGGCGGTCACCCGTAAGGTGCCGGGCCCGGCGGGCGTGCGGGATGTCCGCCAGATCGCCCCGTCGGGCGTCCTACGCCACGCCGGGTCGCCCCCACCGTGCCGGTGCGGCGACAGCGTCAGCGCCACGTCGATCGCCGCCGACGAGCACCACCTGCGCTCTCTGAGCGTCGTCACGGCACCAGTCGTAACGGCACCAGTCGACGGCATCGGCCTCGCCTCCCCACCCACCAGTGTGCCGCCCCGGGGAACCTCAGACGTCGCTGGATCAGACGTCGCTGGAGAAGCGGACGGAGCACTCGGGGAGGGTCACGCCGGGCCAGACGCGGACACCGGAGGTGAGCTCGTTGCCCGGGCCGATCTGAGCGCCGTCGCCGACGACGACCTCCCGGAGCACGGCGCCGGACGAGACGCGGGCACCGGCGCCCACCACCGAGTCGACGACGATGGCCCCCGACTCGATGACCGCGTCGTCGGCGAGGACGCTGCCGCGCACGCTGGCCCCGGCCTCCACGGTGGCGCGGGCGCCCACGACCGTGCCGCCGGTCACCTTGGCCTCGGGCGACACGTTGGCGCCGTCGAGGAGAAGGGACTCCCCCGTGACCCCCGGCAAGGCGGTCGACAGGAGCCTGCCCTGCACCAGATCGCAGGACCCCTGCACGAAGGCCGCCGGCGTGCCGACATCGAGCCAGTAGGACGCGTCGGCGTAGCCGAGGACCAGCTCGCCCGCGTCGATCAGGCCGGGAAAGGTCTCCCGCTCGACGGAGACGACCTCACCGGCGGGGATCGAGTCGATGACCGAACGCTGGAAGACGTAGCAGCCCGCGTTGATGCGGTTGGTCACCGGATTGGGCGTCTTCTCCAGGAACGCGGTCACGCGGCCGTCCGGAGCGGTCGGGACACAGCCGAACCGCGACGGGTCCTCCACCTCGGTCAGGTGAAGGGTCACTGCGGCCCCGCGTGAAAGGTGCAGGTCCACCTGGGCCGAGATGTCGTGGCCGGACAGGATGTCGCCGTTGAGGACCAGCACCGGCGCGTCGGAGGAGCAGGTCAGCGCGTCGGCCGCGTTGCGGATGGCGCCCCCGGTGCCCAGCGGGGTGTCCTCCGTCACGTACTCCATCTCCAGCCCGAAGGCCGACCCGTCGCCGAAGGCGTCGGTGAACATCGAGGCCCGGTAGGACGTGGCGAACACGACCCGGCTCACGCCGTGCGCGCGGGCCTTGGCGAGCTGGTGCGCGAGGAAGGGCACCCCCGCCGTCGGAAGCAGCGGCTTGGGGGTTGTCAGCGTCATTGGCCGCAAGCGGGTGCCTTGACCGCCAACGAGCAGGATCGCCTCAAGCCGCTCCGACGAAGGCAAAGAAGTCTCCCTCACAGCGAGAGGTTAGCCTAGCTCTCCACCGCCCGCTGGTACGACACGAGATGCGCTTCGGCGGACAGGTGCCACGTGAACTCCTGCGACCTGGCGGACCCGGCGGAAGACAGCGACTCCCGGCGCTCCGGCGACTCCAGCAGCGCGCGGAGCGCGCCGGCGATGCTGTCGGCGTCCGGCTCGGTGTAGGCGACGGCGTCGCCGCCGACCTCGGGCAGGGACGTCCGGTGCGTCGTCAGCACCGGCGCGCCGCAGGCCATGGCCTCCAGCACGGGCAGTCCGAACCCCTCGCCCCTCGACGGGAACGCGACGACGAGCGCGCCCCCGAGGAAGCCTGGGAGGTCCGTGAAGGACAGGTAGCCCGGGCGGACCACCCGCAGCTTCGGCGGGAGGCCGGCCACCGCGGCGTTCACCTCGTCGTCCCAGCTCTGGCCGCCCGCCAGCACCAGCGCGGGCGGCACGGACAGGTGCCGGACGGCCTCGCCGAAACCGCGGACCAGGTTGGGGACGTTCTTGCGCGGTTCGAGGGCGCCCAGGTGAGCGACGTACGGGTGCCCGTGCAGGCCGAACCGGTCGGCCACCCGCCTCTTCTCCTGCTCGGTGGGCCGGTGGAAGAGCGCCGGATCCACCCCGTGGTAGGCCACGTCGATTCTCGTGGGGTCGGCGGCCAGCACCCGGACCAGCTCTTCCCGTGTGGCCTTCGACGGCACGATCACCCGCGTCGCGTGGCGCACCGCCGTACGGGTGGCCGAGCGGAAGAAGGACGCCTTGACCGAGCCGTGCTGCTCCTCCTCGGTGAAGCAGGTGACGTCGTGGACGGTGGCCACGGTCGGCAGGCCGGGCTGGAGCGGGATCGAGTAGAAGGGGGCGTGGATCACGTCCGCGCCGACCTGCTTGGCGAGAACGGGCACGCTGGTCTGCTCCCAGACGAGACGGGCGCCCCTGTTGGTGATCGCGGGCGGCCCCGGAAGGATCCTCGCCGACGGGGCGAGCTTGCCGTACCGCTCGGCGTCCGACCGCTGGCAGACGACCGCGAGATCAGCGCCGGCCTCGTGGAGAGCGGCGACCAGTCCGTCGACGTACCGGATCAGTGCGCCGCGGTCGGCGGGAACCGCCGCGGCGTCGATGAGCACTCGGGGTTTCAAGAAGATCGCTCCCCTCCACGAGCCTCACCGGCAGGAGCCGGGTCCTGCCCGCGTGGCCTTGTAAACCGGCGCCAACCCGGCGAGGAGACCTGAGGGCGAGCACGCCCGTCGACGACGGACCTTCCTCCCCCGGCACCCTCCACCCTTCACTCTATTGGTCGCTTCCCCGGAAAGGTGAGGGATATCACGTGCCTTTCAGGCCATCGGCACTGAATCCGTGGCGATTCCATGGATTGCCGGCCCTGTCAGCTCTTGGCCCAGCTCTTTCCGGCGGGCGCTCGGCTCAGCTCTTTCCGGCGGGCTCGCGATGAACGGCGACCGTGCTCCGCGAGGCGAGGCCGGCGAGTCCCGCGCAGACGAGGTCCCCCACGGAGACGATGAGCCGGGAGCAGACAACGGCCGCGGTGGCCGAATGCTTGTCCAGCACGGGCGCGAGGGCCGCCCACATAGCGACCTCGCGGACGCCCACACCCGCCGGGGCGATGACCACCAGGAACCCCAGGCACCACGCCAGCGCGAACGCGCCGAAGCTGAGGACCACGGCGCCCGGACCGGTCGCCCCCAGGCCGTGGACGATCAGCGCCAGATGCGTGCCGTACGCCACCCACCCGGCGAGGGCCCATCCAGCCGAGATGAGGACGCCGCGGCGGCTGAGCGGCCGTTCGAGGGGCGGCCTCCGCAGCCGCCTGAGCCCGAAGCCGATCGCCCCGTTGACCACCTTGGGATGCAGCGCGACCACGAGCACGGGGATCAGGAGCAGGAGCCAGGCGTACCGCGCGACCGACTCCCCGGCGAGCACGGGCAGGGTGACGGCCGCGACCAGCAGGCCGCTCGCGAGGTAGATCGGGTACGTCAGGAAGAACGCGGCGGCGCTGCGCGACCGGGGGATGCCGTGGTCCCGGCCCATCTCCATCTGGGCGAGGAGGGGCCAGAGCGAGCCGGGGATGTACTTGCCGAGCTGTCCCACGAAAAAGATCTTGGCGGCGTCCGGGAACGCCAGCGGCGAGCCGAGGTCGGCCAGCAGGGCCCGCCACATCAGCATTCCGGAGACCAGCGCCCCCAGCACGGCTGCCAGCGATCCCACCAGCTCCACCCACGACAGCCGGGCGAAGCCCGCGGAGACCGCCGTCCACTGCCCCGCGACCGCCCACGCGCCGAACCCCAGCGCGACCAGCAGGAATCCCAGCCGGACGATCTTCCGCCGGTTCATCCCGTCCCCACCCCGCGTCGCGCTCGCCGTACGGACGTCATGGCAGGCCGCGTCCCGTGCGTCATCGCGGGCGTCATCGCGGGCGTCATCGCGGGCGTCATCGCGGGCGTCATGGCGTACGTCATGGTGTGCGGACCGGCTCGGGCGGCTGCGGGAGAGGGGCGCCCAGGGGGCGCTTCGGGGTCTTCGTCGCGACCCACAGGTACGTCGGCACGACCGGAAGGAGCGCCGCCAGCGCAGGGCGGGGCGTCCTCTCCAGGGTGGCCTTGGCGGCGCGGCCGACGCCCCCAGGGAACAGCTCGCCCCCGGCGAACCGCTCCGGCGAGGCCAGCACCGGCAACGTGTAGTCCCAGATGTGGAACTCCGCGAGCATCCGCCGCAGGCCGCGCCGGGTGCGGAAGCGCTCGTAGTAGTGGTCCGCCCGCCCGGACGCCCGGACGTAGCGGTCGGCGGCCGCGGGCGGCAGGTAGGACAGGAACGGCAGCTTGTAGTGCGGCTCGATGACGCCGAGCCGGTTGCCGAGCCCCAGGTAGAGCACGCCGTCGTCGGAAAGCACCCGGCGCATGTCCCGGATGACCGCGTCGGGGTCCACCACGTGCTCATAGATGTGGTTGAAGACCAGCACGTCCACCGAGCCGTCCGGGAACGGCAGGGCGCTGCCGTCCGCGCACAGGAACTCGACCCGCTCGCCGAACCGCTCGGCCGCCTTCCTCAGGCCGGGGACGTCGATGTCCACCCCGAACGTACGGCTCGCGCCCGCGCCCGCCAGCTCGTCGGCGATGAACCCGGCCGAGCAGCCGACATCGGCGACCGTCAGCCCCGACAGCACGTCACCGGGGTCGGCGGCGTCCCTCCCCAGGAAGTGACCGAGCACCGCGATGATCTTCGCGGCCTTCCGGCGGCGCTTCTCCTCGTCCAGCATCGCGGCCTGAAACTCGGAGTACTCCAGCTGGGCGGCCCGTTCTCTGCTCACCGGTCGATCACCGCTCCGCTTTCTCCCGATCTCACACCCGTGTCCGGGAGCATGGTCTGCCGCGATCCCCCGCCGGGTGCCGCGATCGCTCGGTTCCGTTCCACGGTGCCCAACAGTACCTTCGCAGGGCCCCGCCCCCGCGCGGTTGGCCCACATGGGCCTACCGGCCGGTAGCTTCAGGCTCTACCCTTGGCGGATGCCGCGTCCATTCCCGCGCCGGTCCCCGGACGGACACTCAGGCGGACACTCAGGCGGACCACCTGCCGGACCCCCCAGCGGACCCACGGGCGGACACCTGCGCCGATCCCTGAGCGGGCCGCTGGGGCGCTTGCGGTCCAGCCCGCTTCTCCGGGTCCTCCTCGCGGTCCTCGCTCTCGGCTTCCTCGGGTACGGCCTGGCCAGGAACTGGGCGGAGACCTCGGCCGCCATATCCAGGCTTTCCTGGTGGTCGCTGGGCGCGTGTTTCGCGGCGGTCCTGGCCGGTCTGGGCCTCATGCTGGTGGCCTGGCGGGACATCCTCGCGGGGCTCGGCTCGCCGCTGCCGCTCCGGATCGCGGCGCGGGTCCTGTTCGTGGGGCAGCTCGGCAAGTACATCCCCGGCTCCGTCTGGGCGTTCGCGGCCATGATCGAACTGGCCCGCGACCACGGGGCGCCCCCACGGCGGACGTTCAGCGCGACCGCGCTGGGCCTCGTCACCTCGCTCGGCTGCGCGCTGGCGCTCGCCGCCGCCACGCTGTCGCAGCAGATCGCCCGCGAGGCGTGGTGGCTGCTGGCGCTCATCCCGCTCATCCTCATCGGCCTGCATCCGCGGGTGATGACCTGGGGGCTGAACCTGGCCCTGCGCGTCGCCCGCAAGGAGCCGCTCGACCGGGTGCTGAGCGGCACGGACATGCTCAAGGCCGTGGCGTGGACCATGGCGGGCTGGCTCGTGTACGGCGTGCACCTCTGGGTTTTGATCGCCGGCATGCGGCCCGGCGGGGTGTCCCTCTACGCCGTGGCCGCGGGCGCGTACGCGCTGGCCTGGGCCACCGGCATCCTGACGGTCGTGGTCCCAGCGGGTATCGGAGTGCGCGAAGGCGCGATGGTCATCGCCCTGACCCCGGTTCTGGACGCGCCCAGGGCACTGGTCGTGGCCGTGGTGTCACGGGTCATGTTCACCCTGGCCGACGCCACCTGGGCAGCCCTCGGCTTCCTCCTGTCCCGCACCCCCCTCGCGCGTGATCATGCACAGGTTCCCGCGCACCCCGACTGACCTCCCCCTCCCCTGTGCGTGATCATGCACAGGTTCCCGCATACCCCGCCCGGCCTGCGACTACTTCATCGGTGATCATGCAGGGAAAGCGTCAGGCCCCCGCCAGAAGGGTCTCCAGGTAGGCCGCCCAGTACGGCTCGGGGTCCACGGCCTTGACTCCGCCCCGCAGGCGCTCAGGCGTGCCGGGCTCATAGAACCGCTTGAGCGCGTCGGCCAGCGCGCCGGCCGACCCGGGCTCCACCAGCAGGCCGTCGACGCCGTCGGTCACGTTGTCCGCCAGCGCCCCGACCCTGGTCGCGATCACCGGGACGCCGTGCTCGTGACCCAGCCACACGTTCTGGCTCGCCGTCGCCGAACGGTAGGGCAGCACAAGCGCGTCCACCTCGGCGAAGAGCCCCGGCACGTCGTCCGCCGCCACATAGCCCGGTCGCAGCTCGACCCGGTCCGGCAGCCCGAGCTCGGCGATGAGGGCCCGAGTCTCCTCCAGACCGCCCCAGAACTCCCCCGCGACCGTCAGCCCGACGCCCGGCGTCTGCGCGAGCGCCCGTAGCAGCAGGTCGAGCCCCTTGTAGGGGCGGACGATGCCGAAGAACAGCAGCCTGCCGTACGGCTCGCGCTCAAGGGCGGCCTCCGGGCGGCGGGCCGGCAAATGCGGCGCGAGGGCGGCCACCCGCACTGGGGCGCCGGTGAGCTCCCGGGCCTTCGCCGCCTGCTCCTCGGAGTGGGCCAGCACCCCGTCGACCCTGGTGAGCAGCGCCTTCATCAGGGGCTTGTCGTACGGCTTGGGCTCGTGCGGAAGCACGTTGTGGCACAGCGCGATCACCTTGGTCCGGCTGCGCAGGCCGTACAGGATGCCCAGGTAGGCGGGCACCTGCACCGGGCTGAGGACGGCGAGGACGACGAGGTCGGCGCCGCGCAGCCGCTTCCCGCACCGGGCCCAGCCGTCCGGCCGCCGCCAGTCGAGCTCGCGGCGGGTGTCCGGGTACGGCTCGCCCTCGGGGGTGTCGATCGTCTGCTGTCCGGGGTAGAGGAAACCCGGATACTGCGCCTTCCACGACTCGATCACGACATCGTGCCCCTGGGCCCGGAGCCGATGCGCGAGCTCGGTCGTGTGCTGGGCGCCGCCGCCCTTGTATGGATATGTCGGGCCGACGATCGCGATCCTCATCGTCCCGCCCCCAACGGCCGCACCACGCCTACTCGTTTCTGGACCGGACGATCAGGTCGGCCAGCAGCGCCAGCGACCCGATCAACAGGCCCGACAGGAAGATCACGATGGTGTTGCTGGTGAGGTAGAACCCGTGGCGGATCACGTCGTACAGGCCCTTGACCAGCCCGATGCCGACCAGCCACAGCGCGGGCGGCATCAGCACCTTGAGCGGGTTGAAGTACATGATCATCCGCAGGACCTGCAGGATGTAGCGGTAGGCGTCCGAGATGAAGCTGAACTTCGACTTCCCGGCCCGCTTCGCGTACTCGATCGGCAGGTAGTAGACATCGTGCTGGTTCGACAGGAACGCCAGCGTGATCGTCGTGACGCACGAGAAGCCGGGCGGGAGCAGCCGCAGGTACGGCCTGGCGACCGACTTGCGGAAGGCCCGCAGGCCCGAGTTCAGATCGGGGATCCTCTGCCCGGCCAGCCGCTCGGCGACCTTGCGGATGAACCACTTGGCCGGGACCCGCAGCAGCTTGTGGGAGCCCTCCTCCGTCGTCCGGGCGCCGACGACCTGGTCGATGGTGGGGTCCTTCTCAAGGATCTGGACCAGCTCGGGGATCCGCTCGTTGGGGTAGGTCATGTCGGCGTCGGTCCACACGACGATCTCGCCGCGGGCCTCCTGGGAGCCGATCCTGCGGACCGTGCCCGAGCCGCCGTTGCGGTGGAATGCCTTGATCCGCATGTTCGGGTACCGCGGCGCCGCCTCCTGCAGGCGCCCGAGGGTCGCGTCGGTGGAACAGTCGTCCACCGCCAGCAGCTCGTAGGTGTAGCCACTCGCGTCCATGGCCGCGCAGATGCGCTCGACCTCGTCAATGACGTGGTCCTGCTCGTTGTAACAGGGCAGGACGATCGTCACGTAAGGGTTCTCGGCGGGAGTCACAGCGCTTCCAGAGGTCTCGGGCGTGGTCACGTCCGGTTAGGGTACTCTGCCCAGCCAAACCACGACCTCACATCGCGGTACTGGTACGGCTTCGGCCTCCGCCTACGGTCCCGAAACGTCACTCACTTGCGCCACACCGGCCACGCCGGCGAAGGATTTTCTGATATCCCGGATCACCGGTGGCGCGGTCAGCTTCACGTAGTAAGCCTCCGGCAAATTGGGGAGATCTCTATTTGTGACCGCCCCCTGCCACCAAACGTGACGCCACACCTTCAGAGCGTGTGCGCGATCCTCGAAATAGACGGCCTCCACGCCTGGGAGGGCATGGATGCGGCCAAGAACGTCGTCCTTTTCCGCCTGGCTGGCCGCTCCACGCCCTTCACACCGCTCGTAGATCCCGGCCGCCTGGGGGCAGAGTGCGATCGACAAGTTCGCTTTCCCCCACCAGAAGTGGTCCCGGAAAACGTAAACGCGGGAGACATCTGGCAGTGCCTCAAGACGGCGCTTCAGCGCCCGCCAATCTCCGGGTCCGATGGCGCCGCGATACGACTCCGGCAGATCGGCTGCTTCGATGGTGTCCAGCAGAGCTTCGTGCGTAGGGTCTTCCTCCGCTCCAGGCAGTGCGCGGAAGTTCGCCAAAGCCTCTTCCTGTGTCTCGAAGTGGAAATCTTTGACCACCGGGCTGGTGTTGAGCACTGCCGCCACGGCCTGCTTCTCCTCGCCGGTGACCGCCCCGCGATCGCTGCAGGCTTCCGAGGCAGCATCTCCTCCCTGACAGAGGAACGCTGAGAAGGTCCCGGTTTGGGGCCAGGGGCCGTCGGGGGGTGGAAGGGGCTGGCGGGAGCGCTGGTAGAGCACCCAGCCGCCGACCGATGCCCCGGCGAGCAGCAGAGCGGAGAGCGCCACCACGCCGACCAGCCGGCGATGCGCCCTCAGCCAACCGCCAAGCCGTGGTTCCCGGTCGTCACCGAAGGACAACTCTTCGCCCTCGGGGGCATCCGGGGAATCGTGCGGCTCCGGGGACAAATACATGTAGACGACCCTAACGACACCGACCCGCCAAGATCACCCGCCTTCCGCGACACAGCGCAATCTGGCGCCCGTGCTGCTCCGCCTCCCATGAGCGCGATGCGGCCGCTTGACGGCGTTGTTAGGCACGGTCATACGACGCCCACTCAGCCTGAGGAGCCGGGAACCTCCCATACCCCAGCCAGGCCCGGCAAACCGGCGAGCGACTTCGCGATATCCCGCGTCACTGGAGGCTTCATAAACTTGACGTAGAACGACTCCGGCACCTGGGCGGGGTTATCCGTCCCGCCCCCATGCCACCACGAATGGCGAAGCACCTTGAGTCCGTGCGCGCTGTCCTCGAAATAGACGACGTCGACTCCAGGCAGGCTCCGAATACGGTCAAGGATGGCCTGCTTCTCGGCCGCGGTGGCCTCGCCATGTCCTGTGCATGGCTCGAGATAGCCCCCGATTTGAGGACAGAGCGGGATCCAGAGGTCCGCCTTTCCCAGCCAGAAGTTCTCATGAGTAAGATAGAACTTCGAAATTCCCGGGAGCCCCTCCAACCTCTGGACCACTGTGTTCCAGTCCCCCGCCCCCAGCGTGCCGTGATAGGACGCCGGAAGATCGGCTGCTTCAACATCCTTCAGGAGAGCAGCCCGCGAAGGATCTTCTTTCATCGCCTTCGGCAAGATCGTCGCCCGGAAATTCGCCAGAGCCTCTTCCTGCGTCTCGAAACGAACTTTCTTGATTACCGAGCTGGTCCTGAGCACTGCCTCTACCGCCCGCTTTTCCTCGGCGGTTATGCCCCCACGATCACGGCACGGCTCGAAAGGGTCATCCTCACGGCAGAGAAACACCGTGAGATACCCCGTCTGGGGCCAGGGGCCTTCCGGGGGTGGCAGGGGTTGCCGGAAGCGCTGGTAGAGCACCCAACCGCCCACCGACACCCCGGCGAGCAGCAGTACGGAAAGCGCCACCACGCCGACCAACCCGCGATGCGCCCTCAGCCAACCGCCAAGCCGTGGTTCCCGGTCGTCGCCGAAGGACAACTCCTCGCTTACGGGTGGCTCCGGGGAATCGGGCGGCTCCGGGGACAAATGCATGTAGACGACCCTAACGACACCGACCCCCCATGATGAGCCGGTCCGCGACACGGATAAGACCAGCGGCAGCCCGGCCCACGGGCAGACACGAGCGGTGCACACCCCGGAGGCCCCGACTACGTTGAGTGCCGCCTCGGCCTCGTCCCGCTCCATGCGTTTGAGGCCAACTGAGAAGCGTTGCCGAATCAACGCTTCTCAGTTGCGAGCAGAGCTGGGAGCTACCACCTGGACGCTCAATCAGGCCGGGATCGTCATCCAGACGTCGATGATCAGATTCCAGGTGCCGTTGGGCGGGTCCACCAGGGATCGCTCGTCCTGGCGGGTGCGGAGTTTCACGACCTGGACGGGCGCGCCGTACGGGGCGAGCTGGCGTGGCTCGGCCGCGAGCAGCACCGGAAGCCGCCCGGTACGCCGGACCTTGTCGATCAGGCGCTCGACATCGGAGCTCAGCGGCACGTCCTTCCCTTGGGGGAAGGCGACCCTGGCGGTGGGCACGCCGCACTGGCCGCGCACGAGCTGGGTGAAACGGTCGCCCGTGGCCCGCTCGATGATGAGCACGGAGCCGTTCCGGGGAATGGCCGCGCACAGTCTCGCCGACTCGGCCGCCTCGCCCCGGTTCACGGGGGTGAAGGCGGTGCCGATCGAGGTGATCGCGGCGGGCACCACCAGCAGCGCCGCGCCGACCGTCACCACCAGCCGCGAGCCGTACCCCGCCCTCCGGACCCTCTCCCGCACCCAGCGCAGCCCCCACACCGCGAGGAGGATCATCCCCGGAATGACGATCGGCACCAGCCTGCGCGAGGCCCACGGGTGGTCGGGCGTGATGGCGGGGCGCCACAGCGTCGTCACGGTCGTCCAGCCGATGATCGCCAGAGGCAGCAGCCAGCCGAACTCCCGCCCCCGGACCAGGCGGCGCACCAGTACGGCCGCCGCCAGTGTGGCCAGCACGACCACCGGAACACCCACGTACCAGAACACCCAGTAGAGCGAGTCTTCGTAGTAGAGCCGCGTGCCATCGAGGGGCAGATGGTTGGCACGCTGGGTGTTCTCTATGAAGCCGGCCGTCACGATGTCTTCCCGCGTGACCGGCCAGCGATGCTCCGTCTGGATCCATGGCCGTACGGCGAGGCCGGCCACGACCAGCACCACGAGAGCGGCCGCGAGGTCCGGCAGCCTCCTGGCGAACCGGCCCCCGGAGGACCCGTTCACCCGGGCCGCGATCCGGGGCGCGAGAGCCGTACCGGCAACGGTGAGCACGACGAAGGCCACGCAGATCGCGAGCAGCGGCTTGAGCGATCCGGACAGGTAGTTCAGGTAGGGCCGGGCGAGCACATAGCAGGCCACGAACCCGTACGCCGCCCCAATGGCCAGCCCGGCCAGTAAAGGAACGCCGAGCCGTCCCTCGGGAAACGTCCGCAGGGCGGCAGTCCGGCTCCCCGCCGCGCCGCCCCCCAACGCGTCAACCCGAGCCGCGCTGCCCGCTGCCGCGCTTTCCCTTCCGCCATCCTCCCCCGGATCGCCGCCCTCAGGGGAGGTCGCGACTGAACTCTCGACCGAGCCGATCGACCCGAGGCCGGTCTCCCCGGAGGCGTCCTTGTCGGCGCTGCGCCGTGCGCGGGACACCCGGCCGAGGGCGATTAGCAAACCGGCGAACGCGAGCACGGGGAGCACGTCGCGGAGGCCGTCGATGCGCACGAGCAGGGCCACCCCGAACGCGAGCCCCGCCAGGGCCGCCGTCAACGGGGCGCCGCTGGACTGAGCGTTCCTGGCCGCCGCGAGCGCCCCCGACAGCCTGCGCGAACGTCTGGTCGCCAGGCCCACCGGTCGAGCCCCCTCGGGAGGGCCTGGATCCGGGGCCGCCAGGTGAGGCGCCGCAGGCAGGAACCCCACTCCCAGGAGGGCCGCCCGCAGCCGGAACCGGGCGTCGAGCAGCAGGCTCATGCCGCCGAACAGCAGGATCAGCGACGGGATCTCGCTGAACGTCGTCCGGGACGTATAGAGGATGGGCAGGCTCACCGCGAAGACCAGCGCCGCCAGGGGGGCCCACCGGGCGCCGACCAGGCGCGCGACCGTCCCGGCGAAGGTCAGCACCGCGAGCGCCCCGAGGACCGGCGGCACGAGCAGAAGCCCGGGGACGCCGCCGAGCCAGTGGCCGATCGCAAGGATCATGGGAGGCCCGGCCATGAACTGCGGGACGATCCCGCCGTCCCAGCCGAAGAAACCCATGCTGGCGAACCGCAGGGCCGGATCCGGGGCGCCGAAGTCGCCGAAGGGGATGGGCAGGGACCCATGCCGGGCCAGCCAGATGGCGTACTGCGCATAGGTGGCCGGATCACGCCGGACGATCAGCTGCTCGCCATGAAAGAACCCGTTGAACACGCCCGACGCCACGGCGATGCCGAGCACTGCCGCCGTCTGCCAGGCCGCCGACTCCACCGTCTCCGGCAGGCGGCGCAGGCCGTACACGCACAGAAGGACGGCCAGGCCTCCGCCGAACAGCACCATGGGCAGCGGCCGGAACCACCCGAGCAGCAGCAGCGGCAGCCCGGCGAGCAGCCACCCGCTCAGAGCGAGCGCGGGCACGGCGGAGAGGACGGCGAGCACCCGGCCCGCCGACGGCCATGTGGTCCGCCACTGGGAGCGATCGAATCGGTTCGTTGGAATGAGGCGAGCGTAGCCGCTTGGTCCGACAATCACCCGTCCCGGCGACCTGATCTGCCATATGACGTCGGCATGGCGCCGGCGAGTCCGCAGGTGAGTCCGCAGCCCTGTCCTCGACGCCGAACGCAGGCCACAGCCGGCGCCGGGAGCCGGTAGCGTACGCCGGGAGACCATCGGGGGCGGGAGTGAGGGTGGCGCAGATCAGGCGCGTCGCGCCTTGGGCTCGGACGCACAGGTGGTTTCTCGGAGTGCTCGGCCTCGGGGCCCTCCTCCGTATCGTCACCATGATCGGATACCGGCCCGCGCTCTGGTTTCCGGACTCCTACACCTATGTCGTGACAGCCATGCGGCTCCGGCCCGATCTCGTGCGTCCGGCGGGCTACCCGATATTCCTACGCTTGCTGGAGCCGCTGCACAGCTTCGCCGTGGTCACGTTCGTCCAGCACCTGCTCGGCCTGGCCGTCGGCGTGATGGTCTACCTGACCGTCCTCCGCCGGGGTGCGCCCGCCTGGGCCGGGATCCTGGCCTCCGTCCCGGTGCTGCTCGACGCGTACCAGATCGAGCTGGAGCACCTGCTCGTCTCCGACTCACTCTTCACCTTCCTGATCGTCGCGGCGGCGTGCCTCACGCTCACCCGGGGCCCCTCCCCGTGGACGGCCGCCGCCGTCGGCCTGCTCCTCGCCGCCGCCACCCTGACCAGGACCGTCGGCCTGCCGTTGATCGCCGTCTTCGCCTTCTTCCTCCTCTGGTACGGCTACCGCGATGGGGCGGGAAGGACGGTTCGGCGGTCGCTGGTGGCGTTCCTGCTGGCCGCGCTGGTGCCCATCGGCGCCTACGGCGGCTGGTTCTACGCCACCAATCACCGGGTGGGGCTCGTGGGGGCGAACGGGGTGTTCCTCTACTCCCGCACGATGGCCTTCGCCGACTGCGTGGTCATGAGGCCGCCCCCCGACGTGGCGGTGCTGTGCGACCCCCGGCCACCGGAAAGCCGGCCGCCGTCGCAGGAGTACATCTGGGACGCCGCCTCTCCGCTGGTGCGGCTGCCCGGCATCACGTTCACCCGCGAGACCGACACGCTGGCCGGGCGGTTCGCCTGGCTCGCCATCCGGAGCCAGCCGCTCGACTACGCGGGCTCGGTGCTCAGCGAGCTGGGCCGTTCGTTCGCCGATGGGCGGCCCATCTACCCGAACCCCGAGACCTACGGGTATTACGAGTTCCCCGCCACGGTGCCGCCTCCGCCGGGACGCCACCCGGCGGTCGTCGGGAAGATGTTCGCCGAGCAGTACGAGGAGGGCTCGCTCACCGTGCGGATCGCCGAGCCGTACGCCGCCTGGATGCGGGCCTACCAGAGGGTGGCGTTCATGCCCGGCTCGCTGCTGCTGGCCGTTCTCCTCGTGCCGCCGGCGATGGCCGGGGCCCGTGCATGGTCACGCCGGAAGTCCGCCCAGGCGGGCGCCATGCCCGGGAAATTATGCATGATCACCACAAAGGGGGTGTCCCTGACGTGGGTGGCGGCGCTGGTGTTACTGGTGGTGCCGCCGGCCACCGCCGAGTTCGACTATCGGTACGTGCTGCCCGTGGTGCCGCTGGCATGTCTTGCCGCCGCCATGGCCATCCGCCCGGTCCTCGTCCTCGAACCCGCCCGCGACCTGGGACCACAGCCGACAAAGTGAAATCCGAGTAAAGCCCCGGTTTTGTGCATACCCTGAAATGTCCGGGTTTTAGTATGCTTCCCCGTCAGATCATCCCGGTGCGGGACGGCGTGATCGCCGCCCCGAATCCACCGATCGCGGCGCTCTCACATGCTCGCGTGACTAATCTCGTGAGCGCGATGAGTGATCGCCAGGCAAGGAGGACAAGTGTGCGAGCGAAGCAGTAGTAGCTCCAACTGTTCGCCCACACGTCCGGCGATCCTCCAGGCGAGGAGAGCCCGTTGAGCGACCGCCGCCGCGCCGCCCGCAACCAGGCGGCGCCTCCCGCGACATCCGACCAGAAGGTCTGGGGCCCCTCCGACACCGTCTCCGACTCGTACGGCGGCGCCTTCGATCACTCCGGAGGCCGAGGGGGCTACGGAGCCGCTACCCCGGGACGGGGGGCCTACACCCCCGATTACGCGTCTGCTCCCGGCTACGCACCCCCGGCCCCTGACGGTCGCGGGGACCCGTCCCACGGGGGCGACTCCTACGGCCCCCCGCGTGGCCGCCGCAGCGGCCACGCGGCCGACGTCTCCCCCGGCAAGGGAACGTACGGCGAAGACTTGGGCGAGGACGACGCCCCCAGGCGACGCCGTCGCAGGCGCGGCTCCGAGGACGAGCCGGCCTACGACAGCGAGCAGACCGTCGCGTACGCCGGAGGCGCCCGGGGAGGCAGAGGCACCAGGGGAGCGGAGAGTTATGCGGAGGACTACACCGGACCCACGGCTCCCCGCAGGGCGCCGGGCGGCGGCTCCGTACCTCCCGACGTCCCTCACGACGACGAGCCACGACGCCGGGGTCGTGGTGGCGGCGGCAGGCGCGGCCTGAGCGTGGCGGGCTGGATCAGCGTCGTCCTGACAAGCGTCCTGGTGATCGGCACGCTGACCGCGTACAAGTTCTACCGGGACACGTTCGGCCTCTTCAACCGGGGAGCGTCCACCGACGACCTCGACAAGAACCGCCCGGAGAACCAGACAGGGGCGATCAACGTGCTCCTCGTCGGGTCGGACACCCGAGCCGGGGACAACAAGAAGTACGGCCAGCACCTCGTCAACGACGGCGAGCGGACGGACACGATCATGCTGCTGCACGTGTCTCCCAATCGCGACGGGGCGACACTGATCAGCTTCCCCCGCGACTCGATGGTGATGATCCCCAAGTGCTACTCCAGAACCGGGGCAGCCGTCCCCCCACATCTGGGCATGATCAACTCCGCGTTCAGTGACGGCGGCATGATCTGCACGCGGCGGACCATCGAGAGCCTCACACAGATCCGCATCGACCACTATGTGAAGGTCGACTTCACCGGCTTCAAGAACATCGTGAACGCCCTGGGCGGGATCCAGATCTGCCTGCCGCAGGATGTGAACGACAGGCAGGCAAAGTTCAACCTGACCAAGGGCAAGCACTTGGTTATGGGGGAAACCGCCCTCGCCTACGTGCGCCTGCGTCATCACATCGGCGACGGCAGCGACATCGGGCGGATCAAGCGTCAGCAGGTCTTCATCTCCCAGGTGGTGAAGAAGGCGACGAGCAGCGCTCTGCTCACCGACATCCCCAAGCTGACCGGCTTCATTACCGCGGCGGCCAAGTCCGTGACGATGGACGACGCGCTCAACACCGAGGCGCTGATCCAGATTGCCCAGAGCGCGTCGAAGCTGAGCGCGAAGGGCTTCAAGGCCACCACGGTGCCATGGATTCCCGACCCGGCGAACCCCCAGGCGCGGGTCGTCTGGAAGCAGCCGGACGCGAACAATCTGTTCGCCGGCATCAACGGCGACACGCAGGTGACCCCGTCGGCCACCCCGAGCGCCGCCGCGTCCGGCGGGGCGTCCAGCGCCCCGACCAAGCCCGCGGGTCCCGCGATCACTGAGCCACAGCAGGTCAAGGTCGAGGTCTACAACGGCACCAACACCGCCGGCAGGGGCAAGGAAGTGGCGGAGGCCCTCGCCGCCCAGGGCTTCAAGGTCGTCGGAGTCGGCGACGCCCGGAAGGCCGACGGCACCGACCAGCCGAAGACGATGATCCGCTACACCGGGCAGGGCTGGGACTACGCCAAGCTTCTGGCCGGCAAGCTGCTGATTCCGGTCTCTCCCGAGACCGGCAAGGCGGCGAGCGGCCCGGCACAGCCGTTCACTCCGACTTCTCCGCCGCCTGACGCGCCGAAGGGCCGCGTGCCGGGTCCGGTGATCCAACTCGTCGTCGGAGCCGACTGGAAGGGCGTCCGAGTCCCCCTCCAGGTCGGGGACAACGCCGTCACGTCCGAGACCAACATCTGCGCCAGCTGAGCCCCGCCATAGGAGGGCCACCTGGGAGGCGGAGTCGAGGGGCCGCGGTGTTTGACGAAGATCTCAACTGGTGTCACATCGGTTACGTTTCGGCCCAGGCGCGACATCTGATCGCGATGACGTTAGGGTGGGGGATCTGGCGAACGCGCCCTGTTCGCCCGTTCGGCTGATCCGTCGGGGCGCCTTCGCTAGGGTCCGACCCAGGACACAGGTCTGCGGATCTCGAGGATTCGCGAGACGCGACCGCCCCCCGAGCCTCCAACAGATAGCAGAGCGTTTTTCTCGTGAGTGACACCCGCCAGCACCCTCCGGTTCCGGTTACGAGGCCAGGCGTCACCCCCGATGCCGAAGACGCGCCGACCGGCGTGATCAGCCGCATCACCGTCGACGGGCCGGCTCAGGACGGCGACGGGCTTCCCCCCGCGGCGAAAGACCAAGCATCCCCCGGCTCGACTCCCAACGCCTCGCAACAGCCCGGACCGGGAGCGACAGGAGTCACGCGTGACGGGGCCATCCGCCAGTTCCCCTCGGGCGGCGCTTTCGTGGGGCCCCAGGGGTCCGAGAACCAGGCACAACGCGACAGGCCACCGCTGCCCGTACGGCAGCCGCGCAAGAAGGGGGCGGCCGGACCGGGCCGGCAGCCCGAGCTGGCGACACCCCCGGAGGGGTTCGACTACTTCTCGGGCTCCGCGCAGGGCGACCCGAACTCACCGGCCCGGCCCTCGTCTCGAACAGCGCAGGGGGATCCCCGCGCCGCGTCCCCGCAGCGGCCGACCTTCCACATCGGGACCGGCCCCCAAGCCGATCCCCACAGCAGCGATCCCCACAGCAGCGATCTCCACGGCAGCGGCATCCAGAGCACCGCTTTCCAGGGCACCCCTTTCAATAACACCGGACCGCAGGACTTCCCGGCTCCCGCGCGGCCTCCGGCGGACCTGCCCACTCCGCAGGTCACCTTCGGGAGCGCCGTCCGCGGAGCCCAGGGCCCCGAGTGGCCCGAGCTTCCCGATGACCTCGCGTCTGACCTCGCGTCTGACCTCGCGTCTGACCTCGCGTCGCCTTCCGGCTCGTGGGACCCGTGGCGGCGCGGCGCCCAGGAGACGGGCCCAGCGGGCGCGGCGGACCCGACGGGACCGGCACGCGCGACGGGGGGCCAACAGTCCCTCGGCAGGACCGGCACGACCGACGACCGGCCCGTCGAGCACCCGCTTCCGCTGCCCGCCTGGGCCCAGGCGTCCCCGGCGGCGCTCGACCAGTTCGCCCTCGACCAGTTCGCCCCCCATCCCGTACGGCCCGCCGTACCGGCCGACTGGGACGGGCCGCAGCCCGAGCAGGAGCTGGAGCCCGCGCCAGAGGCCAAGCGGCCGCGCGAGCCGTACCTGGACAACGTCAAGTTCGTCCTGATCGCGCTCGTGGTCACCGGGCACTCGCTGGTCCCCACCCTGGCAGCCGATTCCGCCCGGGCGGCCTATCTGTTCATCTACGTCTTCCACATGCCGCTGTTCGTCGTCATCAGCGGCTACCTCTCCAGGAACTTCTGGAACTCCAATGCGAAGACGAACAAGCTGGTCGACACCTTCCTGGTGCCGTACGTCATCGTCGAGGTCGGCTACGCCGCGCTCCGGGCCGCCCTGGGGCACAAGTGGAGCATCACGATCATCGACCCGGCGTGGCTGAACTGGTACCTGATCGCGCTACTGTTCTGGCGGCTCTCGACGCCGGTGTGGAAGCGCATGCGTTATCCGATGCTCATCGCGATGATCGTGTACCTCTTCTCGGGCCTGTCGGAGTTGCCCGGCGACTTCAGCATGGACCGGTTCTTCGGGCTGATGCCGTTCTTCGTCCTGGGTCTCGTGATCAAGCCGGGGCTGTTCGACTTCCTGAAGCGCGCCTGGGTCCGGGTGCTGTCCGTCCTCGTGCTGCTCGGCGCGGCGGCCGCGGCCGTCTACCTGGTCAGCAACTACTCCATCAAGCTCGACCCCATCTACTACAAGAACAGCTACAACGACCTGCACCTGATCTGGTGGAAGGGCATGGCCCTGCGGATGGCGCTGCTCGCCGCCGCGCTCACCATGTCGGCGGCCGTGATGTCGCTGATCCCCCGGCGGGAGACCTGGTTCTCCGACCTCGGCACCCGCACGCTGTACTGCTACCTGCTGCACGGCGTGCCGGTGCTGATCGCCAAAGAGATGGGCTGGCTGAACGTCCCCTGGTTGTACGGCCCGCTGGGCGTTGCCGCCATCGCCAGCGCGTGCTTCGCCCTCGCCATCGTGCTCTGCATGCCGATCACCCGCACGGTGTTCAAGTGGCTGCTCGAACCGCGCCTGACGTGGCTCTACCGGCAGTCGCAGAAGCCCGCGGCCGAGCTCAGCGGGGCGGGCGCCCAGGCTTCGGGATCACACGCGTAGCAGGATGTTCAGCCGCAGTTCGGGGCCCATTCACCCGGCGCATCCGGACACTTCGGACCGGACGGCAAGCCTCGCTCTATGAGGGTATGTGTCGGCACGATAGTGCATCATCCGGAGGACGCGCGGATCACGCATCGGCAGATCCGGGCACTTCTCGACGCCGGACACGACGTCACCTTCATCGCGCCGTTCACCCACTGCAACGTGACGCCGCAGCAGGGGATCCGGCCCATCGACGTGCCACGGGCGGTCGGCCTGCGCCGGGGCAAGGCCCTCAAGGCGGCGCGGGCGGCGATCGGAAGGGGCGTCAAGGACGCCGACCTGCTTCTCGTCCATGACATCGAGCTGCTGCTCGCGCTGCCCCGCAAGAGGCCGCCGACGGTGTGGGACGTCCACGAGGACACGGCCGGAGCGCTGGAGGCCAAGCCGTACCTTCCGGACGCGCTGCGGGGTGTCCTGCCCCCGCTGATCCGGGGCATGGAGGGGCGTGCGGAGCGCCGCCTGCACCTGATCCTCGCGGAGGAGTCCTACCGCGAGCGGTTCACCGGGGACCACCCCGTCGTGCCGAACCACACATACGTACCGGAGACGCCGCCCCCGCCGCCCGGCGACAATCGGATCGTCTACGTCGGCCACCTCTCCGAGGCGCGCGGCGCGGTCGAGATGGTCGAGCTGGCGCGGCGGCTCAAGGCCCACCAGATCCGGCTGGACCTGATCGGCCCGGCGGACGCCGAGATCCGGCCGCTGCTCCGGGACGCCCAGCGTGAGGGCGTGCTCGACTGGTTCGGGTACGTGCCGAACCAGCACGCTCTGCGGATGGCCGAGGGCGCCCTCGCGGGGTTGTCCCTCCTGCACGACGTGCCGAACTATCGCGACTCCACTCCGACGAAGGTCATCGAGTACATGTCGCGCGGCATTCCGGTGATCACGACTCCGCTGGCCAGGGCCGCCTCGCTGGTGGACCGGGTCGGCTGCGGGAGCGTCGTGCCGTTCGGGGACGTCGACGCCGTGGCGGACACCGTGGCCCGGGCCGTGCTGGACCTGCGCGACGCCCCCGAGCGACGGGCCGCGATGGGCGCCCGCGGCCACGCGGAAGCCCTGCGCCACTACCACTGGCCTTCGGCGGCCCGGGACTTCGTCGCCCAGCTCGAACAATGGGCCGACGTCCCGACCCGCGTCGCCGCCCGGCACCGCAACCGCGCCGTCCCCGTCTAGCCGGGGATAGCCGGGGAGACTCCTCGGCATCAGTCCGTCTTCGAGTGGCAACGGGAATACCCCCGCCCAGCCACATGTACGGCTATCGCCGGAGGGCCGGGCTTGTTCTACTTGGGGTATGGCAAGCCATCTCATTCAGGGCCGCCTGGTCGACCTGCCGGTCGAGGTCCGCGATGCCACGATCTGCAGCGCCATGTATCTCGTCCGGGCCGACGCCGCCCGAGCCGTCCTCGCGTACTCCCGAATGGACGTCACGGAGGTGCTGCCGGGCAAGGCCGTCTGCACGCTGGCCTTCGTGGAGTATCGGGACTCCGACCTCGACTCCTACCAGGAGTTCGGCGTGGCGTTCCTGGTGCGGCCGCCCGAGGCCGGTCCGCCGCCGCGACGCGGTCCCCTGGCCGGTCTCAAGGACCTGCGCGGATCCGGGTTCGGCGCGTTCGTCCACTGGCTGCCCGTCGATCAGGGATTCACGCTGGAGGCGGGGCGGAGCATCTGGGGCTTCCCCAAGGAACTGGCGGAAATCGACGTGCGCCTGGCCACGCCGTACAAGCGGTGCATCGTCCGCAAGGACGGGCGGCTGGTCGTCGACCTGCTGATCCGGCCCGGCATACCGCTCCCACCGGCGCGGACGCCCGATCTCCGGGGCGGCCACGACGGCACGAGCGGGACAAAGGGGGCGGCGCCGCTGAGCGCCTACGCCCATCTCGACGGGGTCACCCGGCGCATCCCGTGGACGACGCGCCCGCACGGCGTCCGGTCGCGGCCCGGCGGGGCGCTGATCAGACTGGGCAACCATCCGATCGCCAAGGAGCTGAGCGAGCTGGGCCTCCCCAAGCCCGCCTTGATGACGAGCACCGTCGGCCACGTCACGATGTTGTTCGGGGAGGCGGAGACCGTCCAGCCCTGACGGAGGCCTGGACGAGCGCACGACCGAGACGGATCCCGTGCATGATCACCCACGAGGTTCAGCCTGGTCAGCACGACCGGCACGGAATCTGTGCATGATCACGCCGGGGAGAGGGGGGAGGGGGACGAGATGTGCGGCTAGACGATGGGCGGGCGGCCGAGGCGGAGCATGCGCCAGGCGGTCCGCCAGGCCATCGGGCGCCGCTCGCCCGCCGCCTGGCGCACCCCTTCGGCGAACCCGCGGAACCAGGCCCGGAGAGCCACCGCCGACCGCTCCCGGGCGAGCGTGAGCACGACCCAGTTCAGCAGGTACAGCACGGCGAGAGGCCAGGGAAGGTTGCGGCGGGCCAGCCACACGCGGTTGCGCGCGTTCAGCCGGTAGAAGTCGGCGTGCCGGCTGGGCAGCACCAGCGGGTGGTACATGACGGTCTCGGCGTCGTACTCGATGCGGTAGCCCTCGCCGAGCAGCCGCCAGGCCAGGTCGGTCTCCTCATGGGCGTAGAAGAACCGCTCGGGCAGGCCGCCGACCTGGAGGAACGCCGACTTGCGGATGGCGCAGGCGCCGCCGAGGAACGTCGTGACCGGAGAGGACCGCTCGGGGTCGCCCGCGCGGAGCCGGGGGACGTGCCGCCGCTGCACCGATCCGCCCTCCGGGTCCATGACCCGGAAGGAGATCACCGCGAGGTCGGGCTCGTGGGTGAACCGCTCACGGACGTGCGCGGCGACCTTCGGGTTGGCATACCAGCCGTCGTCGTCCAGGAAGAGGACCACGTCACCGGAGCACTCCTGGACGCCTCGGTTGCGGCCCTCTGGAATGCCCGCGTTGCGCGTGAGCCGTACTGTCTTGACCGTGGCGGCGGTGCCGGGCAGGGGCCCGGCCGTGAGCGCCGGCACGTCCGCGCCGTTTCCGACGATCACCACTTCGACGTCGCCGTCGGTCTGCGTGAGCGCGGACTCCACCGCGCGGTCCAGCTCGGCGACCCTGTTTCCCATGGTGAGGATGACACATGAAATCTTCATCGCGTCATCGCCCCAACGTATGGCGGACTACACACGATTTCATGATCACCGAGTCTGTACGGCCGGGCCATCCGGAATCTGCCTGTTTACTAAAAAATAAGCGTATCGGAACTGCCGGGAAACCCCTACCAAACCAACGGTATACGGATGACTCAGGCGCTTACCCGTAATGTGACGGTTCACTCGCCCGGAGCAGGTCACGACAGCCGCCTCGACGCCAGGATGCTCACCAGGTGCAGGACGAGCTGGATCGCCGCGATGACGGCGCAGGCGACGACGAGCACCCGCGTCGCCGGGAACCAGAGGTCGAGCACGGCCGCCACCACGACGATCAGCGACAGCTCGACGGCCTGGATGACCCGGTGGAAGCGGGTCGCGCCGACGATCCTGCGGGCGAGGCCCAGCCGTCGTGACACGAACTGCCCGGCCGCCGCCTCGGTGGCCGCGACCAGGCCGGAACGGGCCCGCGCGACGTCGACCAGGTCGGTCTCCGACTTGATCAGGATCGCGCCCAGCGCCGCGGCGAAGCCCAGCACGGTGTACCAGTCGGGAAGGGTCTGCGACGCCCGGAACCCCAGGCCGATCAGCAGAGCCGCCTCCGCGAAGTAGTGGCCGACGCGGTCGAGGTAGACCCCTGTGATCGACGTGCGGCCCGTCCACCGGGCGAGCTCCCCGTCCGAGCAGTCGAGCAGCAGGTAGAGCTGGATCAGCAGCGCGGCCCCGACCGCCGCCCCGATCCCGGGCAGGGCCAGCACGGCTCCCGCCGCCACACCGCACAGGATCATCAGACCGGTGACCTGGTTGGGCGTGATGGGCGTCCTGGCAAGCAGCCAGGTGCCGTAGATGGACAGCCGCCGCATGTACAACAGGCCGGCCCAATGCTCGCCGCTGCGGCGGTCCATCGTGGTCTGCGGCTGGGCGACCGCGCGGATCTCAGCGACCGACGGCGCGGACATAGTCCTCAACTCTCGCACGGACCTCGACCTCCGACAGGCGGAGGTGCTCAAGGATGGTGTAACGGCCGGGCCGGGTGCTGGGGGCCAGCATCACGGCGGCGGTGAACTGGTCGGCCGTCAGGCCGACGTCTTCCGGCACGACCGGCAGCCCGTGCTGCCTGAGGCAGCCGGCTATCTGGTCGAGGCGGTGTGCGTCCTCACGGAGGAAGAAGCAGAACGCCGCGCCGATCCCGGCGAGCTCGCCGTGGTTGGACGTTCCTGGGAACAGCTGATCCACGGCATGAAGGATCTCATGATCGCCGCCACTCCCCGGACGGCTTGACCCAGCGATGACCATAGACATACCAGAGAGAATCAAAGCTTCGGCCAGGACGGTCAGGAACGCGTCCGACTCGATGGAGTCGTCCCGCCCGATCACCGACTCGGCCGCCGTCCGGGCCATGGCGATGGCCAGCCCGTCGATGGGCTCGCCGCGCTCGGTGTTGCCGAGCTGCCAGTCCTCGATGGCCGACAGGTTGCTGACCACGTCGCCGACGCCGGCCCGGACCAGGGACGCGGGGGCGTCGTGCACGAAGTCGAGGTCCACCATGATCGCGAGGGGCATCGGCACGCCGAACGACCCCTTCCCTCCCTCGTGGACGAGGGAGGCGACCGGCGAGCAGATGCCGTCGTGGGACAGGTTGGTCGCCACGGCCACCATGGGGATCCCGGCCAGCGACGCGGCGTACTTGGTGGCGTCGATGGTCTTGCCGCCGCCGACGCCGACGACGGCCTCGTAGGCGCCCTTGCGGAGGTCGGCGCCGAGGGACACGGCCGCGTCGACCGTGCCGTCGGGCACCCGGAAGATCTTCGCCTCACCGAGGGAAGGGGCGATGACCTGGGCGATCCTGTCGCCCTGGCTCGCGCCCACCGCTACGGCGACCCGTCCCGAGGTGGCGACCCGGCTGTCGGCCAGCAACGAGCCGAGCTGCGCGATCGCGCCCCGCCGGACCTCCATCGTGAGGGGGGCGGGGAGCATCCTTGCCAAAATCGGCATCAGAACTCCTCAGGCGGCGAGACTGCGTGGGGGGCGGCCAAGGCCGAAGCGACCGCTAGTAGCGGCATGCGATCTCACGGGCCTTGGACAGGTCGTCGTGGTTGTCCACCTCGACCCAGTCGACCTCGCCGATCGGAGCGACCGCGATCTTCTCCCCGCGGACGACCATCTCCTGGTAGCCGTCCTCGTAGTAGAGCTGCGGGTCGCGCTCGAACGTCGCCCGGAGGGCGTCGGCCAGCCGCTCGGCCGCGCCGGGACGGATCAGCGTCGCCCCGATGTACTCGCCGTACGCCTCGGAGGGGTCCATCAGCTTGGTGATCCTCTTGAGGTGGCCGTCCTCAAGGGTGACCTTCATCTCCTCGTCCGCGAGGGACTTCACGTCGTCCACGGCGAGCAGGATGTCCGCGCCGTCCTCGGAGGACAGCAGCGTCCGCTCGACCGACACCGGGTGGACGGTGTCACCGTTCACCAGCAGCGCGCCCTGCTCGAAGTAGTCGCGCGCGCACCACAGGGAGTACGCGTTGTTCCACTCCTCGGCCTTGTCGTTGTCCACGAGGGTCAGCTTCACCCCGTGGCGCCGCTCGAGGTCGGCCTGCCGTTCGCGCACGGCCCGCGCCTGGTATCCGACGATGACCACGACGTCGCGGAGGTCCACCGCCGCGAAGTTGCGCAGGGCGATGTCGAGGATCGTCGTCTCACCGTCGACCGGCACCAGCGCCTTGGGGAGCGTGTCGGTGTACGGCCGCAGGCGACGTCCGGCCCCGGCGGCCAGCACCATTCCGAGCAATTTCGTGCACTCCTTGAGGTCGAGCGTCAGGCAGTAACCTCAAAGGTTAGTTGGCTTTTGCTCCAGTGTGGGTAATCCGGAGTTGGCTTCCCGTTAATCCGCCGGTCCCCCGTCGGCCGCCTCGTCCACCGCCCGGGGCGCGGCCAGCCAGCAGGTGAGGCTCTCCCAGCAGAACAGAACCCACAGGTAGGCGGCGAGCAGGCCGAACATGACGGTCACCGCGTCGAGCAGCCCGCCGACGGCCACGACCAGCATCCTGCCGTCCCACCCGAGCCCCCGGGTCGCGAGCCACGGCGGCGGGTAGACGTGCTGCCGCACCCGGTAGACGGTGTCGTAGTGGTGGAAGGCCATCGCCCCGAGGACCGCGAAGATCAGCACCGGCGGCACGTCGCGGGCGAAGCCGACCGAGGCGACGAAGCCGTATTCGGTGAGCCGCAGGATCGGCGGGACCAGCCAGTCGAGCCGCCCGTCATGCCGGTGGGAGCTGCCCGACCCGGCCAGCAGCAAGGCCACGGCCGGGGCGAACACCGCGAGGTCGTCCGCCCCCGCCACCCCCACGAGGAGCAGGACGCCGGTCACGAAGGCCCCCGCCATCGCGGGCGGGAGCGGCGGCAGCTGCCCGGCGACCAGCATGCCCATGGCCCTCGACAGCACCCCGTCGTCGCGGTAGGCCATCACGGTGCCGCGCGGCACCGGCGTCATCTGTACCGAGATCATGCCCACCCCGCCGTTACCCGAGCACGGACGCGAGCGCGTCCGTCATGTACGCCGCACGTCATGCGAGTGACCTCGCGATCCGGCCGGCGACCGTGTAGAGGAGCGCGCCCCCGCCCCAGCCGAGCAGGGCGAGGAACGTCACCCTGGCGTCGGCCACGGCCGCCGTGACGGCGATCAGCGCCATCCGCTCCCCGATGGGCAAGACGATGATCTTCTTCATCCAGTAGGCCACGCCGTGGTCGAACCGCCTCGACAGGGCCAGCACGGACCCGGCGCCCTGTAACGCCTGCGATCCCGGCATCGAACGCGGGTCCGGCGGGGTGTCCCAGGGGACGGCGAGCGAGCGCGGCGGGCCGGTTCGCACCGCGCCGGACCGGACGGCGTCCGCGACCGCCCCGGCATACGAGAAGCCGACCATGTGCCTGATCGTCTGCAGGATCATCGCGCCGACCGCGAGCGCCCAGATGCCGCGCGGCCCGCCGGGCCCGGCCGCGTAGCCGAGGGCGAGCCCGACGTAGACGACGTATTCCTTCACACGGTCCGCGATCGCGTCGAGCCAGCCCCCCAGCGGGGAGAAGGCGCGCGTGTAGCGGGCGAGCTGGCCGTCCACGCAGTCGAGCACGAACGACAGATAGAGCGCCACGGCCCCGATGATCTGGGCCACCCGGCTGCCGTCGGAGAACCAGATCGCCGCGATGACCGCGAGGCCGACGGAGATCCCGGTGACGGCGTTCGGGGTGAGGCGGAGCCGGGCGGCGAGCCGTACGACATGGCGCGACCACGAGCTGACGCAGTAGGTCGAGAAGAAGCCGTCACCGGTCTTGATGGCGGCGTCGAGCCGCGCCTCCGGCTCGTCCACCTCGGCGAGCCGCTGGATGGCGGCGTCCGCCGCGAGCCGGCCCACGACCCGCTCGCAGTGCAGCCTGCCGATGGCGGTGGCCATCACGGGCACTCCGGCGCGCACGAGGCCGGCCAGCAGCAGGTCGGCGACCTCGGTGTCGGCGGCGCGGCCGAGGTGGCGGCTCTGCGCGAGGTCCGCCAGCTCGTCGGCGACGTCGGCGAGGCTCGCGAGGTGCGCCTCCCCCACCTGGAGGACGCCGCGGAAGGTGCCGTTGGCCCACGCGACCTCGTGGAAGGAGTTTCCGGCCGAGACGACGCGGCCCCATTCGGTCCTGACGGGCGGGCGGAGCGGCCCGGCCTCGCCGTTCGCCACGATCGCCCCCGTGCCCCGGGACGGGTGCTCCAGCAGGGCCGCGAGGGCCTCGGTGTGAGCCACGACGTCGCCGGGCAGCACCGCCACCGGGCACGTGGAGGACCTGGCGACCTTGGCCACGATCCGCAGGTCCTCGGCCAGCCCGTCGCTCGCCATGACCGTGTGCCGCATGCCGTCCACGGACGGGAAGCCGTCGTCGCCGCGCGTCACCACGTGCAGGTCGCGGACCGGCAGCAGGACGAGCTGGCGGGTGAGCCGCTGCAGGAGGCTTCCGGCGTCACAGCGCAGCCCGGCGGCGGGCGAGGTCGCGTAGACCAGCGCCACCGTGCCGGCGATCTCAGGACTCGGCGGGAGATCGCCCATAACGCCCCGCTTGCTCAGCTCCACTCCCAAGGTCGGTGGTTTCCCCGTCGTTCGCGCTTCGCAAGCGCTTCAGCAGCTTGAGAATGCCTACGGGATGTCACATCGCAACGTAACCGAGTGATCACTAGCTGGCAATCACCTTCACCGTCTTCCCACACGGGTATGGTCGGGTGCGGGGAGGAGATCATGATCGCGGAATCGCGTCTTCGGACGGTCGGGGTGGTGCTGGCCGGAGGGATCGGGCAGCGGGTCGGCTTGAACACCCCCAAGCAACTGCTGAAGATCGCCGGCAAGACCATCCTGGAGCACACGCTCGACGTGTTCGACGGCCACCCGGAGATCGACGAGGTCGTGGTGCTGATGGCGGCCGGCTTCGTCGACGAGGCCGCCGAGCTCGTCAGGAGGAACCGCTACACCAAGGTGACGCAGATCCTCCAAGGGGGCGCGAGCCGTACCGAGTCGACCTGGCGGGCCCTGCGCGCGCTCGGCGACGAGGAGTGCGACGTGCTGCTGCACGACGCCGTACGGCCGCTGGTCGAGCCCCGCATCATCAGCGAGTGCGTCGCCGCGCTCCAGCGCTACGAGGCCGTGGACGTGGCGATCCCCTCGTCCGACACGATCGTGGTCGCCGTGCCGGGCCCCCGTGGGGAGATCATCCGCGACATCCCGGACCGGTCGCGCCTCCGGCGCGGTCAGACCCCGCAGTGCTTCCGGCTGTCGGTCATCCGGGCGGCCTACGAGCGGGCCTTCGCGGACCCGGACTTCGAGAAGCTCCCCGCGACCGACGACTGCGGCGTCGTGCTCCGCTACCTGCCCGACGTGCCCATCTACCTGGTGCCGGGCAGCGAGCACAACATGAAGGTCACCCACCCGGTCGACGTGTTCATCGCGGACAAGCTCTTCCAGCTCGCCGAGAGCACGGCTCCGGCGCTCACCGACGACGAGTACCGCCGGGGCTTCGAAGGCCGCACCGTGGTGGTCTTCGGAGGCAGCTACGGCATCGGGGCCGACATCGTGAGCCTCGCCAACCGGTACGGCGCGGCCGTGCACTCCTTCTCCCGCAGCCTGAACGGCGTCCGGGTCGAGGACGCCGCCGCCGTCGAGGACGCCCTCGCCCGGGTGTACGCGGAGACCGGGCGCATCGACTACGTGGTGAACACGGCCGCCGTGCTGCACATGGGGAAGCTGGCCGACGCGGGGCAGGCGTCTGTCGAGGAGATCGTCGCGGTCAACTACCTGGGCCCGGTCAACATCGCCAGGGCGTCGGTCAAGTATCTCGCGGAGACCCGGGGCCACCTGCTGCTCTACACCTCCTCGTCCTACACCCGGGGACGGGCCGACTACAGCCTCTACTCCTCCACGAAGGCCGCCGTCGTGAACCTCACGCAGGCCCTGGCCGACGAATGGGCCTGCCACGGCATCCAGGTCAACTGCGTGAACCCCGAGCGGACCGCCACGCCCATGCGCCTGCGGGCCTTCGGCGACGAGCCGGCCGCGACGCTGCTGTCGCCGAGCGCGGTCGCCCGCACCAGCCTCGACGTACTGCTCTCCCGCCTCACCGGCCAGGTCGTGGACGTACGGCTCACACGATGAGACGGTGATGACCCGAAGGGTCGTCGGGGGATAGGCAGCAGCGCATGGGGGGAACGTTCAGGGCGAAGCGCGCCCTGCTCGCAGGGGTGTTGCTCGGGTCGTATCCGGCGCTGCTCACGGCCGCGCTGTGGCCGCTTCCGTGGCTTTTCGCGGCGGTGGTGCCCCTGTCGTACGCGGCCGAGGTCGCGTTGCCGAGAAAGACGGCGGAGCGGCTCGGCAGGGCCCATCTCGGGGTCACACTCCGCTTCATGATGCGCGAGACGGCCGCCGTCCTGCTGGTCGCGCGGATCGCCGGAGCTGAGTCGCGGTGGCTGGTCCTGCTGGCCGGAGGGATGTTCGCCTTCCACGGCGTGCGTGCCGTGCAGACCGCGCTGGCGGATCTGCTGAACCGCTGCCACAACCTCATGCCGGTGACCACCAGGAACCTCGACCTGTCGACGCTGCGGATCCCGCCCGCGCCACCGGAGAGGCTCCTCAACTGGCGCGGCGCGCGGCTGCTCTACCTCGACGCGCTGCCCGTGGGCCTCACCGCGTTCGGCGCGCTGACGGCCGGCCGCCCTGGGGCCCCGGGCGGGCCGGCCGGAGCGATCGGGGCCGCGGGAGTGGCCGGGGCGGCCGGGGCCGTCGCGGCCATCGCGGCCGTCGCGGTGGAGCTGGCCGCCGTCGCGGCCCTTCTCGTGCACGTACGGCGGGCCGCCCACCTGCGGAACCGGGGGCGGATCATCAGGGCCGTGGACGAGCAGGTCCGCGCCTACCAGCCGGATGTGCTGCTCTACTTCTCGGGCCCGCCGAAGTCGGCCTACCAGGCCACGATGTGGCTCGACCCGCTGGAGCGGATCGGCTGCCGGGCGCTGGTCGTGCTGCGCGAGCGGGAGCTGGCCAACGCCCTCGGGCGCACGACGCTGCCCGTGCTCTGCATTCCGTCAGCCGTCGACCTGATGAACTTCCGCGGCCTCGACTCGGCCCGGGTCGCCCTCTTCGCGTCGAACGTCGGCAACAACATCCACATGCTGCGGGTGCCCGGCGTCACGAGCGTGTTCATCGGCCACGGCGACAGCGACAAGGAGGCGTCGTTCAACCCGTTCACGAAGGTGTACGACGAGGTCTGGGTGGCGGGGCCGGCCGGGCGTGAGCGCTACCGGCGGGCCCAGGTGGGAGTCCGGGACGAGGCGATCGTGGAGGTCGGCCGCCCCCAGCTCTCCGAAGTGCTGCGGAGCAGCCCCTTCACCCAGGGCGTCGTGCCGTACCGGACCGTCCTCTACGCGCCGACGTGGGAGGGGTGGACCGACGACCTCTTCCACACCTCGATCGTCACGATGGGACCCGCCCTGGTCCGCGCCCTGCTCGGACAGCCCGTCAGGCTGATCTACAAGCCCCACCCGCTGACCGGCCACCGTTCCCCGGCGGCACGTGCCGCTCACCGGCGGATCCTGGCACTCCTCAGCGAGCCGCGTACCGCAGGCTCGGAGGCCCGTACGGCAGGCTCGGGGGTGCCCGCCGTACCGAACCTCGCCGTGACGGGCGCGGGCCCGAGCCTCTACGACTGCTTCAACCAGGCGGATCTGCTCATCGGCGACATCTCCAGCGTCGTGACGGACTTCGTGGCCAGCGGCAAGCCGTATGCCGTGACGAACGTCGCGGGACGGCCGGAGCCGGAGTTCCGCCACCGCTACCCGACCGCCGGCGCGGCGTACCTCCTCAGCGACGACCTGCGCGAGCTTCCCGGCGTCCTGGGCCACCTCCAGACGGCGGGTGAAGACCCGATGGCCGGCGCCCGGCGTGAGCTGCGCGCCCATCTGCTGGGTCCCGACCACCCGGACGCGCTGACCCGCTTCGACGAGGCCGTCAAACGCGCCTGCGCCGCGGCGTCCCTGAACAGCCGCATTGAGGTGGCCGGCGCCGAAACCATCGCCCTTTCCGCGCGAGAGTGAAATACTCGCCGATACACCGAGAGTATCGATACGGACACGAAGGGACGCGTCAGCCGATGGTCGCCACATCACGCAAGCCCCATGCGACGCTCCAACCGGTCGCCGACCGGCCGCTACCCAGCACTCCCCGTGAGCTGTTCGACTCGCTGCCGCCTCTGCCGGGGCTCCGGACCGAGATCATTGATGGGAGGCTGATAGTGAGCCCCGTGGGCACCCCCGAACACGGCTGGTCCGCAATGCTTTTGTACGACGCCTTCCGCTCCCTCTGCCGAGAGCGCGGATGGCGTGCCTGGTCGGGAAACGTCGACGTCTGCATCGACGGCCCCCGGGACCCGGTGGAGCCCGACTTCGTGCTGGCCTCCAAGGACTGCCCCAGGTGGGGCGAACGCGAACTGCTCTCCTCCGGCCTGAAGCTGGTGGCCGAAGTGGTGTCCAGGGGAAGCGCCGAGGACGACCGCGGGAAGAAGCCGGGGATCTACGCGAGTGGCGGCGTGCCGATCATGCTCCTCATCGACCCCATCGCCACGCCGCCGACGGTGAGCGTCTTCAGCGAACCGAAGGACGGCCGCTATCACACCTCCGCGTCCGTCACCTTCGGCGGGGAGATCCACATTCCGGACCCGGTCGACTTCGCGCTGGACACCTCAGTCTTCGAAGAGGTCCTGTAGGCGTGCCTTCTCAGCCTCGGGGCGGGGCTTGCTGAGCCCCGGCGGGCTGGTCAGGAAGCCGGTGCCCCAGGAGATGTGCATCGTGGCGTAGACGAGCGGGAGCCGTACCAGCGCGGCGGTCGACAGACCACGGCCGGTCAGCACCGAGCCCGCGAGGATCGCGACGACGTAGCCGCCGGGGATGAGCAGCCCCGGCCAGAAGAACGGCGAGACGACCAGGCCGAGGAACATGGCCAGCACGGCGGCCGGCGGGGCGAGGTAACGCAGGTTGATCGTGCCCTGATGGGTGCGGGAGACGACCCGCCTCCACCGGCCGTAGTGGAAGTACTGCTTCCCGAGGGCGCGGACGTTCGGCCGGGGACGGTAGGACACCCGCATGCGCGGCTGGAACCACACCAGGCCGCCGGTCTCGCGGATGCGGTGGTTCATCTCCCAGTCCTGGGCGCGCTGGAAGTGCTCGTCGTAGCCGCCGACCCGTTCCAGCGCCTCGCGGCGGAAGACGCCCAGGTAGACGGTGTCGGCCGGGCCGGCCTCGCCGCCGGTGTGGAAGCGGGCGTTGCCCACACCGATCTTGGACGTCATCGCGCACGCCACGGCCTGCTCGAACGGCGTGACGCCCTCGGCCGCCATGATGCCGCCGACGTTGTCGGCTCCGGTCTCCTCCAGGGTCTCCACGGCCGTACGGACATAGTCCGCCGGGAGCATCGCGTGCCCGTCGACCCTGGCGATGATGGGGTTGCGCGTCGCGGCCAGCGCCGCGTTCAGCGCGTTCGGAGTGCGGCCCGTCGGGTTGGGGACGACGGTGACGCGGGGGTCCTCCGCGGCGATCGCGTCGGCGACCTCCAGCGTGCGGTCCTGTGACGGTCCGACACTGAGGACGACCTCGATGGGGCCCTCGTAGTCCTGGTCGAGGACCTGGCTGACGGCGTCGCGCAGATGCCGCTCCTCGTTGAGCACCGGCATGATGACCGAGACCGGCGGCCAGTCGCGCATGGCGTTCCGATCGGGGCTCTGGCTCGTGTGGCGCGAGTCGGGAAAGGGCTTCATGGCGGCGCTCACGCTACTGTACGAAGGGGTGGAGACGGCAACCGGAGGATGACCGCGAATGCCTGGCGACCATGGGGAGGACTCCGGCGTCCGCGTTGGAGGCGACGGCTACGGCGGGGTCAGGCTCGCGGCGAGGCGTGCCCGGCGCGGCCGGGCCGGGCTGCGGTCGTTGCTCATTTCGGGCTCCCTGTCTGGGGTTGTCCTGCTCGGCTCCGGCGTTTTGTGGGTTTTGCCCAACTACGCCGCCAGCAAGATCCAGAGGGTCGACGCGGGCACGACCGACCCCGGACCACAGGGCGCGATGAACATCCTGCTGGTCGGCGTCGACAAGCGGGACGACCTCTCCAGGCAGCAGCAGATCCAGCTCCATCTGGGCCGCGAGGCCGGTCAGCGCAGCGACACGATGATGGTGCTCCACCTTTCTGAGGACCACAAGAGGGTCACCGTCGTCAGCCTGCCCCGCGACAGCTGGACGGACATCCCCGGCAAGGGCACCCACAAGATCAATTCGGCGTACCAGTTCGGCGGGGCCAAGCTGGCCGTACGGACGGTCGAGCAGGCGACCGGGTTGCGCATCAACCACTACGTCGAGGTCAACGTGCTCGGCTTCATCGGCGTCGTGGAGTCGCTCGGCGGGGTCACCGTATGCACCCCCGTGGCCATCGACGACCCGAAGACCAAGCTGGCGCTGCAGCCGGGCACCTACACCCTCGACGGGGCCAAAGCCCTCGCGTACGCGCGGACGAGGGCCACGGCCCGCTCCGACCTCGACCGCATCGACCGGCAGCAGCAGGTCATCTCGGCTCTGCTGCAGGAGGCGCTGAGCGGCGGTACGCTCGCCAACCCCGCCAAGCTCGGCGGCCTGGTCAACTCCACGCTTCGCACCCTGACGGTGGACCCGGCTCTGGCGGACGACCTGCTCGGCCTGGCCAACCAGCTCAAGGGCGTCTCCACGGACGACGTGTCGTTCGCGACCGTTCCGCTGGCCAACGTGAACTACACGACGCCGACGGGCGAGTCAGCCGTGCTCTGGGACAAGCAGGCCGCACGGGAACTGTTCCGCCGGATCGGCGCGGACGAGCCCCTCATCAAGCCCACCGCCCAGCCGTCCGGCAAGCCGTCCGCGGGGCCTTCTACAAGGGCTACTCCGGGGCCTTCTGCTGGGTCTTCTGCGGGGGCGTCCGGGGGCGCCACGCCGTCCCCCTCGCCGTCCGTCTCCCCCACCGCGCTGACCATCCCACCGGAGCGGATCGCGGTCCGCGTCCTGAACGGCACGCTGATCACCGGGCTGGGCGCGAAGACGAAGGCCGCCCTCGTCGCCGCCGGATTCATGGTGCCGTCCACGCCGGGAGACACCGCCCAACGCGACTTCGCCAACACCGTCGTCCGCTATCCCCCGGGCCGCCTCGACTCCGCGCGTACGGTGGCCGCCGCCATCCCGGGAGCGGGGCTCCGCGAGCGGCCCGAGGCCAACGGCATCGAGGTCGTCGTCGGCCAGCGGAACAACACGGTCAAGAAGGTCACGGTCGCCGTCGCCACCCAGTCGCCCACGGGGTCGCCGACCGGCTCCCCCACATCACCCCAGGCCACGACGGCCCCCGTCGCCAGGACCGCCACCCAGAACATCTGCAAGAAATAAGCCGCTTCGCCCCGTTCGCCGCCGGGCCGGCCATCAGCGGGGCTCGTACAGACGGTTGAGGTCGATCAGAAGGATGCGGTCGTCCTCTACGGCGTCCCTCTTCAGCTCACTGGTGAAGCCTGAGCCGCCGTAGCAGGTCAGGATCGTCTCTTGGGTGTCGTAGCCCTTCTGAGCGAGGAGGTCGCGGGCTCTCGCCAGCCGGCTCGTGTGGTGGTGGCTCATGGTCTCGCCCCACTTGGCTTCGCCCAGGGAAAGGATCCGACGGGGACGACCCGGTTCTTGTGGCGGCAGGACCGCCACGTCGATTTCGATCTGAGTGCGATTGGCCGAGTCGTTCACCACTCCCGAGCCGACCTCTGCGGGGAAGTCACCGAACAGGGTCTCATCGGCCTCCAGGGCGAGGTCGCGGCAGAGCGCTTCGAAGTGCGGACCGACGACCTGCGCCAGGAAGGTCGGCCGGACCGATCGCCAGACGCTCTCCGCCCGGTGCAACTCCAGTTCCGGCCAGCGACGGCGCATGATCGCTTCATAGAACGTGATCAGAGGCTCCACGATGCGATACCTGGAGCGGCCTGGGCGGAAGAGGTCGGGCTCGCGGGCAACCAGGCCGCAGTCCTCCAGCACGTTGAGCGGGTGGGTTATCTGATCGGACTTGCGGCCGACGTAGCTCGCGATTCCTCCATTGGTGGTGTTGCCGCCGGCGATGGCGGCCAGTACCGAGTGGTACAGGGCGGGATCGCGGATGTCCGACTCTTCCGCCAGGAGGTAGCGCGCCTCTCGGAAGAGCGGCTTCTGAGGATTGAGGACGGTCCTGATGACCCAGGAGTCGAAGTCGGCGAGGTCGGCCGGCGCGTCACCCTGGGTGAACTCGTACCGGTACGCGGGGGTGCCGCCGACGATCGCGTGGACCAGGATCGCCAGTCGCGGGCCCGTGATCCCCCAGAATTCGGCGGCGTCCCGGTAACGGAAGGGCTGAATCACCAGCTCAAGGCCTGCACGTCCACGAAGAGGCGCCTGGCCCGCCAGAAGACCTCCCATGACCGACATGGCTGAGCCGCAGAGCAGGAGTCGCGCGTCGCTCTCTCTTCCGCTCCCGCCGGGGCCCAACTCCCTCTGGATGATGGACGGCAGGCTGGGCGTGACCCGCGACAGGAAGGGGAACTCGTCGATTACCACCGGCACCGGCCGCCCGCGAAAGCTTCGGAACAGGTAGCTGATCGCATCGTTCCAGTCGCGAAAAGGGTGTTCCGCCACCTCGCGCGTGTACCGGGTGAGCGCCTCCGCGAACTGCCTCAGCGACTCCGCCTCAGTCGCCTCAGTGGCGGCGAAGTACATCCCGCCCATCTGCTCGGCCAGGGCCTGCAGGAGGAAGCTCTTGCCCTGCCTACGCCGCCCGCTGACAACGCCGAGAGTCGCACCACCCGGAACCGGCCCGGCAGGCGCTCCGGACACGAAGGACACAAGCCCCTGCCACTCCCGCACCCGATCGAAGATCCGCTCCGGCTTGGTAATCATCAGGCACTCCTCCTCGCCACTTACAGAACTATACTTCCCGGAACCGTAGTTCTGTAAGATAAGGCCCAGTTCTGAGCTGGCGGACTTCCCGGGTTCCGCGCGGGCGGCTGCGGACAGCGCAAGTTTCCGGTGACCGATCCGCCCAATCCGGCAAAATGGCGGAATAGGTCACGAGTCAGCTTTTCGGCAAGATTCGTCACTATTACCACCCTTATTGATCAACATAATTCTCGGTGTAACAATCAACGCGCATCCTCGGATACACGAGAGACGGAGATGAATTCCGGGGACCGTATGACCTGGGCGGCGACAGGGCCGAATCGCCGGCCGACAGGGAGAAAGCTTCGGCCACCTGCCGGTCTCTGTATTGTCCTCACCCTCCGGAAGGGACGGGAACACGAGAATGGCCTACGAAATCCAGGGCAAGCCGGGATCGCCGGTGGCGGTCTATCCCACCCCGAGCACCGGCCCCACAGCCCCGGTGGCCGATGTCCGCACCACCGCCCGGGTGTTCGTCTACCAGACGCTGTCCGGCTGGCGGCAGATCCGGGTCCTGGAGGGCGCTAACGCCGGAAGTCACGGGTGGGCCAGAGAGAGCGACGTCGTCTCGGTGCAGAGCAAGATCCTGGCGTCCGAGGAAGAGTTGTTCGCGTTGTTCGCGACATTGCGCGACGCGCATTTCACCCCACCGTCCGGCGCGCCGACGCCCATCCCGTACCGCTATCCGACGGACGGGTGTTTCGCCCGCGCCGAGATCATGGCGAACATGCTCGCCACTTCGGACTACCAGGTGGACAAGGTGTTCGCCATCGCGGCGGGCGGACTGCGCCTCAACACTCCCCGCGGCGGCGACCAGCCGGGGTTCGGCGAGCGGCTTCAGGTCGGCTGGTGGTATCACGTGGCCCCGATCGTGTACATCCCCTCGGGCGGGCCCAAACCGGAGCCGACGCTGCTGGACCCCTCGGTTTCGGATGGGCCGACGACCATCGGAGACTGGGTCGGGAAGATGGCTACCAGCCCGACCCAGCCGGAGATCAGCTACGACCAACTACGCCAGTACCTTCGGGGCGCGAAGGCGTACCCCGGCGACCGCACGCTAGTGGTGCGCGCGGGACCGACCGTCTACTCGCCGCCCCTCGCGGCCGACCCGTCCACGACGCTCGTCGCCAAACCCGACAACGTCGTGCAGGAACTGGCCCGCACGGCGAGGTTCGTCCCCGCGCACGACGTCGTCGCCGATCTCGACCAGCTGTTTCGCCACTGCTTCGAGACCTGGTCTGCCGACCAGAAAACGCGGAACCAGCCCTCGCCCTACCCGACCTACGGGGCGGAGCTGGGCGCGCTACGCCACCGGATCCAGACGCTGCTGCCGGAGGACCGGAAATACATCCGGACCAGGTTCCCCAACTTCTTCGCCGACTGGCGCTACACCTTCGTCGGCAGCGGCGTGGAACAGGACTTCAAGAATCTGGAGACCCTACTGGCCTCCTGACCGCCGCCAAAATCCGTACGTCCTGTTGAACGGCCCCGCGGAGATTTCGAGCTTGCGCGTCCCGCGGTGAACCTTGAGCAGGGCCGGCGCACCATTCCGATCCCGGGGCGCGGACCGCTGATGCCGCCGAGCGGGAATAAGTGCGCGGCGACCCGACGTCCAGAAAGGCCCTTGACCGGCTGGGCCGGGATATTTACCGTCTGTTGCGCAATGCCCTATCGCGTCCCCCCGCTGTCTCGCGAAATGGAGGCATCGATGTCCCGGAAGCTTCGCATCCGGCTCGTCCCCCTTGCAGCCGCCGCCGTCCTGGCCTCTACGTCAGCGCCCGCCTTTGCCGGCGTGATCGACCCCGCGCCGATCGGCCCGAACCAGTACTTCTACGGCCTCGTGAACGGGCAGGCCGGACAATCGGTCATCAAGATGGCCTGCTTCGGTCCGGTCTACCCCGGCCAGACCGGGCATCCTCTGGCCGGGCAGACGGTGGAAGTCCGTCCCGTGCCGTCGCCCTCGACGGTCGACGTGGGCTACACCGGCAGCGCGGCCACGGCGGTCGGCGTCTCCCTGGGGAACTCCGCTTCGGCCGTCACACCCATCGTCCTGCGCTACTACGGCGTGGCCGCCGCGATCCCGACCTCGCTGAACCTGCCGTGTTACGGCAGCGGTGTCGTCGAGTTCGTGCCGGCGCCGCCCAGTTCGACCTCCCGCCCGGCCGCGGTCAAGGTCAACTTCGTCGGCCAGCCCTGACACGCTCGACACCCCTCCGGCGATCAACCTCGGGGAGGTCACGCCGCACGTTGCGGATGTTCTCGGTTTCTTCGACACGATGGGCAGGTCCAGGGCTTGGCATAGGTCGCGAGCGCGCAAGGGTCGGCGGGTCGGTCGCCGCCGCGGCGAACAGCGTGCCCGCGACCTGCTAATAGACGCGTTGGTCGCCGATGACGGACAGCAGGCGTAGTTTGTCATGGCTCTCGCTGCCCGACGGCGCGGTGTAGACGACCAGGATCTGGGACTGGTCGGGATCGATCAGTGTCTGACAGTGCAGTTCGAGCAGGCCGAGCTGTGGGTGCTGGATACGTTTGGGCGGGCAGTACAGGCGGTTGATCGGCTGCTCGCGCCACATTGCGGCGAATTCGGTGCTCTCGGTGAGCAGCGCGTCGACGATTGCCCCCACACGCGGGTTCTCGCGGTCGCGTGTGTACAGGTCGTGCAGGTTCGCCGCGATCAGCCTGCTGTGCGTCGGATGGTCGTCTTCGTGATAGATAGATCGCGCGGTACGGTCGGTGAACCACCGGTAGTGCGCGCTGCGGTCCATTCCGGTGCGGAGGGTCTCATCGCCGATCAGCGCCTTCGACAGCCGGGTCTGCTTCAGCGTCTCTCCGAGGTAGTTCACGACCTGGGCGGCGGCGTCGTCGAGACCATCGAAGACGCGCATCATGCCGGGGTTGATGTGGTCGCCACGCAGGGTTCGCTGGGGAACGGCATAACCGGCGAGGCGGAACAGATGATCGCGTTCCTCGAGAGAGAGGCGCAGGCCGCGGGCGAGGGCGGCGAGCATCTGCTCCGACGGGTGCGGCCCGCGTCGCTGCTCCAGCCTGCTGTAGTAATCGACTGACATGTCGGACAACACGGCGACTTCCTCACGCCGCAGCCCACCCGTACGCCGCCGCCCGCCACGAGGAAGCCCCACGTCTTCGGGCTGCAGCGCCTCCCGGCGGCTGCGCAGGAACTCGGCGAGTCGAACCCGGTCCACGATGGTTGTCCTCCTCTGGGCCTTGTCGGAGCGAACGAAGGCGACACGGATGGCAGGGCAGGCCACACGCACGGCCGCCGGCACCCGGGCGGCCTGCTATGCGTCGTTTGAGAACACTTCCCGGTCAGAAATGTTTCCCAGGGGCCGATCATCAAGGCGCAGAGCCCACCTATCCATGTACTGCCGATCCCTGGATCAGTGGAACATTCCTCCGGCCGTGCCCCGCGGCCACGGTGGTCGCATGAGCGCATCGACACTGCACGCAGGAGCCCACTGGATCGGTGGCCGGCCCGCCGCCGGGTCCACCGGCATGATCGACGTAGTGAACCCGGCGACCGGTGAGGTCATCGCCCAGGTTCCCGAGGGCACCACGGCCGACGTAGACCGAGCCGTAGCCGCGGCGACCGCGGCCTTCCCCCGTTGGGCCGCCACCGACCCGGCCGAACGCGCACAGGTAGTGGGCCGCATCGCGGAAGGGCTGCGCGGCCGCGCCGAGGAGATCGCCACCACGATCACGAGCGAGATGGGCGCCCCCATCACCCTGTCCCGCACCGCGCAGGCGGCCTTCCCGGTCGCGGTGGCGGCGTCCTTCGCCGCGCTCGCCCCCGGCTTCTCCTGGACGGAGCAGGTCGGCAACTCGCTGGTGGTGCGCGAGCCGATCGGCGTTGTGGGCGCCATCACGCCCTGGAACTTCCCGCTCCAGCAGATCGTCTCGAAGATGGCGCCCGCCCTTCTCGCGGGCAACACCATGGTGTTCAAGCCGTCGGAGATCGCGCCGCTGACGGCGGCCATCCTGGCCGAGGTCGCCGCCGAGGCGGGGCTACCCGCCGGAGTGTTCAACATCGTCCATGGCACGGGCCCGACCGTCGGCGCGGCCATCGCGGCTCATCCCGGCATCGACATGGTGTCGTTCACCGGCTCCACCCGCGCGGGCAGGCAGATCTCCGCCGCCGCCGCGCACACCGTCAAGCGGGTCACGCTCGAACTCGGCGGCAAGTCCGCCAACGTCATCCTCGACGACGCCGACTTCCCCGAGGCGGTCGCCCATGGCATCGCCATGGCCTTCCCCAACGGTGGCCAGGTCTGCGGCGCGTGGCCGCGGATGCTGGTCCCGGCCTCCCGGCAGGACGAAGCGGTCGAGCTGGCCATGGCCGCCGCGGCCACCTACGTCGTCGGCGACCCGACGGACGAGGCCACCCACATCGGCCCCATGGCCTCCGAGCAGCACCGGCAGCGGGTCAACGGCTACATCGAACAGGGCGTCGCAGATGGCGCCAGGCCGGTCTTCGGCGGTCCTGGCAGGCCCGATGGGCTGGACGGAGGCGCGTACGTACGGCCGACGGTCTTCGCCGACGTCGCGCCGGACGCCTTGATCGCCCAGGAGGAGATCTTCGGCCCCGTCCTGACCATCATCCCGTACACCGGCGACGACCAGGCCGTGGAGATCGCCAACAGCACGATGTACGGGCTCACCGGCGCGGTGTTCGGCAGCCACGACCGCGCGATGGCGATCGCCCGCCGGCTGCGCACCGGCCAGGTGGACGTCAACGGTGCCGACTGGAACGTCCTGGCGCCGTTCGGCGGATACAAGCAGTCCGGCAACGGCCGCGAGTTCGGCCGGTACGGCCTTGAGGAGTATCTCGAGACCAAGTCCATCCAGGGCTGATCCTCCTGCATCTCACACGCGGCCGCGCGCTGCCACGTCAACCAGCCCGCCTCTTCCAACCCCAACGACAAAAGGACGTCAACTCGCAAACCACCCTCTGAGAACCACGCTCGGAGACAGCGAACCCCGCCTGCTGAACCGGCCAGGCGGGGTTCTCGCATTTCAAGGGCTACTTGAGGAGCTGGCGGGCCATGACCATGCGCTGGATCTGGTTGGTGCCCTCGTAGATCTGGGTGTTCTCAGACCCCGGATGCGATCACCTGCGATAATCCATAGGGGAACGCGCCGGGTAGATGCCGAGGTAGGAACAGCAGCCAGCGGGCTTCGGAACGGATGCCGAGCAGGGCCTGGGCCACTGCCAGGGTCAGTAACTCGGCCTCGGTCAGCTTCGGTGGGCGCCCGATGCGGGGCGCTTTGCCGAGCCAGTCGTCGATCTTCACGTACAGTGCGGTGAGAAGGGTGTTGATGTCGATCGTCACAAATCGATCTTCAACACCCTTCGTCGTCTCCGCACACCAAACAACTTAGGACTTACTCGTCTAGGGGGTGTCGTAGCCGATCCAGTTGATGTACCAGCCGAACTGCTGGGCCATGGCGGGAGTCAGGTCGCGGTCGTCGCGCCATTTGAGGTAGACGCTGAACTTGTTGGCGGTGATGTCGTAGACGGCACTGGTGCCGACCAGGTCGTACTGCATGCCGCCGGCGCCTCCGATGGAGGTGAGGTAAATGGGGTTACCGGTGAACTGGCCTGCGGTGGTATCGACGTCGATGCAGATGGAGTTGGGTGCGTAGACCCTCCAGCCCTGTCCAGGGCGGGTCTTTCCTGAGGCCATCCGGCCGTGCTTGGCGAACACGGTTCCCCACTCATGGGTGCCCGCCCGATACACGTTCAGCCCTTCCTTGGGGAAGCTGATCCATCCGTCGTCGGAGCTTCTTCCCTGCACCCATTCGGTGTTCACACCGTTGAGGTCGGCCTTGTCGGCGTGCACGTTTCCCCATGCTCCGTTTCCCTGGCGAACGTCGATCCCGTCCTTGGGGAAGGTGATCTGTCCGTCGTCGGAGCTTCTCCCCTGCACCCATTCGGTGTTCACACCGTTGAGGTCGGCCTTGTCGGCCGTCACCGTCCCCTGCCCGCCGGAGTTGTTGAAGATCTCCACCCCCGTGTCGGTGAAGGTGACACGCCCCTTGTTCGCCGTCCCCTGGACCCAGGGGGTGTCGATGCCGATGGTGGCGGTAAGCGTCTCCAGGACGGGATAACGCACCTGAACGGTCGTGGTGAGGAAGTGCTGCTGCTGGGTGGTGGGGTCGGTGGCGACGAGAATGTAGGTGGTAGCCCGCTTCGGGGCTTCGGCCGGCGACCAGGCACGCGCATCCGGGGCGACGTCCACCTGCCCACCGGGGAACCGGATCTCGTAGCTGAAGTCGTTGGATCCGTCCCAGCTCAGCGTGAGGTTTTCTCCGGCGTCCAGCATGGCCTTGTCCGGGCGGAAGTCCCGCGGCGGCGGAATCTCCTTCGGAGCGGCCTTCACCAACGGCACCGCCGCATCGCTGATCTGCCATCCGCTAGGGGTTCTGATGGTCTCGGTCACCATCAGCACAGCCACCCCGGCGGTGGGAGCGACGGTGACGTCCTCCAGCGTCAGCAGCATGTAGTCACCGGGCGCGAAACCCTCTATGCGACCGCTCTGAGGGGTGACCTGGAAGACGTTGGCCCCCTGCGGCTGGACGATCACCGGCTGGGTGTCCGCCTGGGGGCCCGACTGTGTGTCGGTGTATTCGCCCTTCGGCTTGATCGTGCTGATGTCCCGGGTGAGGTGGCCGGCGCCGTCACCGACGGGCACCTTTATCTCGATCCTCAACCAGGGCACCGTCTCTCCGGTGTTGGTGACCATCAGATACGCCGTCCCCGTGGACGGAGACCGCCCGTCGACTGACGCCTCCAAGGACGGCGGGTCGGTGAGGATGGTGTAGGTCAGTGCAGTCATGCTCACGACTCCTTCTTGGCGAACAACGCAGGCCGATGACCTGCGCACTACGAGAGGACCGGGCCGGGCAGAACAGGCGGCGGCACGGGTGACGCGTCCGGAACCCGCCGCTTGTGACGCACCACACAAGAGCACCCCCCTAGATCCAAACGCCAGGACGAGAGCACAACAAGAGCACTCAAGGAGGGCATAACGGGACGCTCCGGCCACACCCTCAGCGCCTTGACAAGCCTTCGGTATACAGAGACCTTCTATTTACAAGCCGATTGAGATTGGTCCACGGCCGTCCAGCGTTGACACAAGTTCCTGTTCAGGCGGGGTGTCCGATCGCCGAGAATCCATCGTCGTCCGTGCCCGTCCAGGACCGTTGTTAGCACCGGTGTTAGCAAGATCAGCCCTAATCGATGCTTGGCGACGGCGATCAGTCTGTCGTCCCGGTGGCAAGTGGACCCGGACCGCAGGGCCGTCAAGGCCCGAGGACCGGAAGCCGCGCGGCGTGCGCCACGAGGCGCTGTTTGACCGTGTGGAGGTGAAAGGACTCCGCCGATGGCCCGTCGTAGCGGGTCGTTTGAAGTTGGAGGCAGCCTGACCCCGGAGTCGCGGGTGAGGGTGGGAGCAGCCTCGACGACGTCGGAACGTGCCGGTACTGCCGGACGGCATGGGTCCGGTTAACGAGCGGGAAAGGTGTACGTGAGGAACCAGCGCTGTAAAGCCCTTTAAGGCTTCCACCAGCTCAAATTCGGCGGATATGGGCTGGATTGCGGTGCGTACCCGCCGGGCGATGCCCGGTGGGGAACTCCTGGGCCGGGTGTCGCGTCCGGTCGGGAGGCCTTGGTGAAGGTCTACGGCGTAACCAGGGCGATGCCGCAGGGGCATAGCTGGGCGCCTCCTCCCGCAAGCGGTCAGCAGTGAACGTGGGAACCATCTCGTGCTGGTCCTCGCGCGCGCCCTCTCCAGGGACGCGCTGGGGATAGGTGCGTCGTCTGCCGAAGGCGCGGGATGGGGCAGAGCCTGCGTAGTACTCCGAGCGCGGGAAAGCCGCGTACATGGGGAAGGCAGGCAGCAGTTTCAGCAGGTAGGGACGTCACGTCAGGAGATTACGCCTGTGAATATGGGCGAACTGCTACTTGAGCCGGATCTGGCCGAGTGGCGGGTACTGAGCATTCAGAACAAAACTGCACCGCTGGGCCGGCGAGGACCCCTCACGCCGGTTCGATGATCTGTACAACCTGGTCGCAGACCCTCACCACCGGACGACTGCCCCTCTTCGACGAGGACACCGTCCTCGTGATCTCCGAATGGGAGTACGCAGGAAAGGGCTTCTCCCCCGGTGACGCCCTGGTTGCCACGCTCACGGCGACGTGGTTTGCGGACGGTGGCCAATGATCACCCTCGAACGGCTCTGGATGGTGGAAGAGGTCTCAACGTTTCTCGGCGTCCCGGTGGCCACGCTCTACCAGTGGCGACACCACCGGACCGGTCCCCAAGCCGGAAGATCGGCCGTCACCTGCGCTACGTCCCCGAGGACGTCATGTCCTGGGTCCGGGAACAGGAGTAGCTGGTGGCCTACGTCAAGGACCTGTGGACCAAGACGGTCCGCCACCCGGACGGCAGAACTGAGAAGGTCAAGACCTCGCGATACGGCGGCGGTAAGCGCTGGCTCGCGGTGTGGTTCGACCCCGATGGGAAGGAAGTGTCCGCCGCCTTCGACCGGAAGGCCGATGCGGAGAAGAAGGCCGCGTCGATGGGGACCGACGTCAGCCGCGGTGAGTACATCGACCCCAACGCCGGCAAGGTGCTGTTCGGTGACATCGCGGCCCGCTGGCTCGGCTCCCGCATCGTCGACCCGTCCACGAAGATCAGATACGAGTACATCTACCGCTTGCACGTCGGCCCGGCCTTTGCACGGCGGCAGGTCAAGAGCATCCTCCCCTCGCACGTCCAGGCGTGATCAGTGACCTGAACGAGCGCTACGGCTCATCCACCATCGAGACGTCGTTCCTCGTCCTGCAAGGCGTCCTTGAACTTGCCGTCGCGGACGAGGCGATCAGGAAGAACCCGGCCCGATCCCCGATTGTCCAGGTGCCCAAGCGTTCCGGAGAAGAGCTGATCGCATGGTCGGACGAGTGGGTCCATGCGATGATCCACGCCCACCCGGATCTCTTCCGCCTCATCCCGATCATCGCCGCCTCCTGCGGTCTGCGTCAGGGAGAGCTGTTCGGCCTGGCCCTGGAAGACATCGACTTCGACGAGGGCATCGTCCGCGTCCGGCGGCAGATCAAGAAGCTCGGCAGAGACCACGTGTTCGCTCTCCCCAAGAACGACCGTGAGCGCATGGCCCCGCTCCCTGAGTGGACCGCTACGGCCATCAAACGGCACATCAAGGTGTATCCGCCGCTCGCCTGCTCGCTGCCCTGGGAGAAGCTCAACGGCCCTCTCCGTACGCACAACCTGCTCTTCCGCTGGACAGACGATAAGTTCATCCGGGCGCGCAGCTACAGCGAACTCGTCTGGAAGCCCGCCCTCGTCGCGGCCGGCGTCATCCAGGCGCCCGAGAGGGACGCCCGAGCGCGGAAGCGCTTCACGACCTCCCGCAGGGAGGGTCTCCACCAACTCCGCCACTACTACGCCAGCGTCATGCTCGCGGGCGGCGTCTCCGTGAAGGAACTCGCCGAGTACCTCGGCCACACCGACCCCGGCTTCACGCTCCGGGTGTACGCCCACATGATGCCCGGCTCCCACGACCGCGCCCGCAAGGCCATCGACGACCGCCTATTTCGCCCGCGCCCTGTGCTCCAGACGCGTAATGCGGATGATCTGGATCGCTCCGTCCCCCACAAGTAAGGAATCTCGGCTGAAACTTGGGATGACGTTATTACGCTCTGGACCATGGACATTGCCGCCCTGGTTGTCGCCGTACTCGCGTTGGTTGTCGCCGCTCTGAGCGCCAAGTACACATCGCCTATGCCTGCGCCAGCATTGCCTGGATGACGGCCACGAGCGATTCGCCGTCGAATCCGATGCGCACGCTGTCGCGATCTCGCCGGACGAAGGCGGGATGGGCCGTATCCGGCAGCGCGCTCGCGGGGGCGGGCGTCGGCCGGAACCCGGCATGGCGCAACCGGTCCAACCATCGCGCTGTCGGCTCGTGCCGTTCGTAGCGCTCCTCGTCGTCGGCGGTGCCGACGATGTCGGCCACTTCGCGCCGGAAGAACAGCTTCATCGCGTTACGGTCGGCGGCCGAGACGTCCAGCGCGTCGATCAGCCGGAAGACGTGGTGAAAGTGCTTCCAGGAGTTGTGGAACCGCTCGGGCAGAGGCACTCTATGATGATCGGAGTCCGGCTCGCACAGCACCACGGCCTCCGGCTCCGCGTCTCGCAGCCTCGCGAAGAACGTGCTCCTTTCATCGGCGCCGGACAAGGAGTCACGCAGGTGGTGCAGCGCGAACGCGGCGTTCATGACCAGCGGGCGAGGCGCTCCGCGCACCAGGTCCCAGTCATCGTCGGTCATGTGCTCGGCGAAGCGGGCGACGCCGTGGAAGTCCAGCGTGACGCCGGTGTCGCGGAGGGATCGTTCGGCCTGGTGAAGGCTTTCCACCGCGGGGTCCACCCCGATGACGGTCAGCCGTCCGGGCGCCATACCGCGTTTCGCGAGCGCGGTCAGGAGCGTCGCCTCCTGGACACCCGAACCGATGCCGATCGACAGCAGGGTGGCCGTGCGCCGCCCAGCGAGATGCTGGGCGAGCAGGGCGCCGCCGATGCGGCCGGCCAGCTTCACCACCGGCAGGTGTTCGGCCACCAGATCGAACAATTCGATCTGCGGCCGTTCGAACCGGCGCAGGTAGAGGTTGTCCCGCCCGTCCTGATCGGTTCCCAGCCGACGAGTCAACGCGTCGTGGTAGAGCAGGTAGAGGAAGTCGTCGCCTGCGTTCTCCGGGTCGATCAGTCCGCGTAACTTGTCCAGCCAGCGCCGGGCGGTGTCGGCTCGGCCCGCATGCGTCTCTTCCACGGCCTGGCACAACGTTTCAAATGCGTGGGCATTCACGTCGATCCCCTTTTCCTTTCATGAGGGCCATCCGGCGGCGATTCCCTCCGGGAAAGAACGACACCGAATTCGCACGAGGATCCATACGCAGAAAGGCTGATTTCTCCTCGCACGGCCATGGTGGGACGGCGCTCTTGGGATCGACTTGTATGGCGCTTATGAATGGGTTGGCAGCGCGAGGTGGCGCGCAGCCGGCGACGACGAGATGTGTCCGCGGTCCCGATGCCCGTACCGCTGAACTGGCAACCCTGATGAATGTTGGAGACCGAGTTGCTCGACCGGCATCACTTCGCCACCCGCGCCCAGGCCAAGGCCGCCTGTTTCGACTTCATCGAAGGGTTCTACAACCCCCGCCGGCGCCACTCGACCCTGGGCATGCTCAGCCCCACCGAATACGAACGCCGACACACCCGGCATCCCGCTACGCTGCCGCATAGCCGCAAACCCCGGCCTGTCCACACAACCGGGGCAACTTCACTCATGACCGCGCCCGCAAAGCGATCGACGACCGCCTGTTCCGGCCTCGCGCCGTCTCCGGCGACCAGGGCGCCACGGGGTAGCGCTCGCAAGCACACGAGCCACCGGCCACGACAACGGCCCGGCAGCTCTTCGCTTTTCGTGATCAGGGATCGTCACGCTCGGTTAGCGCGGGCGCGTCCCGCTGACGGACGTTAACGACCAACGCGAAACACGGTCGGCAACTCTCACGGAACAGCGACGGAACAAGATCCGTTAGGGACTTCGAATCGGACATGACGAACCCCGCCTCCCGAGTACGGCAGACGGGGTCTTCGCACGTCAGGGGTTACTTGAGGAGCTGGCGGGCCATGACCATGCGCTGGATCTGGTTGGTGCCCTCGTAGATCTGGGTGATCTTGGCGTCGCGCATCATGCGCTCGACCGGGTAGTCGCGCGTGTAGCCGTACCCGCCCAGGAGCTGGACGGCGTCGGTGGTGATCTCCATGGCAGCGTCGGAGGCGGCGCACTTGGCGGCGCTGGAGAAGAACGTGAGGTCCTTGACCGGCGTGCCGTGCATGGCGAGCTCCGACTTGGCGGCGGCGGCGTACGTCAGCTGGCGGGCGGCCTCCAGCTTCATCGCCATGTCGGCGACCATGAACTGCAGGCCCTGGAACTCGGCGATCGGCTTGCCGAACTGCTTGCGCTCCTTGACGTACCCAATGGCGTAGTCAAGCGCGCCCTGGGCGATGCCGAGCGCCTGTGCGGCGATCGTGATGCGGGTGTGGTCGAGAGTGGCCAGCGCGGTCTTGAAGCCGGTCCCCGGCTCGCCGATCATGCGGGACGCCGGGATGCGGACGTTCTCCAGGATGACCTGGCGGGTGGGCGACCCCTTGATGCCGAGCTTCTTCTCCTTGGGCCCGAAACTCACCCCTTCGTCGCCTTTCTCGACGACGAACGCCGAGATGCCACGAGCCCCGGCCGACGGGTCGGTCACGGCCATGACGGTGTAGTACTCCGACACGCCCGCGTTGGTGATCCACATCTTGGTGCCGTTGAGGACGTAGTGGTCACCGTCCTGAACCGCCCGGGTCTTCATGGCGGCGGCGTCCGACCCGGCCTCCGCCTCGCTCAGGGCGTAGGAGAACATCGCCTCGCCCCGGGCGACGGGCGCCAGATACCGCTGCTTGAGCTCCTCGGACGCCGACAGCAGCAGCGGGACGGTTCCCAGCTTGTTGACGGCGGGGATGAGCGAGGACGACGCGCACGCCCGCGCGACCTCCTCGATCACGATGACGGTGGCCAGCGCGTCGGCGCCGGCTCCGCCGTACTCCTCGGGGATGTGCACGGCGTGCAGGTCGGCCGCCACGAGGTCCTTGTAGACCTCCTCAGGAAACTCCTCGTTCTCGTCCGCGGCGGCGGCACGGGGAGCGATCTTTTCGTCGGCGAGGGCCCGGACCGTCTCCCGGAGCATGTCGTGCTCCTCGGTGGGCGCGTAGAGAGGGAAGCTCATATCGAGATAGTAGGACGTCCGAGTAGATGGTTACCATCCAGTACGGCTCGGCCGCCGCGGGGTTGCTGACAAGCGCCATGACAGCCCAGAGCCACCGGGGCGGCGTCGACCGGCTTCACGGATCGCCGTACCGTTGGGGCCAGGACCAGTTTGCCCAGCTGACTCCACGGGCAGTTGACTGGCCCGATACCATGCCAGATCACAAAGTGTCGGTAAGAGGGGAGCATGCCGTGCCGTACCGCCTCACCGTGCTTGGGACCGGTTATCTGGGTGCCACTCACGCGGCGTGCATGGCCGAGCTGGGCTTCGAGGTGCTCGGTCTGGACGTGGACGAGCGCAAGATCGAGCAACTCCAGCGCGGTGAGCTGCCGATTCACGAGCCCGGCCTGGAAGACGTGCTCCGCCGCAACCTCGAGTCCGGACGGCTGCGCTTCACGACCTCCTACGAGGAGGCGGCCCGGTTCGGCGACGTTCACTTCATCTGTGTGGGAACCCCGCAGAAGAAGGGCGAGTACGCCGCGGACGTCTCCTACCTCGACGCCGTCGTGGAGTCTCTCGCTCCCCATCTCGACCGCGAATGCCTGGTGGTCGGCAAGTCCACCGTCCCCGTCGGCACCGCGGAGCGCCTGGCCGAGAAGCTCGTACGGCTCTCGCCCGGCGGGATCCAGGTGGAGCTGGCCTGGAACCCGGAGTTCCTCCGGGAGGGCTTCGCCGTACAGGACACCCTGCACCCCGACCGGATCGTGCTCGGCGTCACCTCCGAGCGCGCCGAGAAGGTGCTGCGTGACGTCTACGCCCCGCTGGGCGAGGTCCCGATCGTGGTGACGGACTTCCCGACCGCCGAGCTGGTCAAGTCGGCGGCCAACGCGTTCCTCGCCACCAAGATCTCTTTCATCAACGCGATGGCCGAGGTCTGCGAGACCGCGCACGCCGACGTCAAGCAGCTCTCGCTCGCGCTGTCGTTCGACGAGCGGATCGGCAGCAAATACCTCAACCCCGGGCTCGGGTTCGGCGGCGGCTGCCTTCCCAAGGACATCCGGGCGTTCATGGCCAGGGCGGGCGAGCTGGGCGCCGACCAGGCGCTCACGTTCCTGCGCGAGGTGGACGCCATCAACATGCGCCGCCGGGCCCGCATGGTGGACCTCGCCCGCGGCCTGGTCGGCGGCTCGTTCGTCAACCGTACGGTCGGCGTGCTGGGCGCGGCCTTCAAGCCGAACTCCGACGACATCCGCGACTCCCCGGCCCTCGACGTGGCGGTCACCATCGGCCAGCAGGGCGGCAGGGTGACCATCTACGACCCCGTGGCCCTGGACAACGCCCGGAAGGCCCACCCTGACCTCGGGTACGCCGGCACGGCCCTGGAGGCCGCCCGGGGCGCCGACGTCGTGCTGCTCCTCACCGAGTGGAAGGAGTTCGTCGACCTCGACCCCGAGGAGCTGGGGGCCGTCGTGGCGAGCCGCAACGTCGTGGACGGCCGGAACGCGCTCGATGCGGAGACCTGGCGCGGCGCCGGTTGGCACTACCGAGCCCTCGGCCGCCCCTGACCGCCCAATAACTGCCCATAACCGCCCAATAACCGCCCGTAACATCGACGGGGGCGTCAGCGCATCTCGGCGGCCTCGGCGCGGAGCTTCTCGCCCTTGGCGTGTGCCTGCTCCTTGAGCGCGGCCTGGAACGCCTCCATCCGCCGCCGGAGCAGCTCGTCCGACGCCGCGAGGATCCGTACGGCGAGCAGTCCCGCGTTGCGTGCTCCGCCGATGGCCACGGTCGCCACGGGCACGCCCGCGGGCATCTGGACGATCGAGAGCAGCGAGTCCATGCCGTCCAGATACTTGAGCGGCACGGGCACGCCGATGACGGGCAGCGGGGTGACAGAGGCGAGCATTCCGGGCAGGTGGGCGGCTCCCCCGGCGCCTGCGATGATCACCCTGAGCCCACGCGAGGCGGCGCGCATGCCGTACTCGATCATCTCGGCCGGCATCCGATGGGCGGAGACGACGTCGGCCTCGAACGGCACGCCGAACTCCGCCAGCGCCTCGGCGGCCTGCCTCATGACCGGCCAGTCCGAATCGCTCCCCATGACGATCCCGACCTGAGGCGTCTCGGCGCTCTCCACGACCTCGGTGACCTCAAGGCTCTCGGTGACCTCAGACATCGGCGGGTCCTCTCAGGCAGTCGGCGGCGTGCCAGGCGCGGGCCCGGACCTCGTCGAGGTCGGTGCCGAGCGCGGTCACGTGCCCGATCTTGCGGCCGGGCCGCACTTCCTTGCCATAGAAGTGAATCTTGATCCCCGGGTCGTTCGCCAGCACGTGCTCATATCGGGAGAAGACGTCCGGGTCGGGCCCACCGAGCAGGTTGGCCATGACCACGACGGGCGCCGTGAGCGATGGCGAGCCCAGGGGCAGGTTCAGCACGGCCCGCAGATGCTGCTCGAACTGCGACGTCCGGGCGCCTTCGATCGTCCAGTGGCCGCTGTTGTGCGGGCGCATCGCCAGCTCGTTGACGATCAGCCCGGCCTTGGTGGCGAACATCTCCACCGCGAGCAGTCCCGTGACGCCCAGCTCACGGGCGATCTTCAGAGCGATGTGCTGCGCGGCGGCGGCCTCCTCGTCCGAGAGGTTCGGGGCCGGGGCGATGACCTCGACGCAGATGCCGTCCTTCTGGACGGTCTCGACCACGGGGTAGCTCACTCCCTGGCCGTGCGGGGAGCGCGCGACGAGAACGGCGAGCTCCCGCTCGAACGGCACGAAAGCCTCGGCGTACACCGGCACGCCGTGCCCGAGCGTCTCCCGCGCCTCCTCGATGGAGGAGCAGACCCACACCCCGCGGCCGTCGTAACCGCCTCGGACGGCCTTCAGCACCACGGGCCAGCCGTGCTCCTCGGCGAACGCGTCGACGTCGGCCTCGCCGGAGATCTTGGCCCAGGCCGGGCAGGGGGCGCCGATCGCGGTCAGCCGCTCCCGCATGACCACCTTGTCCTGGGCGTGGACGAGCGCGTCGGCCCCGGGATGTACGGCGACGCCGTCGGCGGTCAGGGCCCGGATGTGCTCGGTCGGCACGTGCTCGTGATCGAAGGTGACGGCGTCGCATCCCTTGGCGAAATCCCGCAGGTCGGCGAGGTCGCGGTAGTCCCCCACCCGCGTGTCCACGATGACCCTGGCGGCGCTCTCGTCACGGGAGTTGGCCAGAACACGCAGCTCGACGCCCAGCGCGATCGCGGCCTGCTGCGTCATCCGGGCGAGCTGTCCCGCCCCGACCATCCCGACGACGGGACCGACGACTGGGCCCGCTATTGGGCCCGCTATTGGGCTGGGCGCGGGGTTCGCGAGAGAGCCGACGGCCGGGACGGCCTCGGAAGCGGCATCAGAGCCTGACGGGGGAACGTTTGGGCTGTTCACGACATGTCAGCCTACCGATTCCCAGCCCGTACGGCTGCCACGCCCGGTCGCGCTGAGGTCGCGCTGGGCCCGCGTCAGCCGCCGCCGGAGGTGATGTCGGCGAGGCTGCGGCGCACGGCGACCGTGGTCATCACGTTGTCCTTGGAGACCCTGGTCGCCACCAGGACCAGCTCACTGCCGGTGATGGCCCGCGGTCTGCTCTCGCCGGTGTACGCGCGGACGTCGGCCGAACCGTACCGGGGGTGGGCGAGGGAGGAGCGTCCGGAGCCGGGCTTCTGCGTGTAGACGACCCTCAGCGCGTGGAAGACGAGCGCGCCACCATCGGGCAGGGCCAGCGACCGCGCGGGCCCCTCCAGCCGCACGTCGGTGGAGAGCCGATCCGGATGGACCTTGTCCGGGGCGCGGACGAGCTCGCTGAGGAGGCTCCTCATGGGGTCGCCGGAGGCGAACTTGACGCCGCTGACGCCGGCGGGATCGGTCAGGTAGGCGACGTGCCGTGTGGGCACGAGACTCGCCCGGACGGAGATGCCGGGGTCGTCGCCCGCGTCTTTCACGTCGCCCTCCAGCTTCGGCTCCGCGCCGACGACCGGGATCGGCCCCGCCGCGAGGCGCCATCGGCCGTCGGCCTGGGCGAAGACGAAGTAGGCCGGGTGGGGTTGCCGGGCCAGCGCGACGAACCAGGGGGCCTCGTCCCGGTCCGCTCCCGGTGCGGGCAGGAAGGGCGCGGGCAGGAAGAAGGCCGCGTCGCCGTATCCGCCGAGGCCGGGAACCGCCCCGCCCTTCCGCGCCGCCTCGCAGACACGGGTGCCCAGCGTGCTCTCGGCCCCGGTGGTCAAGTAGACGATCTTGGCGCAGTCCCGGCGCTTCCAGGCGTCTTCGAGGTCCGCGATCGTGGCGAAGGCGGTCTCGGCGTCGGCCGTCGTGATCGCGGCGGACACCGCGGACGACCCGGCACCGGAGCCGCCGCGAGAGCCGTCGCGGGAGCCGGAGGACTGGCCGAGGGTCTCGTCTCCGCAGCCCGCGAGCAGCGCGAGGCCGAGGCTGAGGGCCGTGATTCTGCGCAGCACGGTGGAGCCACCTCTCCAGAACACCAAGGTTCCAGAACAAAGTGATCCTGGTCGGGCGAGAGCGTAGTGCGTGTTGCACCCCGTTACCGCTCATAGCAGCATATTTCTTGAAATCTTCTTTACTGAGGTGGCCCGACGAACAGGTGAGGGACACGCTGACCGGGGGACAGCGCCCCTACGGGCGCTCCATACCGGTAGCCTGGGAAAAACTCGCCGCCGATCAGGAAGGACCGTGCGGGTCGTGCAGTTTCTCCGACGCGCCTACGAGCGGTTCGCCGCGCTTCTTCACGAACTGCTCAAGTTCGGCACGGTGGGCGCCCTCGCCTTCGTGATCGACTTCGGCGGCACCAACCTCCTGCGGTTCGGCGTCGGCCTGGGTCCGCTGACGTCCAAGACGATCGCCACGGTCGTCGCCGCGACGTTCGCCTACCTGGGCAACCGCTTCTGGACCTTCCGGCATCGGGAGCAGACCGGCCTCGCCCGGGAGTACGTGCTGTTCTTCCTGCTCAACGGCATCGGCCTGTTGATCTCGCTGCTGGTGATCAGCTTCGTGGAATACACACTCGGACTGCACGACGCGCTGAGCTACAACGTCGCGCAGATCATCGGCCTGGTCCTGGGCACGATGTTCCGTTTCTGGTCCTACAAGAAGTGGGTCTTCCTGGCGGCGCCGGACCTGCCGCCGGTCGAGGGCGTCGAGGCTCAGGCGGGGCCGCTCACCACCCGGTGACGGTCGGCGTCGCGAGTCTGCCTCAGGAAGATAGCGAAAGTGGCCGGGCGGGGCTTGACCAGCTCAAGCCGCCCGCCGTCGGCCGCCACCAGCGCCCGCGCGAGCGTCAGCCCGAGGCCGGTCCCGCCCGCCCCGCTCACGCTGCGCTCAAACACCTTGGGGCCGAGGTTGTCGGGAATGCCCGGCCCCTCGTCGGCCACCTCGATCACGACCGACTTGTCCGTACAGGACGTGTTGATCGTCAACGAGCCGCCGCCGTGCTTGAGCGAGTTCTCCATCAGGGTGGACAGGGCCTGGCTCAGGCCGCCCGTCGTGCCGAGGGCGCTCAGGCCACGGTCGCCGGCCAGCACCAGTGAGCGCCGGGCCCGCCGGAACGCGGGCTCCCACTCGGTGATCTGCTGCTCCACGACGTCGTCCACGTCGATCGGCTCCGCCTGGGCGTGACGCTGCCTGCGCGCGGCGGCCAGAAGCTCGTCGATGACCGCGGTGAGCCGCTCGACCTGCACGATCGCGGCCTCACCCTCCTCGCGGACGATCGCGGGCTCCGTGGCCGCGCCGACGATCTCCTCCAGGCGCATGGTCAGCCCGGTGAGCGGCGTGCGGAGCTGGTGGGAGGCGTCGGTGGCGAACTCCCGCTCCCTGGCGAGCAGGTCCGAGATGCGCAGCGCGCTGTGGTCGAGGACCTCGGCCACGAGATCGAGCTCGGGAATGCCGTAACGGTGCTTGCTCGGCCGGGCGTCACCCGACCCCAGCCGCTCCGCGATCTTGGTGAGATCTTGGAGCGGCAGGGTCAGGCGGCGTGACGTGACGGTGGCGAGCCCGATGGCCGCGCCGAGGGCGACGACCGCCAGCGCGATCGTCAGCACCAGCCGTGCGTGCACGTCCTGGTCCACTTGGGCGGAGTCGCGGCTGATCCGGACGTAACCGCTCTCGGACCGGGCCTCCTCGGTCAGCTCGCGGCCCGCGGGCGGCGGTGTGCCGGCCACGATGAGCGGGTAGCCTCGGACGAACACCTGGACGTACCGGTCAGGGTAGTTCTTCGCCAGTTGCGTGGAATCGATCACCTGGTTCTGACTGACCGAATATTCCACGCCGATGAGCAGCCGAGTGGCCTCGGCCCTCAGCTCTTGGGCGACCTCGTCATTGATCAACCGGACGGTCAGCACGGCCAAGGGCACGCCTAAGAGAAGGACGGCGATGACCGCGACGAGCAGCATGGAGGACAGCAGGCGCCGGCGCAACGTGCTAGCTCCTCCCCGATGGCCCCTCCACGGAGGCCTACTCGCGCTCGAAACGGAAGCCGACCCCTCGGACGGTCGTTATGTATCGCGGCTTGGCGGCGTCGTCCCCCAGCTTGCGCCGCAGCCACGAGATGTGCATGTCGAGTGTCTTCGTGGACCCCCACCAGTTCGTGTCCCATACCTCCCGCATGATCTGCTCGCGGGTGACGACCTTGCCGGCGTCCCGCACGAGCACGCGCAGCAGGTCGAACTCCTTGGTGGTCAGGTGCAGTTCCTTGTCCCCCATCCACGCCCGGCGCGAGTCGGCGTCGATGCGGACGCCCTGCACGACCGGGGTCTCGGACGTCCCGCGCCGCAGCAGGGCCCGCACGCGGGCGAGCAGTTCGGCGAGGCGGAACGGCTTGGTCACGTAGTCGTCGGCCCCGGCGTCGAGACCGACAACGGTGTCGACTTCGTCGACACGGGCGGTGAGGATCAGCACCGGAGTGCCGTGTCCCTCCGCTCTGATGCGGCGAGCGACCTCCAGCCCGTCCATCTCTGGAAGGCCGAGGTCGAGAACTATCAGGTCGACGCCCCCCGACAGGGCCCTTTCGAGGGCCTGCGGGCCATCCGGGCTCACCTCTACCTGATAGCCCTCCCGGCGCAAGGCACGCGCCAGTGGCTCGGATATCGAGGTGTCATCCTCGGCGAGAAGTACGCAGGTCATGGAGCGATCGTAGGACCTTAGGGGATCGTTTCCCGGCTACAGCGCGCAGTTTGACTCGTCGTTGACCCATCAATTGACCTGGGCAAACACTGATAAATCCGGGATACGTCAACACGCAAGGGCCTCAACGTTCCGGGCATGGCCCCGCCATCCGGCCCCGCCGCGCGGGAGCCGTACGACGGAAGAAAAACGCCCGCCGGAGAGGAACCGGCGGGCGTAACTTGACGCGCGGACGCGCCACGGAAGTCCGAAAACCATACAGGCGTCACACAACGGACAAATGCCATAAAGCGGGTCGAGCGTTATAAAGCGGTGCTATTGAGCAGGGCGGGCGTCAGGAGGCGGACGGAGGCTCGGCGTAGCGCTGGAGATAGAGCTGCTCGCCCAGGCTCTCGATGAGGCCCAGCTCGGTCTCCAGGTAGTCGATGTGGTGCTCCTCGTCCGCGAGGATGGCCTCGAACAGCGTGGCGGAGGTGATGTCGCCCCGCTCTCGCATCAGCGCGATCCCCGGGCGGAGCCGCTTCACCACGCCCAACTCCAGCTCGAGGTCCGCCTGGAGCTGCTCCCTGACGGTCTGCCCGATGTGGAGCGTGTTCAGCTTCTGGTAGTTCGGCAGGCCCTCAAGGAAGAGGATGCGGTCGGTGAGCTGCTCGGCGTGTCTCATCTCGTCGATGGACTCGTGGCGCGTGAAACTCGCGAGCTTCGTATATCCCCAGTTCTCCTGCATCTTCGCGTGCAGGAAGTACTGATTGATGGCGGTGAGCTCAGAGGTGAGCTGCTCGTTGAGCAGCGCGATGATCTCCTTGTCGCCCTGCATGACGCCTCTCGATCTATGCGGTGGTGACGAGGTCTTCGGACCGTTTCAGCATCGCACAGATCTTCCGGACACAAGACGCACAGTCCCCTCCGGCGCCCGTGGCGTCCCTGACCTGCCGGGCACTCTTCGCACCTGCGGCGATGCAGTCGTGCACCTCGCTCTCGGTCACGGCGCGGCAGACGCAGACGTACATGGCGGGAGGTGGCCCTTTCAGTGGGACTTAAGGCGACTTAAGGTTAGGCATACCTAAGATAACCCACTTTGGTAAGGCTTGCCTATGTGAGCCCGGTCACAGGACGGCAAACCCCACGGCAAGACCCGCGACAGGACCCCCTTACAGCACCACGACCGATCGCAGGACCTCGCCGCGGTGCATCTTGGCGAACGCCTCCTCCACCTGGTCCAGGCCGATCGTCTCGGACACGAACCCGTCGAGGTTGAGCCTGCCCTGCAGGTAGAGGTCGATCAGCATGGGGAAGTCCCGGCTCGGCAGGCAGTCGCCGTACCAGGACGATTTGAGCGCGCCGCCGCGCCCGAAGACGTCGAGCAGGGGCAGGTCGAGCCGCATGTCCGGGGTCGGCACGCCGACGAGGACCACGGTCCCCGCGAGGTCGCGGGCGTAGAAGGCCTGCCTGTACGTCTCCGGGCGGCCCACCGCGTCGATCACGACGTCGGCGCCGTTGCCCCCGGTCAGCTCGCGGATCACCTCGACGGGGTCGTTCTCCCGGGAGTTGACCGTGTGGGTGGCGCCGAACTGGCGGGCCAGGGCCAGTTTGCGGTCGTCCACGTCGACCGCGATGATCGTGCCCGCTCCGGCGAGGTTCGAGCCGAGGATGGCCGCGTCGCCGACACCGCCGCAGCCGATCACGGCCACGGAGTCGCCGCGCGTGACGCCGCCGGTGTTGATCGCCGCCCCGAGGCCGGCCATCACGCCGCAGCCGAGCAGCCCGGCGACCGCGGGCGACGCGGCCGGGTCGACCTTGGTGCACTGCCCGGCGGCGACCAGCGTCTTGGCCGCGAACGCCCCGATGCCGAGCGCGGGGCTGAGGACCGTCCCGTCCGAGAGGGTCATCTTCTGCGTGGCGTTGTGTGTGTTGAAGCAGTACCAGGGGCGGCCTCGGAGGCAGGCCCGGCAGTTGCCGCAGACGGCGCGCCAGTTGAGGATCACGTAGTCGCCCGGCGCGACGTCCGTCACGCCCTCGCCGACGGCCTCCACCGTCCCGGCGGCCTCGTGCCCGAGGAGGAACGGGAAGTCGTCGTTGATTCCGCCCTCGCGGTAGTGCAGGTCGGTGTGGCAGACGCCGCAGGCCCGCACGTTCACGACCGCCTCGCCCGGCCCGGGATCCGGCACGTGGACCGTCTCCAGCGTCACCGCCTCGCCCTTGCCCCGCGCCACCACGCCCTGCACGTCGTACGGCATGCCCTGCACCTGACCTCTCGATTGTCTCCGGCTTGTCTCCTCGGCTGCGTCAGCCTCTCCGGAGAACGTACGGCTGCACAAGCCCGAGCCCGCGGGCCGGACGACGGCGGATCTTCATCACCTCGATGCCGGACACGCCGCCGAGGCCCTCCGCCATCCCGCTGTCGATGACGATCGTCCCCGGCCGGGCGATGGAGGTCAGCCTGGCCGCCAGGTTGACCGTCGTGCCGAAGACGTCGCCCAGCGTCAGCAGCACCGGGCCGTACGCCAGCCCGATGCGCACGTCGGGGCCCTGCACGTCCAGTTTGAGCTGGTCGGCCAGGTCCAGGCCGATCAGCGCGGCGGTCTCCGGGCTCTCGCTCGTGAACAGCACCTCGTCGCCGAGGGTCTTCACGAGCCGGCCGCCGTGCGCCGCGATGACGTCGGACGTGCGGGCCTCGAAGCCCTCGATCAGGCCCGCGAGGGCGAACTCGTCGAGATCCCGGGACACCCTCGTGAACGACACCAGGTCCGCGAACCCCACGGCCATCGCCAGGCGGCCGGGCAGCGCCTCGTCCCCTAGCTGGGCCATGGCGATGAGCCGACTCGCCGTCGCGGCGAGCTGGGATCGCCAGACGTGGACCAGCGTCTGCTCGAAGTCGGGCAGCACCCGGCGGGCGGTCTCCGTCATCCGGATGAGGTCGTCGTCACTGGGCGCCGTGTGAGGGTCGAGCATCGCCCCGATCATGATCTCGGCCTGCCACTGCGCGAGCCGCGACGTCGTACGGCCCAGCGCCCTGGCCATGCGGACGACCGTCAGCTCGTCGAGGAGCCCCGCGTCGAGCATGTCCCTGATCCGGCGCAGCGCAGAGAGGTCGCCGTCGGTGAACGCCACGGCGTCGTCGGCGACGGTGGCGAAGCCGAGCGCCCGCCAGATGCGCCCGGCCAGCTCCTGGGGGATCCCGGCCGACTCGGCGACCTGATGTCGGGTGTAGCTCGGCGGCGGCCCGATGAACAGCCGCTGCACGTCTTCGGCGCTGGGACGCCCCCTGGTCTCCACGTCTCCCTCCCCCGGCCGCCGCGCCGGACCACACACCCGTGGCCCGCCGCGGTCACTTACCGTCGATGTTCCCGTCCGAGGCATCCTCCACCAGCCGGAACAGCTCCTGACGGACCAGCTGGATCTTGGGGATGTCCCGGTAGTCGATCTCGCCCTTCTCGGACGCGGATTCGACCCGCAGGGTGCCACACCCCAGGATGCGCTCGATGAACTTCTGGTCCGAGCTGACGCTGTTGACCTTGGCCAGGGGGATGTCATCGTCGGACTTGTTCAGTATGCCGGTGCTGATGGCGAACCGGTGCGACGTGAGCGTGTATGAGGTGGTCTTCCACCGCAGGTAGGGGAGGAACGACCACAAGGTCAGAGCGACCACGGCGACCACGGCCACCGCGATGCGCGCGTAGCCCGAGTATTCGTAGTCGCTGGGAATGAAATAGATCGCGGCGCTGGAGACGGCCACGACGAAAACCAGCGCGAGGAACGGCACGATGAGCCGCTTCCAATGAGGATGGAACGAATGAACGATTCGCTCGCCCTCGGTCAGGTGATGATCCGGGAGACCCATGGCGCAAATCGTGACACGTTCGTCCTCGCTTTGCATGCCCTCCGGCCAGTGGGTTTCGGCTGTGTCTCCGCCTGCCGTCCGCCTGGATTTCAGCCGCTTTCCGGACGCCGCACGTGGACGACGTCGCCCGCGCTCAGCGAGTGCTCCTGCCCCTGGGCGCGCACGAGCAGGTGACCGGCGTGGTCGACGCCGGTGGCCAGCCCGGTCAGCACACGCTCGCCGGGCAGCTCGACCCTGACCTCCCGCCCGATGGTGCCGGACCACGCGACGTAGGCGGCGCGCAGCCCGCTGGCGTCGGCGTCGCCGTCGGCCTCGACCCATTCGCGGTAGTGCGACTCGATCTCCCGCAGGATGGCCCGCAGCAGCGGGTCGCGGTCGACGCAGGCGGCATTCTCGATGAACAGCGAGGTGGCCCGCTCCACCGGCAGTTCCTCGGGCCGGATGGAGACGTTGAAGCCCATCCCGACGACCACGGCGGTGTCCACGCGCTCGGCCAGGATCCCGGCGAGCTTGCGCTCCCCGACGAGGAGGTCGTTGGGCCACTTCAGCCGGACGTCGACCTCGGCGAGGCGCCGGATCGCCGAGGCGGCCGCCAGCGCGACCAGCAGCGACAGCCAGCCCTGCCGGGCGGGCGGCACCTCGGGCCGCAAGATCATCGAGAAGGTGAGCCCCGATCGCGGCGGCGCCGTCCACAGGCGGCCGAGCCGACCGCGTCCGGCGAACTGTGACTCGGCGACCAGCACCGTGCCCTCCCGAGCCCCTTCCCGTATGGCTCTCGTCAGGTCGGCGTTGGTCGAGCCGGTCCGCTCCACGACCGTGACGGCGGACCACAGCGAGCCGGGGCGGACGAGCGCCTTCTGGAGCGCCGCCTCCGAGAGCGGTGGCCGGTCGAGATCGGCATAGGGCGAGTTAGGCACATAGCCAGGTTATCGGCCTCCGGCCCGGAATATCCGCCAGGCGTAATCTGTGCGGCATGGATCCGAAGAACTGGGCCGGTCTGAAGCCGTTCGGCATCGGCGAGCGCAAGCCCAACAACTATCTGGAGCTGTGGAAGGCGTTCCAGTCGGTCAAGGGCAACCGGAGGTACGCCTGGCGCATCCTCACCCAGGGCACCTGCGACGGCTGCGCGCTAGGCACCCGGGGCATGCGCGACTGGACCATGGACGAGGTCCATCTGTGCAACATCCGGCTGCGGCTGCTGAAGCTCAACACGATGCCGGCGCTCGACCCCTCGGTTCTGGCCGACGTGTCCCACCTGGCCGGCATGACCAGCGCCCAGCTCCGCGATCTGGGGCGCCTGCCGTACCCGATGATCAGGCGGGCCGGAGAGCCGGGCTTCCGCCGGATCTCGTGGGACGAGGCGCTCGCGACGGCGGCGCCGCGTCCGGGCGAGCGCCTGGGCGTCTATCTGACCAGCCGCGGCGTGCCCAACGAGAACTACTTCGCCGCCCAGAAGGCCGTGCGCGCCCTCGGCACCAACTCGGTCGACAACGCCGCGAGGATCTGCCACTCGCCATCGACCGTGGCGCTCAAGCAGACGATCGGCGCGGCGGCCACCACCTGCTCCTACACCGACTGGATCGGCTCCGACCTGATCGTCTTCATCGGCTCGAACCCGGCCAACAACCAGCCGGTGGCCATGAAGTACCTGTACCACGCCAAGAAGGCCGGGACGAAGATCGCGATGGTCAACGCCTACCGCGAGCCCGGAATGGACAAGTACTGGGTGCCGTCGAACGCCGAGTCGGCCGTCTTCGGCACGAAGATCACCGATCACTTCTTCGGGGTGAACGTCGGGGGCGACATCGGCTTCCTCAACGGCGTGCTGAAGCACCTCGTCGAGAACGACTGGCTCGACAAGGTCTTCATCGACGAGCACACCTCCGGCTTCGAGGAGGCGTGCCACGCCGTCGCCGGCCAGTCGTGGGAGTCGCTGGAGGCGCTGTCGGGGGCCACCCGGCAGCAGATGTTCGAGCTGGCCGAGCTCCTCGGCCGGGCCCGCTCCGCCGTACTCGTCTGGTCGATGGGGATCACCCAGCACACCTACGGCGAGGACAACGTCCGCGCGATCGTCAACCTGGCGCTGGCGCGGGGCTTCGTGGGGCGCGACCACTGCGGGCTCATGCCGATCCGGGGCCACAGCGGCGTGCAGGGCGGCGCGGAGATGGGCGCGTACGCCACCGGGCTCCCCGGCGGCCTGCCGATCACGCCCGAGAACGCCGCGAAATTCACCGAAATATGGGGATTTGAAGTGCCGACCAGCCCGGGGCTGACGGCGACGGAGATGATCGACGCCGCCCACGCGGGCGAGCTGGACACGCTCGTCTCCAGCGGCGGCAACTTCCTGGAGGTCCTGCCCGACCCCGGCTACTGCCGCGAGGCGCTGTCCCGGCTGAAGCTCCGCGTCCACATCGACATCGTGCTCTCGTCGCAGATGCTCGTCCCGGGCGCCGGTGACGTGCTGCTCCTGCCCGCCCAGACCCGTTACGAGATGGCGGGCGGGGTCACCGAGACGTCCACAGAACGGCGGATCATCTTCTCGCCGGAGATCGACGGGCCCCGCATCGGGGAGGCGTGGCCCGAATGGCGGATCTTCACCGAACTGGCGGTCCGCGCCCGCCCCGAGCTGGCCGCGACCCTACGCTACTCCGGGACGCCGGAGATCCGCGAGGACATCGAGAGAGCCGTCCCGTTCTACGCCGGAATCGCCGGGCTGGGCCGCTTCGGCGACAGCGTCCAGTACGGCGGGCGGCACCTGTGCCCCGGTGGGCGGTTCCCGACAGCCGACGGCCTGGGGCACTTCTCCGCCGTGGCCCTCCCCGAGCTGGAGCGCCCGGACGGGTCCTTCCTCGTCGCGACGCGGCGGGGCAAGCAGTTCAACAGCATGGTCCACGAGCGCCGCGACGGGTTCAACGGCGCGACCCGCGAGGCCGTGCTGATGAGCGCCTACGACGCCGACCGGCTCGGCCTGCCCGACGGCGCGCCGGTCGAGCTGCACCAGTTCGAGGGGGAAGGGGTGTTCCGGGGGAAGGTCATGCGGGCTCCCGTCATGCCGGGCAACCTGCAGGTCCACTGGCCGGAGGGCAACGTGCTCCTCGACAAGGCCCGCCGCTCCCCCGACGCCAAGATCCCCGACTACAACGCCCTAGTGACCATCCACCCTTTGCCTCCCCTCCGCCGTGATCATGCACAAGTTCCCGGTCATTCCGCGTGACCAGCTCAAACCCAACGCCGTTGCGTTTAGCGTCGGGGACGGGAGGCAAGTCCCTTCTCGAAGATCGTGACGTCGGCGTGGAAGCTGTAGGTCTGTGTGGTTGCGGGGTGCTGCCCGGCGTTTGGTCCGTACTTGCTGGTCGGGTTCTTTCGCGTACGGGC
>NZ_JBGCBZ010000014.1:0-220927 GCF_041262585.1 Planotetraspora sp. GP83 | reverse complement strand
GCACCGGTCATCCCCGCCGCGCCACGCAACCACGTCCCGGTCGAGGCGTACCCGACACTCTTGGCCTCCCCAGCGGCGTGCACCCGGCCCACCCGGGCGGCGATCGCCGAGGTCAACCGATCCCGCGCGTACAGCAACTCCTCAGCCTCAACCAGACACAAGGCGGCGCTGTCGGGAAGGCCGGCCACCGCCAGCCGGGACGCCATCTCCCGCAACTCCGACACCAACACCCCCGACCTCACCGGCCCACCCGAATCCGGTGATTCTCCTGCCGACTCCACGGGCCGTCCCGTCGACCCGAGCGGGTCGTCTGAACCTGCCGACCTCATGGGATCGCCCCGCCCGGCGGCCCTGCCCGACCCTGTGGGCCTCGGATCCTTAGGCGGCCCCGATTCGCCGCAGTTCGCAGACCCAGCCGACCCGGCAGGCCCAGCACCCGAGGGTGGAGACCCTGAAACTTCACCGTCGGAGGGTTCACCGCCGCACGGGTCGCCGTCGGAGGAGACGGCACCAGCTGGGCTCGCGGACCGATCGGAGGTGCGGGCGGAGGTCGAGGAGGACCCGTTGACGAACTGCCGGTATGCCTCGTGCTGCCACGCGCTGCCGTACGCCTCCTCGGCGGGCCGGCGCGGAGGGACATAGTCAGGATCCAGCACAGTGCCCTTCAGGACCTCGGGCAGCCCGCGCCTGGAAGCACCCGCCGCACCAAGGGAACCCCACACATCGATCGGTGACCCGGCCATCCAAAGGCACCTCCCCCCACGCTCCAGCCGTCTCAAGAACTGCCCTCACGCTATCCAGCACCTACGACAAAACCAGGACTTGATCTTTTACAAAACCGCAGGTCAGGAGGTCGCCGTAAAGATCTACCTAACGCCCCTGGAAGAGCTACTCGCTCAGGGTCGCGATCGTTTCGGAGGTGATCGTCAATGGGCGCGCCGATAAGGACCCGCATGTCACCGATGGCACCTGGCGATCGGTATCGGAACGGCTGAGCGGCGGTCGTGGGGCTCGGCAAGGGCCACGGCATCTCCGCTTGCGATCGAGGAAGGGGCTGGGAGGGACGTACGTCCAGACGCCCGGCTCGGCGTCGTCCGGCCAGGCCCCGATGTGAACGCCATGGGTTACGCGATGTTTCCGGCCGTACCTCTCCGGCCGCACCGCGCAGCCCGGCCACTGTGGGTGTATGTCTGTCCGTACGCGGAAATGACTACGGCCGACGGCCTCCCACCGACGGGCGGTGAGGCGCCTGCCGGTGTCTGGCGACCGGGGTGTGCGAGCGTGACCGGGTGTGCGAGGGCTGGGGACGGGCCTGATTTGATGGGCACATGACGACCCCCCCACGCGTGCTGACGATCGCCGGCTCGGATTCGGGCGGCGGCGCCGGGATCCAGGCCGATCTCAAGACGATGCTGGCTCTGGGCGTGCACGGCATGAGCGTGATCGCCGCTGTGACGGCGCAGAACTCGCTGGGCGTCCAGGGCTACTGGGAGCTGCCGCCGGAGGCGGTCAAGGCCCAGCTCGACTCGGTTCTCGGAGACATCGGCGCACAGGCCATCAAGACCGGCATGCTGGCCTCTTCCATCCTCGTGGAGACCGTGGCCGAGGTGCTCTCCGGAGTGTCCGCGCCTGTGGTCGTGGATCCTGTCGGCGTCTCGAAGCACGGCGACTCCCTGCTCGCTCCGGCCGCCGTGGGGACGGTCAAGAACAGGCTCCTGCCGACCGCGACCGTCGTCACCCCTAACTTGTGGGAGGTCGAGCAGCTCACCGGAGTCAAAGTCGAAGACGAGGACGATCTGCCCCGGGCGGCGGAAGCCGTACTGGCGCTTGGTCCGAAATGGGCGCTGATCAAGGGCGGGCACCTTCCCGGTGAGCCGGTCGATCTGCTCACCGACGGGTCCAAGCAATATCGCTTCCGTGCCGAGCGGCTCGACAACCGGCACACTCACGGCACCGGATGCACGCTGGCCTCCGCGATCGCCTCATACCTGGCGCTCGGCGAGGACGTCCCCGGTGCGGTACGGCTGGCCAAGGAATACGTCACGGGGGCCATCGCCTACGGGTTTCCTCTTGGCTCCGGCATCGGCCCCGTCGACCACGCCTGGCGCTGGCGCACTTCCTGAAAAGGCCGACTCGGCGCGGGCACGGCGCTCGCCAGGTGGGCCCTCCGAGGCCCACAGCGCTCCCCGGACCTCGAGCGTGGCGCCGGTGAGCTCGGCGTGGTGCCGGTGAGCCGAGCGTGGTGCTGGAACGTGTGCAGCAGGAGCGTGATCATGCCGGCGGCCATCCAGAATTCACGGCGATCGGGGTGGGCTGGCCGCCCTCGGGCAAATCTACTTGACTTTTTCCCGGCTTCGCCATGACTGGGCCGATCGCTAGCCACCGCCTGTCGCTGAGACGCCTGTGCAACGGCCGCCATTTCGATCGAATCGCTTCACTCCAATCGCGCCTCCTTCGCGCATGCCGCCGACGCCCGGCGGTATCACCCCAGCTCGACCAGTACGGTAAACCGTATCGCCATAAATTGGAAAACGAATGTAGATACGCCCCTCAGCCGCCACGCGGCGCTGCGTACTATGGCGCGATATATGTGGCGAGAACCATTCTGCTCGCGGTTCGATGGGTTGATGTCTGCCAGCGGAGAACATGCGAAAGAAAGGGCGGCGTCCGAATGAGACTCGTCGTCGACCTCACCCGATGCCAGGGTTACGCGCAGTGTGCCTTCCTCGCGCCCGACGTGTTCACCATGCACGGGGAGGAGGCGCTGTTCTACGACCCCAACCCCGATGACGCGCAGTGGGATCGGGTCCGCCGAGCGGCCGCCGCCTGTCCGGTCCAGGCGATCCTCGTGGACCAGACCGAGGTCCCGGCCACTGCTGAGGTCCCGGCGACGGCTGAGGAGGATACCCATGTCCGTTGACGGGCCGGAACGGGCGCATGCCATCAAACGGAGGGGCCACATCGTCATCGTCGGCGCGTCCCTGGCCGGGCTGAGGGCCGCGGAGACTCTCCGGGAGGAGGGCTTCACCGGGTCGCTCACCATGATCGGCGACGAGCCGGACCAGCCGTACGACCGGCCGCCTCTCTCCAAGCAGGTCCTGCTGGGGATGGTGCCCGCCGAGCACACCGCGCTGCCCCGGCGCCGCGAGATCGACGCGGAGTGGCGGCTCGGCGTGCCCGCCGCCGGGCTCGATTTGGACGCCCAGCGGGTGCGCCTCGCGGACGGGCAGGAGGTCGGCTTCGACCGCCTCCTGATCGCGACCGGCGTCCGCGCCCGGCCCTGGCCGAACGAGAGCGAGCGCGATCTCGACGGAGTGTTCGTCCTGCGCACGAACGGCGACGCGGCCCGCCTGCGCCGGAGGCTCGCCGCCAGGCCGCGCCGCGTTCTTGTCATCGGCGCCGGGTTCATGGGCTCGGAGGTCGCCTCCGCCTGCCGCGAGCTGGGTCTGGAGGTGATGGTCGCCGAACGCGGGCCGGTCCCGCTGGTCGGGGCGCTGGGCGGCGTGATCGGTTCGGTCGTCGCGCGGATGCACCGCGAGCACGGCGTCGACCTTAGATGCCGGGTGACGGTCACGGCCCTGGAGGGGAACCCGGCCGGGCGGCTGAGGCGGGCCCACCTGTCCGACGGCACCGCCATAGACGTGGACGCGGCGGTCGTCTGCCTCGGCTCGATAGGCAACACCGACTGGCTCGCCGGGTCGGGCCTGGCCGCCGGGCCGCGTGGCGTGGCCTGTGACGCGGGCTGCCGAGTCTTCGACGTCAACGGAATCGTCACGGATGACGTGTTCGTGGCCGGTGATGTGGCGCGCGCCCCGAACCCGCTCTATGAGTACAACTTCCTCTTCCTCGAACACTGGGGCAACGCCGTCGCCCAGGCCGAGATCGCCGGGCACAACATGATCAGTTGCGGGTCGGCCCGCCGCCCGCATCTCGCTATCCCGGCCTTCTGGTCCACCCAGTTCGGCGTCAGCATCCGATCGGTCGGCGTACCGACGTTCTCCGACGAGATGATGGTCATGCAGGGCTCGCTCGAGGAGCGCCGGTTCGTCGCGGCGTACGGGCACCGCGGCCGAATCACCGCGGCGGTCGCATTCGACCAGGCGAAATGGCTCGACTTCTACCGTGATCTGATCATGGCGGCGGCGCCGTTCCCGCCGTCCTTCGTCCCCGTCGACCGGCCGCCGGTGATGCGGTCGATGTCCCCGGAGTTCCCGGATCCGGCTCTGCCCAGCCACGGCGCCACGGTGACGATCACCGGACACCTGCCGAACGACCAGCGCGTCGTCTTCACCCCCGCGCGGGCATGACCGCCCCGTCCCGCCCGTCCCGCCCGTCCCCGCGTCCGAGCCGATCCCGTACGGCCCGGCGCGGCAGGGGCACGGCACGCGCAGGGCAAACCACGGCACTTCGAGGCATACAGAAGACACCTCAGAAAAGACACCTCAGACAAGCACCTCAGGAGACCAGGCCATGACGCCGGACACCATGCTCAAGCGGATCACCGACTACGGCAGCCGCGCCGATCCCTACCCGCTCTACGCCGAGCTCAGGAAGACCCCGGTGGCGAGGCAGGAGGACGGCACGTACGTCGTCAGCACCTACTGGGAGATCCTCTCGCTCCTCCACGACCCGCGGATCAGCTCCGACAGGCGGAACCTCGCGGGCCCGTGGGCGGATCCGGACATCGAGGAAGAGGACGCGACCCTGCCTCCCGCGATGATCAGGGTCGACCCGCCCGCGCACGACCGGCTGCGCCGTCAGGCGATGCGGCCCTTCGGCCCGCCGCACAGTCCCGAGTACGTCGACAGCCTGCGGCCCAAGCTGGCCGGGATCGTCGGCGGCCTGATCGACGCCTTCGAGGGCAAGGGCCAGGTCGACATCGTCGACGACTTCGCCTACCCGTTCCCTGTCACGGTGATCTGCCGGATCCTCGGGGTGCCGCCCGAGGACGAGCCGCGTTTCCGTGGCTGGGTCGACCTGCTGGTCTCCACTCTTGACATGGCCGCCTGGGACGATCCCGTCGAGCGGCAGCGCACCGCGCAGCGGGCCAGGCTCGAGCTCGGCCGCTTCCTGGGGGAGCTCGTGGCCGCCCGCAGCCGGAAGCCGGGCGATGACATGCTCTCCGCCCTGGTGACCGACCGCGGCCCGGACGGGCCCATGTCTCAGCTAGAGCTGATCAGCACCGCCGTGCTGCTGCTCGTCGCCGGTCACGAGACCACGGTCAACCTCATCACCAACGGGATGCTGACCTTGCTGCGCCACCCGGACGTGCTCGAACGGCTACGCCGCGAGCCGGAGCTGGCCGTGGGCACGATCGAGGAGCTGCTGCGCTACGAGCCGCCGGTCCACCTGCTGCCCCAGCGGGTGACGCTGGCGGACATCGAGGTCGCGGGCGTCCCCATCCCGAAGGGCGCTCCGATGACTCTCGTGCTGGGCGCGGGAAACCGCGATCCGCTGCGCTTCGACGACCCCGACCGGTTCGATCCCGAGCGCCGGGACAATCAGCATCTCGGGTTCGGCAGCGGCGTCCACATCTGCTTCGGCGCGCCGCTCGCCCGGCTGGAGGGCCAGATCGCGCTCGTCGAGCTCGCGCGGCGGCTCCAGAACCCGCGGCTCGTCACCGACCCGCCACCCTACCGGCAGAACCCCGTCCTGCGCGGGCCCCGGCACCTCCTCGTCAAGATCGACGGCATCGCCCCGTGAGCTCGGAATCTCTGCATGATCACGTGCGATGTTCGCGCTGCTCAGGCCGTACGCACGGGAATCTGTGCATGATCACGTGCGATTTTCGCGCTGCTCAGATCGTGCGCACGGGAACCTGTGCATGATCACGGATGTGAACTGCAGGGCAACGCGAAAGCCCGCCACCGGATCGGTGGCGGGCTTCAGCGGAGACCTGAGGTCCTTAAGGGTCTAGCGGGTGACCTTGCCTGCCTTGATGCAGGAGGTGCACACGTTCAGCCGCTTCGGCGTCCCGTTGACCACCGCGCGCACGGTCTGGATGTTCGGGTTCCAGCGGCGGCGGGTGCGGCGGTGCGAGTGGGAGACGTTGTTGCCGAAAATCGGCTTCTTGGCGCAGACGTCGCAGACGGAAGCCACGGTAATCGCTCCTTTGAATCAGTCGATCGGCCCGGTCCGCCGGTAGAGCGGCTCATCCGAGCAATGCCGGGACAACCGGCTGGCCAGACGAGGATATCCGATGTCGGCCGGTCCACGCCAAACGGGGATCCCGGCGAACGGGGATAATCTCGTATCCAGCCAACCGTAGCGCATCGGGGGGCCGGAGCGCGCCCAGTAGGAAGGACGGCGTCAATGCTGGAGGTGCTCGATCCCCCCGCGGTCCGGCGCTGGTCCCGGCACTGCGCGGACGCCCTCGGCCAGGCGAGGGCCGAGATCGACGCGCTCAACGTGTTCCCCGTCCCGGACGGCGACACGGGGACCAACCTGCACCTGACCCTGCTGTCCGCGGCCGAGGCCCTGGACGCCCTGCCACGCGACGCGGGCAGCGACACGACGTGGCAGACGCTCGCCCGAGGCGCCCTCATCGGCGCCCGGGGCAACTCCGGGGTGATCGTCAGCCAGGCCATCAGGGGCATGGCCGAGGTGCTCAGGAAGGCCGAGGGCCGGGGAGCCGATTTACGCGAGGGCCTGCTCAAGGCCGCCGAGCTGGCCAGGGCGGCGGTGGTCCGCCCGGTGGAGGGCACCCTGCTCAGCGTGCTGGCGGCGGTGGCGCAAGCCGTACGGGACGCTCCGGACGATCTCGCCGAGGTGGCGCGGTGCGCGGCCGAGGAGGCGCGCAGGGCCCTGCGCCGGACGACCGGCCAACTCGACGTGCTCGCCCGCAACGGCGTGGTGGACGCGGGCGCGGCCGGGCTGGCGATCATCCTGGAGAGCCTGTCCGAGGTGGTCGCCGAGGCCTACAGCGACAGGCACGAGGTCCCGGCCCCGACCGAGAAGATCACGGCCGAGGCCGAGGCCGGCCTGGGCTACGAGGTCATGTACCTGCTGGACGCCGGTCAGGACGACGTCGACCGGCTGAGGGCCGCGCTCGACGCCCTGGGCGACTCCCTGGTGATCGTCGGCGGCGACGGCCTGTGGAACGTCCACGTCCACGTGGACGACGCCGGAGCGGCGATCGAGGCCGCGATGGGCCTCGGCCGCCCGCACCGCATCCGCGTGACCTATCTCGGCGAGCGCCCGCACGAGCCAAGCCGGCAGCGCGGCGTCGTCGCGGTCGCGGCCGGAGAGGGCCTGGCCGAGCTGTTCCGGCAGGCCGGGGCCGTCGTGGTCCTGCGGGAGCCCGGCTCCACCCCGCCCCTGGCGGCCGTCCTCCAGGCCATCCGGGAGGCCGGGGCCGAGGTCGCCGTGCTGCCCAACGACGGCGGCGTCCACGCCGTCGCCGTGGCCGCGGCCGAGATAGCCCGGGAGGAGGGCCTCACGGTTAGCGTGCTCCCCACCAAGGCGTCGGTTCAGGGGCTCGCCGCGCTCGCGGTCCACGACCCGCTCCGCCGCTTCGACGACGACATCGTGACGATGACGGACGCCGCGGGGCACACCCGGCACGGCCACGTCTGGGTCGCCAACCGCGAGGCCATGACCAGCGCGGGGCTCTGCCGTCCCGGCGACGTCCTCGGCGTCGTGGACGGTGAGGTCGCCCTGATCGGTACGGCTCTCGCGGACACGGCCGTCGAGATCACTCGCAGGCTGCTGTCCGGCGGCAGCGAACTCGTGACGCTCGTGACGGGCGCCGACGCCCCAGAAGGGCTTCTGCGGGCCGTACAGGACCATCTGGAGCGGACCCGCCCGGACATCGAGGTGACCGTCTACGAGGGGGGTCAGGGCGGCTATCCGCTCCTTATCGGAGCCGAGTGAGCGGGATTGTCGGCGATCCCGGGTAGAAACTGGTGGCGTGACGAGGTTCGACGAGCCGCTGAAGAAGGCCCTTGGCGACAAGACGGCTTCCCCGCTGGAGAGCGCCCTGGGCATCACGACGGTCGGGGAGCTGCTGCGGCACTATCCCAGGCGGTACGCGGAGCGCGGCGAGCTGACGCCCATCGCGTCGCTGGAGCACGGGGAGCACGTGACCGTGGTCGGCAAGGTGTCGTCCGCGATGCGCCGCCCGATGAAGAACCGGCAGGGCACCTGGCTCGACGTCCAGATCACCGACGGCAAGGACAGGCTGCACCTCGCCTTCTTCGGCAAGGGGGCCTACGTCGCCGAGAACCGGCTGACGCCGGGCACCGAGGCGATGTTCTCGGGGAAGGTCGATGTCTTCGCCACCTCGAAGACCAGGCGGGTGTCGCTGACGCATCCCGACTACGAGTCGTTCGACGAGACGGCCGAGACGGCCGAGGAGTTCGCGTCCGCGCCCGTGCCGATCTACCCGTCGGCGCAGGGCCTCGCCACGTGGAAGATCCGGAGGGCCGTCCGCACGGTGCTCGACGTGCTGAGCCTCGACGACCCGCTTCCCGCCGAGGTGAGGGCGCGGCACGGGCTGGCGACGCTGGAGGGGGCGCTGCGCTGGATCCACCGGCCCAGGGACTTCGGCGAGATCACCCGGGCGCGGAGCCGGCTGAAGTTCGACGAGGCGTTCGTCCTGCAGGCCGTGCTCGTCCGGCGGCGGCTGGCGGCGTCCGCCTGGCCGGCCAGGCCGCGTCCCGGACGCGCCGAAGGGCTGCTCGGCGACTTCGACGCCAGGCTGCCGTTCGAGCTCACCGAAGGGCAGCGGGAGGTGGGCGAGGAGATCGCCGCCGACCTCGCCCGGGAGCACCCGATGCACCGGCTCCTGCAGGGAGAGGTGGGAGCGGGCAAGACCGTGGTCGCGCTGCGCGCCATGCTGCAGGTGGTCGACTCCGGAGGCCAGGCCGTCCTGCTGGCGCCCACCGAGGTGCTGGCCCAGCAGCACCACCGGTCGATCGTCGGCATGCTGGGCGACCTCGCCACGGGCGGGATGTTCGGGGGCACGGTCGTCGCCCTGCTGACCGGCTCGATGGGCACGGCCGCCCGCAGGAGCGCGCTGCTGGACGCGGCCTCGGGGGCGGCCGGCATCGTGGTCGGCACCCATGCCCTGCTGCAGGAGCACGTGCAGTTCGCCGACCTCGGGCTGGTCGTCGTGGACGAGCAGCACAGGTTCGGCGTCGAGCAGCGCGACGCGCTGCGCGAGAAGGGGGGCGGCGGGCGCCCGCACGTCCTCGTCATGACGGCGACCCCCATCCCGCGGACGGTCGCGATGACGGTCTTCGGCGACCTGGAGGTCTCCACGCTGTCCCAGCTTCCCTCCGGCCGGGCGCCGATCTCGACGCATGTCGTGCCCGCCGCCGAGAAGCCCCACTTCCTCGACCGCACCTGGCAGCGGGTCCGTGAGGAGGTCGCCCTGGGCCGCCAGGCGTACGTCGTGTGTCCCCGCATCGGCGACCAGGAGGGCGACGAGGGGGACGTGGGCAGGGATGTGGACAGCGATGCGGGCAGGGACGAGGAGGAGCGCAGGCCGCCCCTGGCGGTCCTGGAGGTCGCCGAGATGCTCTCGGACGGTCCTCTGCACGGGCTGAGGGTCGAGGTGCTGCACGGCAAGCTGCCGCCCGAGGAGAAGGACGCGGTGATGCGGGCCTTCACCAAGGGGGAGATCGACGTCCTGGTGGCCACCACGGTGATCGAGGTGGGCGTCGACGTGCCGAACTCCTCCGTCATGATCATCATGGACGCCGACCGGTTCGGCGTCTCGCAGCTCCACCAGCTCCGCGGCCGGGTGGGCCGGGGCGGCCTGCCGGGCCTGTGCCTGCTCGTGAGCGAGGCGCCGGAGGCGACACCGGCGCGCGCCCGTCTGGAGGCGGTGGCGGCCACCCTGGACGGGTTCGAGCTGTCCCGGGTCGACCTGGAGCAGCGCCGCGAGGGTGACGTCCTGGGGGCCGCCCAGTCGGGCCGCAAGTCGTCGCTGAAGATGCTTCAGCTCCTCCGCGACGAGGACGTGATCGAGGCCGCCCGGGAGGAGGCCGTGACGGTGCTGTCCGCCGATCCCGAGCTGGAGGCCCACCCAGCCCTGCGGGCCGAGCTCGACGCCGTCGTCGCCGACGAGAAGGCGGACTATCTCGAAAAGGCCTGACAACCGCCGGCAGATCTCAGAAAGGCCGCAATGGCCGGGAGACGCTGACGGGCCAGGGGCCCTGGGCGTTTAAATGACCCAGGGCCCAGCCATGGGACGGCCTCCCCCCGAATGCCGTCCCCGGCTGGGCCCACCCTCGGGTCAGGTGCCGAGGGCGCCGACGTGCGGAAGGGCTCACGATCACGCCGGCCGGCCTTCCCCTGGGTCACCTTGAAGGCCGCAGAACTCATCATGCGGATGCGGACGGGTCCGCGATACCGCTCTTACCTATTCGTCGCCACTCCTTGCCCACTCTTGACCTGGGAGGTTCACCGATCGAGGTGGCCCGCCCGCGCGCCACGGCCCTGCCGGGCGGGAGAATGGGCGGATGACGCGGGTGATCGCAGGGACCGCAGGGGGCCGCCGGCTCGCCGTACCACCGGGCAGGGCGACCAGGCCGACGAGCGACCGGACCAGGGAAGGGCTGTTCGCGACAGTCGGCTCGCTGCTCGGCACGCTCGACGGGGCCCGGGTCCTCGATCTCTACGCCGGGTCGGGCGCCGTCGGTCTGGAGGCCCTGAGCAGAGGCGCGGCCCACGCGCTGCTCGTCGAGTCGGACGCGAAAGCCGTACGGACCATCAGGCAGAACATGGCCTCGCTCGGGCTGCCGGGGGCGTCGCTCAGGCCGGAGAAGGTCGAGCGGGTCGTGGCCCAGGAGTGCGCCGAGCCGTACGACCTGGTCTTCGCGGACCCGCCCTACGCGGTCTCCGACGAGGCGGTCACGCGCGTGCTGGAGGCGCTGCGGGACAACGGCTGGCTGGCCGGGGACGCCCTCATCGCGGTGGAACGGGAGTCGAGGGGTAAGGACCTGGTGTGGCCACCGGGATTCGAAGAAGACAGGGTCCGTCGCTATGGTGAAGCGGCCGTTTGGTACGGTCGCGCAGCCGGGAACCCGTAAACGTGGGGGTGCGCCTTGCGTCGCGTCGTCTGTCCGGGGTCGTTCGACCCTGTGACCAACGGACATCTGGACATCATCGGCCGGACCTCTCGGCTGTACGACGAGGTCGTCGTGGCGGTGCTGATCAACATTGAGAAGAAGAGCCTCTTCACGATCGACGAGCGGATAGAGATGCTCCAGTCGGTGACGAGGGAGTACGGCAACGTCCGGGTGGAGAAGTTCCACGGGCTCCTCGTCGACTACTGCAAGCAGCAGGGCATCCCGGCCATCGTGAAGGGGCTGCGCGCGGTCAGCGACTTCGACTACGAGCTGCAGATGGCCCAGCTCAACTACCGGATGTCCGGTGTCGAAACGCTGTTCATGTCGACCAACCCGGAGTACTCCTTCCTGTCGTCGAGCAGGCTGAAGGAGATCGCGCGGTATGGTGGTGACGTATCAGGCCTGGTCCCTGACCTCGTTCTCAAGCTGCTCGTCGAGCGGCTCAGAGGCTGACAACAGGCTGGTATTCTTTCCTTTCAGCCTTGCACGACGGCGGTGATTCGCCATGCCTAACGAGAGCAGGATGACTCTGCGCAGCCTCGACCCCCGAGCCCCGTGGGTGATCTCAACCCATGACCTAGGGCGACGACCAGGGTCGATGCGCAAGATGACTCCAGTCCTCCCGGCTCCGGTGGACCTCGCGGTCGGAATGATCGGCGTTCCCAAGGACGCCGACGTCGAGCTGGACATCCGGCTCGAAGCGGTGATGGAGGGCGTGCTCGTCACGGGCACGGCGCGGGTTCCGCTCAGCGGAGAGTGCTCGCGCTGCCTGGATCCGTTGACCTCGGAGATCGAGGTCGACTTCCAGGAGCTCTTCTTCTACTCGGCGGAGGACGCCGGAGAGGACGATCAACTCCTCGACGGCGAACTGCTCGATCTCGAGCCGGTATTCCGTGACGCGGTGGTGCTCGCACTGCCGCTGAGCCCGGTGTGCGGTGATGACTGCCCCGGTCTCTGCGCGGAATGCGGGGTCAAGCTGGCGGAGGCCGGTCCTGACCACGGGCACCAGAAGATCGACGCGCGCTGGGCGTCGCTGCAGGGCTTGGTTGTGAACAACGAAGACGATCAGGAGGGTTGACGTGGCCGTCCCCAAGCGGAAGATGTCGCGGAGCAACACCCGCGCCCGCAGGTCCCAGTGGAAGGCCGCCGCGGTCGCGCTCGTGAGCTGCCCGCAGTGCCGCTCGCCGAAGCGTCCGCACGTGGCGTGCCCGACTTGTGGCACCTACAACCGCCGTCAGGTCATCGAGCCGTCGGCCTGATCGCGCCATAAGCGGAGGGGGACGCCGGCCGGATCGTCAAACGACCCGGCCGGCGTTACCTTGCTTTACAGGCGCGTGCGGTGGCGGTTGGAGCGAGAAGAAGACCATCACAGCGTGCCCGAGGCCGTGGTGGACGCCGGGGCCCCCGATCATCGGTGGCCCGGCGTCCACCACGCCTTCGGGCTTCCAGCGATCCACCTGCCTCCGTGCTCGGCCCCGCCATGCATGAAGTCAGGAGGAAAAGTCGTGGGCGCATCATCGGTGAAGCCGGTGGCCGTCGAGGCCGCCCGTGATGAGCTGCAGGAGTTGCTCGATGTGCGGCTCAGCACGGACATCCTGGAGCGGGCGCTGACGCACCGCTCCTACGCGTACGAGAACGGCGGCCTGCCGACCAACGAACGCCTGGAGTTCCTGGGCGACTCGGTCCTGGGCCTCGTGGTCACGGACACCCTGTTCCGCGGCCATCCCGACCTGCCCGAGGGGCAGCTCGCGAAGCTCCGCGCCGCCGTCGTGAACATGAGGGCGCTCGCGGACGTGGCGAGGACCCTCGACCTGGGCAAATATCTGCGCCTGGGCCGCGGCGAGGAGGGCACGGGCGGGCGCGACAAGTCGTCCATCCTGGCCGACACCCTGGAAGCCCTGATCGGCACGGTCTACGTCGACAAGGGCCTGGAAGAGGCGTTCCGCGTCGTCCACCTGCTGTTCGACCCGCTGATCACGCGGTCGGCCTCGCTGGGCGCCGGGCTCGACTGGAAGACGTCGCTGCAGGAGCTGACCGCCGCCGAGATGCTCGGCGTCCCGGAGTACTACGTCGACGAGAGCGGGCCCGACCACGCCAAGTCGTTCGTGGCGACCGTCCGGGTCGGCGGGCGGGAGTACGGCACGGGCGCCGGGCGCAGCAAGAAGGAGGCCGAACAGCAGGCGGCCGAGGCGGCCTGGACGGCGATCCGCGCGCTGCGGGACGCTCGCGAGGGCGCCGGTCTCGGCCGGGCCTGAGCTCGCGTCACACAGCTCCCATGGGGAAGTGACACAACTCCCACGGGAAGGTGACACAGTCCCCGCGGGAAGTCACAGCGGTCAAGCGAACCGGGAAGTCACAGCAGCCTGGTGGACGGTCACAGAACTCCAGCCGGAAGTCACAGCGCTCCGGTGTGGACGAGCGGGACGTGAACGAGCGAGAGGGGTCGGAGCGGCATGCCTGAACTGCCCGAGGTCGAGGTCGTCCGGCGCGGTCTCGAACGCTGGGTCGCCGGCCGTACGATCGCGTACGCCGAGGTGCTCCACCCGCGCGCGGTCCGCCGGAACGCGGGGGAGTTGCCCGACCAGCTCAAGGGCCGCACCGTCCTGTCGGCCGAGCGCCGGGGCAAGTATTTATGGCTACCGCTCCGCGACGAGCCGGGCGAGCAGGGCGTCTTCAGCCAAGAGGGTGACGAGGCGCTGCTGGCGCATCTGGGCATGAGCGGCCAACTCCTCGTGGTCGATCCGCTCGCGCCCGCCGAGAAGCACCTGCGCGTACGGCTCAGCTTCACCGACGGCGGTCCGGACCTGCGCTTCGTGGACCAGCGCACGTTCGGCCACGTCCTCGTCGCCCCCATGGTCGTACGGCTGCCGCGCCCGGTTCCCGAGCCGATCACGCACATCGCCGCCGACCCGCTGGAGGACGCGTTCGACGACGACGAGTTCGCGATCAACCTGCGGCTCCGCCGTACCGGGATCAAGAGGGCCCTGCTCGACCAGTCGCTGATCAGCGGTGTCGGCAACATCTACGCCGACGAGGCGCTGTGGCGGGCCCGGCTGCACTGGGCGAGGCCGACCGAGACGCTCACCCGCCCGAAGATCGCCGAGTTGGTGTCGGCCGTCCGCGAGGTCATGGCCGAGGCGCTCGGTCAGGGCGGCACGTCCTTCGACAGCCTGTACGTGAACGTCAACGGCGAGAGCGGCTACTTCGACCGGTCCCTCGCCGTGTACGGCAGGCGCGACGAGCCGTGCCGCCGGTGCGGGACGCCCGTCAGGCGCGAGGCCTTCATGAACAGGTCGTCCTACAGCTGCCCGAAGTGCCAGCCCCGGCCCAGGAACGCCAGGCCGTGAACAGCGCCCCCGGCGTGGCCGCGCCCGGAGCCGTTTGGATACTTGTAAGCGTGATTCGGTTGACGGCGTGGGTCAGGGGACGGGTTCAGGGCGTCGGGTTCCGGTGGTGGACCCGGGCCAGGGCGCTCGAACTGGGCTTGGCCGGCTGGGCCGCCAACCTGGTTGACGGCAGGGTTGAGATCGTGGCCGAAGGTCCCAGGGAATCGTGCGAGAAACTGCTCGGGATGTTACGTGCTGGTGACACGCCCGGCCAGGTCGAGGGGGTGGTCGAGCGCTGGAGCGATGCTAAGGGAAGTATGGCGGGGTTTGTAGAGAGATAGGGCTTCCCTCAAACCACTCAAATGCGGTATATTTACCTACCGAGAGTGCCCACCGGTACATCCATGCGGAGCGTTCAACTTGACCGCCTCCAATGTCGGTGCGACTCTTGAGAGGAACCACGCGCACCCCTCCCGCGGCATGAAGTGCGCGAACCAGTCTGGTCACTCAGCGTGGAGGACCCTTTACTATGGCGAAGGCTCTACTCGGCCACGTCGGCGGTCCTGACCCTCGGATGGTCTCGGAAATGCGCCGTCTCCAGCAGCGCATCCGGGACTTGGAGGCAGAACTCACCCGGCTCCAGGCCCAGAACGACGCGCTCTCGGCGCAAACTCGTGATGAGGCTCTGGTCCGGCTTCAGGATCGCGAGCCGGCTCTCACCTGAGGACCGGCAAGGAACAGGAGATGGATTGTCAGGGACGCCTCCCAAGGCGTCCCTTGTCATTTGCGGACTGGTTCTGACGCCATTAACTGCAGTTTAAGTGCTGTTAATTGTCCGTAAAGCCCATTTTGGTGAAGACGGCACCTGGCACCGGCGGATCTCGTCGATCGCCGGGCCCGAGCGTTTCCGGTGGCCCCGCTCGACTCCACCGGGTCATGCGAGCGCCTGGTGAAGCCCCTCAGCGAGCCGTATCCGACGCCCCGCGCCTTCGGAGACCGGTAGTCTTCCCCACAGCAGGGCGGCAGGGAGGGGGCGGAGGTGTACCTGAAGACCCTCACCCTGCGCGGCTTCAAGTCCTTCGCCTCCGCGACGACCCTCCGTTTCGAACCGGGCATCACCTGCGTGGTCGGGCCGAACGGCTCCGGCAAGTCCAACGTCGTCGACGCGCTCGCCTGGGTGATGGGCGAGCACAGCGCCAAGTCGCTGCGCGGCGGCAAGATGGAGGACGTGATCTTCGCGGGCACCTCCAGCCGCCCGCCGCTCGGCCGGGCCGAGGTCACGCTCACCATCGACAACTCCGACGGCGCGCTCCCGATCGACTACACCGAGGTGACGATCAGCCGGCTGATGTTCAGGTCCGGCCAGAGCGAGTACGCCATCAACGGCGACACCTGCCGCCTCCTCGACATCCAGGAGCTCCTCTCCGACTCAGGCATCGGCCGTGAGATGCACGTCATCGTCGGCCAGGGCCAGCTCGACCAGGTGCTGCACGCGGGGCCCGAGGACCGCAGGGCGTTCATCGAGGAGGCCGCGGGCGTCCTCAAGCACCGAAAGCGCAAGGAGAAGGCGCTTCGCAAGCTCGACGCCATGCAGGCCAACCTGACCCGCGTCCAGGACCTGGCGACCGAGCTGCGCCGCCAGCTCAAGCCGCTGGGCCGCCAGGCGGAGATCGCCCGCAAGGCCGCCGTCATCCAGGCCGACCTGCGCGACGCGCGGCTGCGGCTGCTCGCCGACGACGTCGTGACCCTGCGGGACACCCTGCGGCGGGAGGCCGCCGACGAGGCGGCCGTCCTGTCGAGGAGGACTCAGGTCGAGGCCGAGCTCGCGCAGGGCCAGCGTCGCGAGGCCGAGCTGGAGACGGCCGAGAACGAGGCCCAGCCCCGCCTGAAGGCGGCCCAGGAGACCTTCTACCGCCTGGCCGCCCTCAGGGAGCGGCTGCGGAGCGTCGAGAGCCTCGCGGTCGAGCGGGAACGGCACGCAGCCGACGCGGCCGCGATCGAGCGCCGGGGCCGTGACCCCGAGGACCTCGAACGGGAGGCCGCCGAGATCCGCGAGCAGGAGCGCGTCCTCGCGGAGGAGCTCGACGAGGCGCGCGAACGGCTGGCCGCCGCCGTGGAGATCCGCGCCGACGCGGAGGAGTCCCTGGGCGTGGAGGAGCGGCGGCTCGCCGCGGCCGCCCGGGCCGCCGCCGACCGGCGTGAGGCCCTGGCGAGGCTCCGGGGGCAGGTCGAGTCGGCCAGGAGCCGCGCCCGCGCGGCGGCCGACGAGATCGGCCGGCTCACCAAGGCCCTGGAGGAGGCCCGCCTGCGGGCCGAGCGGGCCCAGGCCGAGTGCGACGAGCAGGAGCTGAGCGAGCCCGCCGCCGATCCCGAGCTGGTCGCCGAGCTTGAGGCCGCCCAGGAGGGCGTGGACCTCGCACGGGCCGCGGTCGAGGAGGCCAGGGCCGTGGCGGAGCAGGCGGAGGGGGTCGCGCGGCAGGCGAGGGCCGCCGTGGCCGCGCCCCGCGACGCGCTCGCCGCCGCCAAGTCCGCGGTCGGTACGGCCCGCGCCGCCGACCAGGAGTCACAGCGGGCCGTCGCCGCGCTGGAGGCCCGGCGTGAGGCCCTGGAGATGAGCCTCGCCGGAGGCGTCGACGGGGCGGCCGCGCTCGTCGGGGCGGGCGTCACCGGAGTCCTCGGCCCGATCGCCACCATGCTGACCGTCCGCCCCGGAGCGGAGGCGGCCATCGCCGCGGTGCTCGCGGCCGACGCCGTCGCCGTCGACTCCCTGAACGCCGCCGTCGCCGCCATGGAACATCTCCGTGAGGTGGACGGAGGTCGCGCGGCGCTGCTGATCACGTCCGGGTCCTTACCGGCGGAAACGCGTGGTCCGGTGCCGGTGGACGGCGCGGAGTGGGCGGCCGACCTGGTCACCGTGCCCGGCGCGCTCCGATCCGCCGTGGCGGCCCTCCTCTCGGATGTGGTCGTCGTCGCCGACCTCACCGCCGCGCGGCAGGTCGTGGAGGCGCATCCCCGCCTGCGGGCCGTCACGCGCTCCGGTGACCTCCTCGCCGCCCATGCCGCCCACGGCGGGTCCGGCGGAGTCAGCTCGGTGCTCCAGGTGCGGGCGGCGCTCGACGAGGCGGCCGCCGATCTCGGCACCGCCCGGGCGGCGGCCGAGGCGAACGCCGACGCGCTGACCGAGACCATCGCCGCCGAGCTGGAGTTCCAGCTCGCGGTCGAGGCGGCACAGGCCCAGGTCAGCGAGGCGCAGACCGGTGTAACCGTCGCCCAGAACGGCGTCAACAGCGCTCAGAACGGTCTCAACGCCGCCCAGGCCGTGCTGGACCGGGTGCGGGCCAAGCAGCGGGACGCCGACCAGAAGGCCGCCGCCGCGGCCAAGCAGCTCGCCCGGCTGGAGGCCGCCGTCAAGGCGGCCCAGGACGAGGCCGCCCGCCTCGCGAAAGCCGTACAGGACGGGGAAGAGGCCCGTGAGCTGGCCCAGGCGGGGGTCGTGGAGCTCGAGGAGCAGCTCGCCGAGGCGGAGTACGCCCAGGAGTTGGAGGCCGAGCCGACCACCGAGACCCGTGACCAGCTCGCCGCGACCTGCGCGGTCACCCGGCAGGCCGAGATGGAGGCGAGGCTGACGGTCCGCACGGCCGAGGAGCGGGTCAGGGGCATCGCCGGTCGCGCCGACGGGCTCATGCGGGCCGCCCAGCGCGAGCGCGAGGACCGTGCGAAGGCGGCGACCCAGCGGGAGCGCCGCCGCAGGCAGGCCGAGGTCGCCGCGGCCGTCGCCCGAGGCGCCCAGACGGCCCTGAAGGCGCTGGAACGCTCACTCGTCCGGGCCGCCGAGGAGCGTGACGAGGCCGAGCGGGCCCGCGGGGAGATCGACGCGGAGCTCAAGGCGGTACGGCTGCGCGTCCGCGAGCTCAGCTCCGAGCTGGACGCCCTGGTCAACCGGGTCCACGGCAGCGAGATGGCCAGGACCGAGCAGCGGCTCCGCCTGGAGCAGATGGAGCAGCGGGCTCTGGAGGAGTACGGCGTGGAGCTGGAGCCGCTCATCACCGAGTACGGCCCGGACGCCCCGGTGCCCGGCGACCCGCCCGTGCCGTACGTCCGCGAGGAGCAGGAGAAGCGCGCCAGAACGGCCGACAAGCAGATGACCCAGCTCGGCAAGGTCAACCCGCTGGCGCTCGAGGAGTTCGCCGCGCTTGAGGAACGGCACGCGTTCCTCACCTCGCAGCTCGAAGACCTCAAGAAGACCCGCAGGGACCTGCTGCTCGTCGTCAAGGAGGTCGACGACCGGGTCGAGCAGGTGTTCGCCTCCGCCTACGAGGACGTGGCCCGCGAGTTCTCACAGATCTTCGAGCGGGTCTTCCCCGGCGGCGAGGGCCGTCTCCTGCTGACCGACCCGGCCGACATGCTGACGACCGGCGTCGAGGTCGAGGCCCGGCCGCCCGGCAAGAAGGTCAAGCGGCTGTCCCTGCTGTCCGGCGGCGAGCGGTCGTTGACGGCGGTGGCGTTCCTCATCTCCATCTTCAAGGCCCGCCCGTCGCCGTTCTACGTGATGGACGAGGTCGAGGCCGCCCTCGACGACACCAACACCCAGCGGCTGCTCACCCTCTTCGAGGAGCTGCGGCAGAGCTCACAGCTCATCGTCATCACCCACCAGAAGCGCACGATGGAGATCGCCGACGCGCTGTACGGCGTGTCCATGCGCGGCGACGGCGTCACGCAGGTCGTCAGCCAGCGCCTCCGGGAGAGCGTTTAGCTTTGTTTTGATCGCCTCGCCTCCTGCGAGGCGGGGCGCTGTGCTGATGCCTCGCCTCCGGCTCGGGGCGCCTTTGAGGCCCCTCGCGCACCGGTTGGTCGCAATAGAGTAATCGCCGCGCTCTTTGCTGGTTCGGGGTGTGGTTACCGCAGCAGTGGGGGTTGTCTGGGAAACTGCATGTTGTGGATGGTTACCTCGGCATCATCGTGATCGTGGCCCTCGTCGCCGTGCTGGCGGTGGGTGGCCTGTTCCTGCTGTTCCGGCCGAAGGCCAAGGACCTCCCACCGGTGGAGGCGCCGCCTGAGCCGCGGGCCCCGGGCGTCGAAGAGCCGGGCAGGGCCGGCCTCGGCGAGCAGGACGGCGGTACGACCACCACGCTGCCGCCTCCTCCGGCCGAGGAGCTGCTCAAGCCGCCGGCGATCGAGGTTCCGCCGCCGTCCGCGGGCCGGATGGTCCGGCTGCGCGGCCGCCTGGCCCGCTCGCAGAGCGCGCTGGGCAAGGGCCTGCTCGAACTCCTTTCGCGAGACCGGCTCGACGATGACGTGTGGGACGAGATCGAGGAGATCCTGATCACCGCCGACGTCGGCGTCGTTCCGACCCGGGCCATGGTCGAGGACCTGCGGACCAAGGTGAAGGTCCTCGGGACCCGCTCCCCGGAGGAGGTCCGCGGCATGCTGCGTGAGGAGCTGCTGGCTCAGGTCGCCCCCGACCTCGACCGCACGCTTCATACCCGGGCTCACGGAGAGCGCCCGGCCGTGGTTCTCGTCGTCGGCGTCAACGGCACCGGCAAGACGACCACGACCGGAAAGCTGGCCCGTGCCCTCATCGGCGACGGCAACAAGGTCGTCCTCGGGGCGGCCGACACGTTCCGGGCCGCCGCGACCGACCAGCTCCAGACGTGGGGCGACCGCGTGGGCGCGGCCGTGGTCCGGGGCCCCGAGGGCGGCGACCCGGCGTCCGTGGCGTTCGACGCGGTGGCCAAGGGCATCGAGGACAAGGTCGACACCGTCATCGTCGACACGGCGGGCCGCCTGCACACCAAGACCGGGCTGATGGACGAGCTCGGCAAGGTCAAGCGGGTCATCGAGAAGAAGGCCATGGTCGACGAGGTGCTGCTGGTCCTCGACGCCACCACCGGGCAGAACGGCATGCGCCAGGCGCAGGTCTTCGCCGAGGTGGTCAACGTCACGGGCATCGCGCTGACCAAGCTGGACGGCACCGCCAAGGGCGGCATCGTCATCTCGGTCCAGCGGGAGCTGGGCGTCCCCGTCAAGCTGGTCGGGCTGGGCGAGGGCCCCGACGATCTCGCCCCGTTCGACCCCGAGGTCTTCGTCGACGCCCTCCTCGGCGACTGACCGTGCCACCCCCTCCCGCGTGATCATGCGCAGGTTCACGGACACCCCGCCTGGCCAGGGCATCCCTCGGCCGTGATCATGCACAGGTTCACGGGGACCACGTGTGAGCAGGCCAGACTCCGCTCGTGATCATGCTCGGGGGCCCAGGCGTCCGTCATGAGCGGGGCTTTCGGCGGCGGTGAACACCCGGGATGGCGGATACCCCGGGATTCGGTGGGAGTGTGAGGAGGGCTCTGCGTAGGGTGCCAGTCATGGACTGGCATGCCTGGCACGACGCGTACGATCTCCCCGACTCGGGCCTGGCGCGGCGGCTGCGCGTCGTCCAGGAGCGGACCCAGGTGGCCCTGGACGGCAGCCCGCCCGGTCCGTTGACGGTGATCAGCCTGTGTGCGGGCCAGGGCCGAGACCTTCTCCCCGTGCTGGCCGGCCATCCGCGCCGCGATGACGTCCGAGCCCGCCTGGTCGAACTGGACCCGCGCAACGCCACGATCGCCCAGGACATGGTCACAGCCTCCGGGATGGACCGGGTCGAGGTCATGACGGCCGATGCCGCGCTGACCGACCACTACCGCGGCATGGCGCCCGCCGGCATCGTGCTGGCCTGCGGGATATTCGGCAACATCACCGACGAGGACGTCGAGCGGACCATCGGCTACTGCTCCCAGCTGTGCGCGACGGGCGGCACCGTCATCTGGACCCGGCACCGTTCCGCACCCGACCGGATCCCGCTGATCTGCGACTGGTTCGAGGAGCGCGGGTTCGAGCGGCAGTGGCTGTCGGACCCGGAGGTGGGCTTCGGCGTCGGCGTGCACCGCTTCACCGGCCGGCCGGACCCCCTGGCAGAGGGTGAGCGCATGTTCACCTTCATCGGCCGCCAGGCGCTCCAAGCCGGCCCGGCCGGGAACGGTATATCCGGAGAGGGTCTATGAGGCGGGAAGCTTCGCGAGGTGCGGGGTTCCGATGGGGACGACCAGGGGGGTTCCCGCGACCGGGTCGGGGATGACCCTGGACTGGAGGCCGAAGACCTCAAGCACCCGCTCCTCGGTGAGCACCTCGTCCGGCGGCCCGGCGGCGACCACACGGCCGTCGCGCATCGCGACCAGGCGATCGGCATACCTGGCCGCCAGGTTCAGGTCGTGGAGCACCATCACGACCGTCTTCCCGGCCTCACGGTGCAGATGGCGGACCAGCTCCAGGACCTCGACCTGATGGGCCAGGTCGAGGAAGGTGGTCGGCTCGTCCAGCAGCAGCAGTCCGGTGCCCTGGGCCAGGGCCATCGAAATCCACGCCCGCTGCCGCTGGCCGCCGGAGAGCTCGTCCAGCGGCCGGTCAGCAAGGTCGAGGAGTCCCGTCCACTCCAGCGCCTCGGCCACCGCCGCCTCGTCCTCCGTGGACCACTGGCGGTACCACGTCTGGTGCGGGTGCCGTCCCCGGGCGACCAGGTCGCCCACGGTCAGTCCCTCCGGGGCGGTCGGAGCCTGGGGGAGCACCCCGAGGAGCTTGGCCACCTCGCGGGTCGGCAGCTTGTCGATGCGCCTGCCGTCGAGAAGCACGTGGCCACCGGCCGGTCGGAGCAGCCGCCCGAGGGCCCGGAGCAGCGTGGACTTCCCGCATCCGTTGGGGCCGATGATCGTCGTGACGGTTCCCGCCTCGACGCCCAGGTGGAGCCCGTCAACGATCACTCGATCGCCGTAGCCGAGCCGTACGTCCACGGCCTGCAGTCTCATGAGCGCGCCTCCGGTGCGGAACGGGAGAGGGAACGGGAGAGAAGGAAACGGGGGATGAGGCGGCGGCCACGGCGTTCCGGGCGCCGCCAGAGCAGGAAGATCAGATAAGGGGCGCCGAGCACGGCGGTGACCACGCCGACCGGCAATTCGGTGGGGGCGAACAGGGTTCTCGCCACGAGATCCGCGGCGGCAGTCAGGACGGCTCCCACGACCGCCGACACGACCATCGGCGGCTGGGCGATCCCGGCGAGGCGCAGCGCGATCTGCGGGGCCGCGAGGGCGACGAAGGCGATGGGCCCGGCCGCGGCGGTCGCGACCGCCGCCAGCAGGACGGCCGCGAGGACCAGCGCCGCGCGCCCCGCCGTGAGCCGCACGCCGAGCCCGGTCGCCGTCTCGTCGCCGAACCTGAGCACCCCCAGCGTGCGCCCCATCACGAGAGCGCACGGGATCAGGAACACCAGCGCGTACGCCACGGGGGTCACGTGCTCCCAGCCGCGTCCGTGGAGCGAGCCGCTGATCCAGACCATGGCCCTGGCGCTGTCGTTGACGTCGCCGACGGTCAGCAGCCAGTACTTCACGTTGGTGAAGACGGCGGCGACGCCGATGCCGACCAGGACCAGGCGGTAGCCGTCCAGGCCGCGGCGCCAGGCCAGCGAGTAGACGATCGCCGCACCCGCCAGCCCCCCGATCAGCGCCGCCGCCGGGATGCCGACGCCCGCCAGCGCACCGCTGGTCCCGCCGTACGCGCTTCCCGTCATGACGATGACGAGGACCACGGCGACGCCCGCGCCGGAGGTGACGCCGAGGATGTCCGGGCTGGCCAGCGGGTTGCGGGCGACGGCCTGGGTGATCGCCCCGGAGACCCCGAGGGCCGCGCCGACCAGCGCGCCGGTCAGGACGCGCGGCATCCGCAGTTCCATCACGACGAAACGGTCGCCGCCGCTGCCGAGGACCGCGTCCATGACCTGCCTGAGTGACAGGGGGAAGTCGCCCATCCGCAGGTTGAGCGCCATCAGCAGGGCCAGCGCCCCCAGGCCGGCGAGGGCGACGGCCACCCGCCGCGGCCTGACGAGCCAGGACAGGCCACCCAGGCGGTACGGCCGCGCGGCTTCACGGCGCGGGACCAGCCGCGGGAGCAGCAGGATCAGTCGTGGGCTCAGTCGTGGGCTCAGCCTTGGGATAGGACGCGGGGTCACAGGCGCGCCACTCCGGACTACAGGCCGGACCACAGGCCGGATCGCCGGTCCGCCGCGCCGGATCACAGCCGCACCGGCTTCCGGCGGCGGACCAGGGTGATGAAGAAGGGCGCGCCGAGCAGGGCGAGGACCACGCCGACCTCCAGTTCTCCGGGGCGTGCCACCACTCGGCCGATCACGTCGGCGAGAAGGAGCGCCACGGCCCCAAGAAGGCCCGCGCACGGCAGCAGCCATCGATGGTCGGGACCGGTGAATGCTCGGGCCACGTGAGGGACGACGAGCCCGAGGAACGCGAGGGCCCCGCACGCCGCCACCGCCCCGGCCGTGAGGAGCGTCACCGCCGCGAGCCCCAGGGCGCGCGTGAGCCACACGTTCTGGCCGAGCGAGCGGGCCACGTCCTCCCCGAGCGCGAGGGCGTTGAGGCCGGGCGCGTTGGCGAGCGCGAACACGAGGCCCACCGCGATGAACGGCGCCACCTGCCAGGCCGGGCCGGACCCGCGGCCGGCGATGGAGCCGGCCTGCCAGAACCGGAAGACGTCCATCGCCTGCTCGTCAAGGAGCACGAGCGCCGAGGTCAGCGCGTACAGCAGGGCACTGACGGCGGTCCCCGCGAGCGCGAGCGTCACAGGGGTGGGGCCGCCCCGGCCGGAGGCGGAGCCCAGCGCGAACACGCCGACACTCGCGATCAGTGCGCCTGCCAGGCCGAACCAGATGTAGCCCCGCATGGTCGGCACGCCCAGCGCGATGATGGCGACGACCATGGCGAACGCCGCGCCCTGGGTCACGCCCAGGAGACCCGGGTCGGCGAGCGGGTTGCGAGTGTGGCCCTGCATGAGGGCTCCCGCCATGCCCAGCGCGACCCCCGCCAGCACGCCCAGAACGGTCCGGGGAAGCCGCAGCGAGCGGACGATCACGTCGTTCTCCGTATCCGAGGGCGACCACAGGGCATGCCAGACATCCGCTGGAGGTACGGTTTTCGCGCCGATCGCGATGCTGAGCGTGGCGGCGGCCACGAGCGCCGCCAGGAGTGCCATGAGAAGCCGCAGGCGGCGGCTCGTTGTCTTTTGTCCCACCTTGACCGCTTAGTAGATTTCCGTTTAGGTATGCCTAACCTAACTTAGACCCACAAGGGGGGCAACCTAGTGAGAACGCTCCGTGCCCTGGCGGTTGGAGCCCTGCTGTTCCTGGGAGTGGCCGCGTGCGGCTCCTCCGGCACTTCGTCAAGCACTTCGTCAAGCACTGGCTCAGCCGGTACGACGACGGGGGCCGGCGGGACGTACCCGCGGGTGATCCACCACGCGATGGGGGACACCGAGATCAAGAGGGAGCCGAAGCGGGTGCTGGCGCTCGACCAGAGCTTCGTCGACGCGGTCCTGACTCTGGACACCGAGGTCATCGGATACACGACGTACCGGTCGATCGAGGGAGGCCTTCCGAGCTATCTCGCGCCGGTCATGGCGAAGGCGAAGAACGCGGTGTCGGTGGGCACACTCCAGGCGCCCAGCCTGGAGAAGATCGCCGCGCTCAAGCCCGACCTCATCGTGTCGGCCAAGGTCCGCCATGAGGCGTTGTACGGCAAGCTGAGCCAGATCGCGCCGACGGTGTTCAGCGAGACGACCGGTGCGATCTGGAAGGACAACCTCCGCCTGGTGGGGCGGGCCCTCGGCAAGGAGTCCCTGGCCGAGCAGAGGATCGCGGACTACCAGACCCGCGCCGCGAAGATCGGCGAGGAGATCAAGGCCAAGAACGGCGGCACGCCGCCGACGATCTCCATCGTCCGGTTCGCGGGTGAGCCGACCGCCCGGCTGTACGTGGAGAAGTCCTATTCGGGGATCGTGCTGAAGGACGCCGGGTTCGTCCGCCCGAGCGGCCAGCCGACCGTGAGCGACGCGATCGCGGTGGACCTCAGCGAGGAGCGCATTCCGGAGATGGACGCCGACCACATCTTCGTGTCGGCCTACGACGACCCAGCCGCAGCCGCCGCTCCCGTGAAGCAGAAGTTCGAGGCCAACCCGCTGTGGAATCGGCTGAAGGGGGAGAAGCACCAGGTCTCCGACACGACGTGGATGACCGCCGTGGGCATCCAGGGCGCCCACGCGGTCCTCGACGACCTGGCCACGATCTTCGGCGTCAACCCGGCCAAGCCCGCCAACCCCTCGCCGTGATCGTGCACAGGTTCCCGGGGACCTGGCCTGAGCGGGCCGGACCTCGGCCGTGATCATGCGCGGGGTTTCCGTCCTCCATCGTGTGCGGACGACTTGGCCATCGGGAACTCGCGCATGATCACACGCGGAAGGCGACCAGGCCAGAAGGCTCTTTCAGGAAGGCGTGCATGATCACGCATGGGGGGTGGCCAGGCCAGGGGCTCTTCCCGGGAAGGTGTGCATGATCACGCACGGAAGGTGGCCAGGTCAGAAGGCCCTCCAGGAATGCGTGCATGATCACCACAAAAAGGGTGAGGGTCTGTTCAGGTCAGGAGGAACTCGTGGAGATCGGTGAGGTGGGGGTCGATGTCGATCCCTTTTTCGGCGAGCCACGCGGCGCTGCCGTAGGTGTCCCGGTAGCGCTCGCCGCCGTCGCAGATCAGCGTGACCACGCTCCCGCGCTCGCCGTCCGCGCGCATCTCCTTGATGATCTGTACGGCCGCCGCCATGTTGGTGCCGGTCGAGCCGCCCACGTCGCGGCGGGTGACCTCCCGCACCCAGCGCATCGCGGCGATCGACAGGGCGTCGGGCACCTGGGTCATCCGGTCGATCACCGTGGGCAGGAACGACGGCTCCACCCGCGGCCGTCCGATGCCCTCGATCCGGGAGCCCGGCCCGGCGTGCTCGTCCCCGGACTCCCAGGATGGGTAGAACGCCGAGCCCTCCGGGTCCGCGACGCAGAGCCGGGTCTGATGACGGCGGTACCGGATGTAGCGGCCGATCGTCGCCGACGTGCCGCCGGTGCCCGCCCCGACCACGATCCAGGCCGGCTCCGGATGCCGCTCCAGGGACATCTGCTGGAAGATGCTCTCGGCGATGTTGTTGTTCCCCCGCCAGTCCGTGGCCCGCTCGGCGTAGGTGAACTGGTCCATGTAGTGCCCCCCGGTCTCGGCGGCCAGCCGGTGGGACTCCGCGTAGATCGTCCCGGGGTCGTCGACGAGATGGCACTTGCCGCCGTAGAACTCGATGATCTCCCGCTTCTCCGGTGACGTGGTCGCCGGGATCACCGCGATGAACGGCAGGCCGAGGAGCCGGGCGAAATAGGCCTCGCTGACCGCCGTCGAGCCGCTGGACGCCTCGATGACCGTCGTCGTGGGCCCGATCCACCCGTTGGCCAGGCCGTACAGGAAAAGGGATCGGGCGAGGCGGTGCTTGAGTGAACCGGTGGGGTGGACCGACTCGTCTTTCAAGTAGAGGTCAACGCCCCAGTGCGAGGGGAGCGGGAAGACATGCAGGTGGGTGTCGCAACTACGGTTCGCGTCGGCTTCCACGGCCCGGATGGCATCGGCCGCCCACGCCCTGGTTACCGGGTCGTGCCGGTCCACGTATTTCATGCCAATACTCTATCGAGTGACGTTTGCCACACTTTGCCTGCGATTGAGGCTAGAGTGTTACGCTACTGAGACTTGCCCGGCCTGCGCGTGACCTGCCCGCGTCGGCCCGCTGCGCTATGTGACCCCGCTGACCAGGCAAAACATTTAACATCACGCTTACGACTCGCCTGGGACGATGTCCTTGAGGCAAGAATGAACGGCTGTACCCGCATGGGTCCACGCCGTAGGGGTAACGGGGGAGAAGTTCTGTAGGGGGATGAGATGATCTCGATGACTGACGAGCAGCGACAGGCGTGGTTCGAGCGCGATGTCGTGCCGGTGACCAGCCAGCTCTACGCGTCCGCCATGCGACTCACCCGGAACCCCGCCGACGCGGAGGACCTGGTCCAGGAGACCGTGGCCAAGGCGTTCACGTCCTACCACCAGTTCCGCGAGGGCACGAACCTCAAGGCCTGGCTGCACCGGATCCTGACCAACAACTTCATCAACGACTACCGGAAGAAGCAGCGCTCGCCGAAGCTCTCGGCCGCCGAGGACATCGAGGACTGGCAGCTCGCCGCGGCGGAGTCGCACATGTCGACCGGCCTGAGGTCGGCGGAGACCGAGGCGTTGGACCAGCTCCCGGACACCGTGGTGATGAACGCTCTGCGTGCCCTGCCCGAGGAGTTCCGCGTGGCCGTCTACCTGGCGGACGTCGAGGGCTTCGCCTACAAGGAGATCGCCGACCGGATGGGCACCCCCATCGGCACGGTCATGTCCCGCCTCCACCGTGGCCGCCGCCAGCTTCGCGGGATGCTTGAGGGCTATGCTCGTGATGAGGGCATGGTGCGCGTCCCGGTGGCCGCCTGAGCCGCCTGACGGGCCTTTCACCCGCCCTGACAGATCTTCACCAGCCTCACGCCTGATCCCCGGTACGGCTGTCGCGCAGCGCGGCAGCCGTACCGGCCATTTCGGGGCACATTCGGGCCTCATTCAGGACTGGTCAGGGGGCTCGTTCCGGAGGCCCGGTCAGGCTCTGGCGATGAGGGCGACCGCGCCGAGGGCGAAGCCGACACCGGTGATCTGCACCGGACTCAGCCGCTCGCCGAGCACATAGCGCGCGAGCAGCAGCGTGCTGGCCGGATAGAGCGAGACCAGCACCGCGACGAGGCTGAGCATGCCACGCTGGGCGGCGAGGAGATAAAGGACGTTCGCTCCCATGTCGAGCACGCCGGCGGCGACGGTCACCCTCAGCGTCCCCGGAATCGGCCGCAGATTCCGCCTCGTGGCGAACGCGAGCAGCACGACGAGCGTGATCGAGGCGATCCGCGCTCCGAGGAGCGGCCAGCCGCCCGCGTCGGCCGGGGAGAGCTTGAGGAGGATGAAGAACCCGCCGAAACCGGCGCCCGAGGCGAGGGCGTTCGCGATGGGGCCGAGCCTGGTGCCGGACGCCGCGCCGCCCGGACTCCGGCTGACGAGCACCACCGCGAGCAGGCCGAGCGCGACGCCGGCGAGCGCCACGGCCGATGGGCGCTCACCCATGACCAGGCCGAAAATCACCGGCACCGCCATTGAGGCGGCGGCCGTGGTCGGCGCGACCACCGACATCATGCCGGTGGCGAGACCCCGGTAGAACAGCACGATGCCGGCGGCTCCGGCCACTCCGGAGGCCATCCCCCACAGCATGGCCGCGGTGCTCGCCCGTCCGGGCAGGAAGGGGATCAAGGCGGCGATCAGCAGCAAGCCCCCCAGTTGCGAGAGCACGACCACGGCCAGCACGCGGGAGCGCCTGGTGGCCAGCCCCCCGAAGAAGTCGGCCGTCCCGAATATCACCGCGCACGCCGTAGCCAGTGCCACCGCCGTCACCGGGCAGACCTCCCCGAAGCAAGATGCCGAAAGTGACTGAAGTGTATTGGCGGCCATTGAGCGGGCACTGACAGATCTCCGCGACCTCGGGATGTGCGAATGTCACCGTCCTGACTCATGAGTAAGCGTGCGCGGTCACGCATTGGAGCCCCATCATTACTAAATGAACGTGCGAGGGGCGGACCAAGGTTGGGTACATCCCTTTTTGTGCTGGTCTCTTCGGCGGCGGTCCGCGTCTTCGCGGCGGCGGGCGGTGGCGGATGAGTGAGTCAGGCGCCGCCTTGGAGAAGCTTCACGCGGAGCTCGCCGCGCTCGGGGTTCACGACGCCTACGAGATCGGCGACGACGTCACCCTCTCGGTCTGGATCGGCCTGGTGGTGAGCTTCCGGGAGGGGTTTTACCGTTGGCGCGAAGGTGCCGTGAAATGCCGGCACCTGGGTACGGACCCGGGTGGATGCGCCATCCGGGTAGCGCGCAGATATGCCGAGCTCAAGGCAGACGTGCCGCCCTGGTGGGAGGACCTGGCCAAGGTTCTGCGGGGGGAAAGGGCCGAGGAGTATCCGTAGCGTTCACGCCCCCCGCCTGCTCCGGGGGGACGTATGCGGATCGGGTCGGTGCTGCTGTCGCTGTTGCTGGTCGCGGGGTGTGGTCAGGCGAGTCCGGCGGCCCTCCAGGCCGGATCGTCGCCGTCGCATGAGCCGCTGCGGGCGAGAAGGGACATGTCCAAAGAGACGGCTGGGAAGGAGACGATCCGGAGGCAGATCCCGAGGAGGTTCGAGGCGGCCGTCGTCGGCGGGCGGCTGACCGCCGCCCAGCATGGCTGGCCGGGCCCCCGTCTCCCGATCGCGCCCCCGCCCCGGCAGATCGACTGTACGAGGCACAAATGCGTGGCACTGACCTTCGACGACGGGCCGGGAGACGACACGGGGAAGCTCCTGGACATGCTGGCCGCCCACCACGCCCGCGCCACGTTCTTCATGCTCGGCCAGATGATCAACGATGAGACCCGTGACTTCGTCCGACGGATGGTCTCCGAGGGCCACGAGGTCGGCAACCACTCCTGGGACCATCCCGCGCTGGCCGGGCTCTCCAGCGAGGCGGTCAAGCGCCAGCTCGAACGGACCCAGGAGGTCGTCCAGCAGGTCACCGGCGTGCGGATGATCGTGATGCGCCCGCCGTACGGCTCGACGAACCAGCAGGTCGAGGCCGCGACGCGCGAGGAGGGGCTCGCCCAGATCATGTGGGCGGTCGACACCCTCGACTGGCGGGACCGGAACTCCGCGATCGTGGCCAAACGCTGCGCGGAGGCCAAACCGGGCGACGTCGTGCTGATGCACGACATCCACCCGACGACGGTCGACGCGGTGCCTCATCTCCTCGACGAGCTGGACCGCAGGGGCTTCACCTACGTGACCGTGTCCGAGCTGTTCGGCAGCCTCACACCCGGAAAGCAGTATTTCAACCGATGAAGGGCTATGACTTCGCCGGACCGGCGCTGGAGCTCGGGGCGCTGGTGAAGGACGACGGCACGGCCGATTCGTCCTCCAAGATCCGCATTCCACTGGGCATGATGAACCGGCACGGCCTGGTCGCCGGGGCCACTGGCACGGGAAAGACCAAGACGCTCCAGCTCATGGCCGAGCAACTCGCCGCGCAGGGCGTTCCGGTGTTCCTGGCCGACGTCAAGGGCGACCTCTCCGGCATGGCCTCGCCCGGCGTCCCCTCCGACCGCGTCGGCCACCGGGCCGCTGAGGTGGGCCAGTCATGGTCCGGTACGGCATGCGCCGTCGAGTTCCTGTCGCTCGGGGGGCTCGGCGAGGGCATTCCGCTGCGGGCCACCATGACGTCCTTCGGACCGACCCTGCTGGCCAAGGTCCTGGGGCTCAACGACACGCAGGAGTCCTCTCTCGGTCTGATCTTCTTCTTCGCCGACAAGCACGGCATGCCGCTGCTGGACCTGAAGGACCTGATCGCCGTCATCCGGTATCTGACCGACACGCCCGACGCGCTCAAGGGAGTCGGCGGCCTGTCCAGGTCGACGGCCGGGGTCATCCTGCGGGCGCTGGTCAACCTCCAGGCGCAGGGGGCCGACGCGTTCTTCGGCGAGCCCGAGTTCGACACGCGCGACCTGCTGCGGCGGGCTCCCGACGGCCGGGGGATCGTCTCCATCCTGGAGCTGCCCGCCGTACAGGACCGGCCGCGGCTGTTCTCCACGTTCCTGATGTGGCTGCTGGCCGACCTGTTCGAGGACCTGCCTGAGGTGGGAGACCCGGACAAGCCGGTGCTCGTGTTCTTCTTCGACGAGGCGCACCTGCTGTTCGACGAGGCGTCCAAGGCGTTCCTGCAGTCGATCACGCAGACCGTGCGGCTGATCCGCTCAAAGGGCGTGGGTGTCTTCTTCGTCACCCAGACGCCCAAGGACGTGCCGGCCGACGTGCTGGCCCAGCTCGGCGCGCGGGTGCAGCACGCGCTGCGGGCCTTCACGCCGCAGGACGCCAAGGCGCTGAAGGCGACCGTCTCGACCTTCCCCACGTCGCCGTACGACCTGGAGAAGCTGCTCACCGAGCTCGGCATCGGCGAGGCCGTCGTGACCGTGCTGTCGGAGACGGGCGCGCCGACGCCGGTGGCGTGGACCCGCCTGCGGGCTCCGCAGTCGCTCATGGCGCCGTCGGCCCCCGACGTGGTGCGCGGCGTCGTCGCCGCCTCGCCGCTCCTCGCCAAGTACGGCACGGCGGTCGACCGGGAATCGGCCTACGAGATGCTCTCCGCCCGCCTCACGCCGCCTCCCGAACCCGCCGCGCCTGTTCCTGAGGGCGGCCGGGCTCCTGAGGGTGGCCGGGCTCCTGAGGGTGGCCGGGCTCCTGAGCAGGCCCCCGACGGGTACGGCATGCCCCCGGCGGAGGGGCCGCAGTACGAGCCGCGGCCGTCGGTGCTGGAAGGAGTGCTCGGCTCGCCCGAGTTCAAGTCGTTCGCCCGCTCGGCGGCGTCGGCCCTGGGACGGGAGATCACCCGGTCGATCTTCGGCACCGCCCGGCGGCGACGGCGCTGACCGGGCTCGCACTCATCGGGCCCGAGTCGTCGGGGAGGCTGTTGTCGGTGCCACATGCCAAGGTGGGTGCCATGGGATTCAGCGGGTTTCCTGATGAGGCGCTCATCTTCTACGAGGGCCTCGTGGCCGACAACTCCAGGGCGTACTGGACGGCCAACAAGGAGCTGTACGAGACCGCGGTGAAGGGGCCGATGAGCGCCCTGATGGACGAGCTGGCCCCCGAGTTCGGGCCGCCCTACCTGTTCCGGCCCAACCGTGATGTCCGTTTCGCCAAGGACAAGTCGCCGTACAAGACGCATCAGGGCGCTTACGTGCAGTCGGGAGTGGAGGGCGTCGGCTACTACGTGCAGATCGACGCCGAGGGGTTATACGTCGCGGGAGGCTGGTGGGCGAGCGGCGACCAGATCGTCCGCTACCGCGACGCGCTCGACGATGACACGGCCGGCTCCCGGATCGAGGCCATCCTGGCCGCTCTGCCGGAGAACCTCTTGGTCGGGGGCGACCGGCTGAAGACCCGCCCGCGCGGCACCCCGGAGGATCATCCCCGGCTGGAGCTGCTCAGGTACAGGTCGCTGCACGCCGGCCGCCGGTTCGAGCCGGAGCCGTGGCTGCACACCCCCGAGGTCCTCGGCCACGTCCGGGCGACCTGGCGGGCGCTGGGCCCGCTGGTCGACTGGATGAGAATCCATCTCGCGTGAGCACGGCCCGCCTCCCGCGAATCCCCCGGCGTCCCGGCATCCCCCGACGTCCCGGCATCCCGCGACGACCCCGTGCGGACCGTGCCCGAACTTAATGATCGAACTCAGTGACCGAGGAGCAGCGCGATCAGGGCGATGACCATCCACGCCCCCAGCAGCGCCGCGTGAAAGCTCCCGCTGGCATTCCTCATGACGGTTTCCTTCCTGGGAGACCGAGCGCTCCCAGGAAGGATGGTGACGCGAGCGTCTTGTGCCGGGCTGTGGACTGACTTGGATGCGAAGATCACGTGATCAGGCCAGGAATCTGATCACTCCGCACGCGATGCGAGGTCCGGCGTCGCCGGTCTTGAGGGTCGTCGCGTCGGGCCCCGACGTGCCGGTCGAGTCGGCCGGATGGGTGTACCGAGCGGGGATATTCGCGAAGTTGTCCGGTTTGGCGTGGATGATGATCGAGCTGCCGTCGGCGTCGCCGAGCTGCGCGACGCGGAACCGGTCTGTGACGAACGAGATGCTGCCGGTGCCGTCGGCCGTCACAAGCAGCGGCGGCAGGTTCCCCGCGGTGATGCCGGGCGTGCCCATCCCAGAGCCCATGCCGGAGCCCATCCCGGAGCCCGCGCCGCCCAGGTCGAGATGGCCGCCCGCGCTGAAGAACGCGCTCCCGGTCGCGGCGTCCACGGATTTCGGGTCGCACGTGCCCGACGAGTGGATGTGGAAGCCGTGGAAGCCCGCGGGGAGCCCTCGAACGTTGATCGTGACCCTCGACTTGGTGGTGGCGTACGGCTCGATCTGGACGGTGCCCAGGGTGGCGCCGTTCACGTTCTTGATCGCCGCGCTGGCCAGCGCGCCGAGGGGGTGCCGGGCCACCGGCTCGGCCAGGTTTCCGGTCGACGGCCGGGCGATCGCCAGGACGCCGGTGACGGCGCCGATGACCAGGTGGGCGGTCAGGACGAGACGGGTCGTGCTCGGCATGGACGGCTCCTTCGTGTGCGGCTGGTGCCCGGCATAGGACAGCACGCACTCGGCCAGCCACGAGACCCGGAAACGCCGCCCATGGCAGCTCGTTTACTCCCGCGTTGCCGTACGAGGATCGCCGCACTCACCGTGATCATGCGTGGATTCCTCCGCATGCCGCCGGCCTGCGGGAACACCTATCGTGATCACGCACGGGTGTAATCGCCGTCCGCGATCCCGCTTCCCGGTCCGTGACCCCAACGCCGTCCGGGCCGGTGAGCGAGGCGGGGGCGCTCCGCTCACCGGCCCGGTATGGGGACCGGGTGTCAGCCGGCGCGGGCCGGCAGCACCTGGATGGTGTCGCCGACCGGGCGCTCCCCGGTGGCGTCCGAGGGGTTGTTGACGAGCTGACCGCCGATCACCATGGTGGTGGAGCCGCCGCCGTCGAGGTTGAGCGCCTGCACGGCGCCGAGAGAGCGCATGAAGTCGGCGGCTTCGGCGATGGTGAAGCCCTCGCTGCCGCCGGTCAGCCGGCCGTCCACCGTGACGAGCATCAGCCGGCCCTTGGCGTCGACCCCGGCCATGGTGCGCGGCTGACGGATGTTCGCCCACGCGTAGCCGAAGGACAGATCCTGAGGATCGACGACGCCTTCCTAGACAGCGGCGCAGGAGCCGATCCGCACCTGCCGGCCCATGTCGCCGTGCGGGGTGTCGGCGTAGTCCGGCCACCGGACGGTCTCCACGCGCGGCTCGAAGCCCTTGGCGCGCAGGTCCCGCGCGGTCGTGTCCGCCCAGGTGGGTGAGCTCACATCGGCCCAGGTCGCCGCGCCGGTCAGTCGGCTGGTGGCGGGAGCCTGGACACCGATCGTCCAGACCGGCGCCGCGCCGGCATGTGTGACGGTCCCCGTGCGGACCTCTACGCCCGGGGCGACGATGCGGGTCGACCACTGCGATGTGGCCAGGTCAGAGGCGGACGGCTGACCGGCCTGTCCAGAGACCTCGGCCTGGGCCGTCCCGTAGAGCCCGCTGGAGAGGATGACAACGAGCCCGGCGGCGGCGCTGAGCCCCGCCCGGACTCGTACGGCAGGCCGTCCCGGGCGCGCGCCACCCGTCGGAGCGGTCTGGCGCGGCTGGGCGCCCTTGTTGTTGTTCATGAAACCCTCACGGCTACGACGTCTGAGGTGGCCGTCCGGGTAAAAGGCCCTTATCGGTCACAAGTTCGTGATCGATAAGAACGTTCGCGTGCGTCGCTCTCGATGCTCATGAGTGAAGGCGCGGAGAAGCGGCGCCGAACTTTCGCGTGCCCCCAAGGGACCCCGGGAAGGAGGCGGCGAAGGGAGGCGGCGAACGACGAGGGTCCCGGCCCGCTGATCATTCAGCGGGCCGGGACCCTCCAGAACTCCTAGTTGGCGCGCTTCGCGCGAGCGGCGGAGCGGCCACGGGTGGCCGCGTCGAGCACGATCTTGCGGATCCGCACGGTCTCCGGGGTGATCTCCACGCACTCGTCGTCGCGGATGAACTCCAGCGCCTGCTCCAGCGACAGGACGCGCGGCGGGATCAGCTTCTCCGTCTCGTCGCTGGTGGACGAGCGCATGTTCGTGAGCTTCTTCTCCTTGGTGATGTTCACGTCCATGTCGTCGGAGCGCGAGTTCTCGCCGACGATCATGCCCTCGTAGACCTCGGTGGTCGGCGAGACGAACAGCGTGCCGCGCTCCTGCAGGTTCAGCATCGCGAAGGCGGTGACCGGGCCCGACCGGTCGGCGACGAGGGAGCCGTTGTTGCGGGTGCGCAGCTCGCCGAACCACGGCTCGTAGGCCTCGAACACGTGGTGGACCAGGCCGGTTCCGCGGGTCTCGGTCAGGAACTCCGTACGGAACCCGATGAGGCCGCGGGCGGGGACGACGAACTCCATCCGGATCCAGCCGGTGCCGTGGTTGGTCATCTGCTCCATGCGGCCCTTGCGGACGGCCAGGAGCTGGGTCACGGCGCCGAGGTACTCCTCAGGGCAGTCGACGGTGAGCCGCTCGACCGGCTCGTGCACCTTGCCGTCGATCTCCTTGGTGACGACCTGCGGCTTGCCGACGGTCAGCTCATAGCCCTCGCGGCGCATCTGCTCGACGAGGATGGCCAGCGCCAGCTCGCCGCGGCCCTGGACCTCCCAGGTGTCGGGACGCTCGGTCGGCAGCACGCGCAGCGACACGTTGCCGACGAGCTCCTTGTCGAGGCGGTCCTTGACCATGCGGGCGGTGACCTTGGAGCCCTTGACCTTGCCGACCAGCGGGCTCGTGTTCGTGCCGATGGTCATGGAGATCGCCGGCTCGTCGACCGTGATCAGCGGCAGCGGGCGGGGGTCGTCGGGGTCGGCGAGCGTCTCACCGATCATGATGTCCGGGATGCCGGCGATGGCGATGATGTCGCCGGGGCCGGCCTCCTCGGCAGGCTTGCGCTCCAGAGCGTCGGTCATGAGCAGCTCAGAGATCTTCACCCGCTGGACGCTGCCGTCCGTCCGGCACCAGGCGACCTGCTGGCCCTTCTTGATCGTGCCCTGGTGGACGCGGCAGAGCGCGATCCGGCCCAGGTAGCTGGAGGCGTCCAGGTTGGTGACGTGAGCCTGGAGCGGCGCGGTGGGGTCGTAGACCGGCGCGGGGATCGTCCTGGTGATCGTCTCGAAGAGCGGCTCAAGGTCGTCGGAGTCGGGCATGCCGCCGTCCTCCGGACGGTTCAGCGAGGCCCGGCCGGCCTTGGCGGAGGCGTAGACGATCGGGAAGTCGATCTGCTCCTCGGTGGCGTCGAGGTCGAGGAACAGCTCGTAGACCTCGTCCACGACCTCGGCGATCCGGGCGTCGGGCCGGTCCACCTTGTTGATGCACAGGATGACCGGCATCTTGGCGGCGAAGGCCTTGCGCAGCACGAACCGGGTCTGGGGCAGCGGCCCCTCGGAGGCGTCCACGAGCAGGACCACGCCGTCCACCATGGACAGGCCGCGCTCAACCTCGCCGCCGAAGTCGGCGTGGCCGGGTGTATCGATGATGTTCAGCGTCATGCCGCTGTGCTTGACCGCGGTGTTCTTCGCGAGAATGGTGATCCCCTTCTCGCGCTCCAGGTCGTTCGAGTCCATGACGCGCTCATCGACGTCCTGATTGGCCCGGAACGCCCCGGACTGCCATAGCATGGCGTCCACCAGCGTGGTCTTGCCATGGTCGACGTGCGCGATGATCGCGATGTTCCGCAGGTCGTCGCGGCTGTTCAAAGGCATAGTGGAGTCTCGCTCTGGTTCGTCGGGGTGTCGTCCGCGTCCCGGGACTGAAGCGAGACGCACATCGTGCCGCAGAGTGCGGCTTTCCCATTTTAGTTGATCCCTCTTACCGCCATGTGCCGTGATGGCGCGAATCAGCACAATCTCGCGGGCCATGAGGCAACGTGGAAGCAACACCGAGTCTTCTGGGCGCATTCCTTGCTGTTCCGGGCTGTCCTGGCCGCCGCATGTGGTGAAGACGATGCCTCCGGGTGTCTGAACACTGACTTTCAGGGCAGCAGGCCGATGTGATCGATGAGGGACTGGTGCTCCTGGGCGCCTGGGCGGAGCTGCTGGCCCTGCTCTGCGTGCTCGCCTACTTCCTGCTCCGGGGGCGCGCATGAGGCGTCCGGTACGGCTCGCGCCCCCGGCCCTGGCCCTCGCCGTGCTCCTGAGCGCGTGCGTCAGCCCGGCCTGGGACGACCACGACTACGAGCTGAAGGCCGGTGCGACCGCCGAGTCGGCCGCGTCGTCGCTCCAGATCGTGCGCTCCGCCGTACAGCATGAGGACCGGCTGACCCGGCCCTATCTCAAGGTCGTCCTGACCGAGGCGGCCGAGGCGCTGGGGAGCGTGAACGCGCAGTTCGGGGGCGTGCAGCCGCCATCGGACGCCACCGACCAGGTCAGGGACCAGGTGACCGACCTGACCGAGGAGGCCGAAAACCGGGTGCAGGACCTGCTGATCGAGGTCAGGCGTGACCAGGTCAAGGACCCGGCGAAAGCCGTACAGGAGCTGGGACGGCTCGCGGACAGGCTCAGCGCGTTCGCGGAGGATCACCGATGAAGAAGCTGTTCGCGGTGAGTCTCGGGATCCTGACGGCCTTCGGGGGGTTCGTCGACATCGGCGACCTGGTCGCCAACGCGGTCGTGGGCGCCAGGTTCGGGATGTCGCTGGCCTGGGTCGTCGTCGTGGGCGTCGTGGGGATCTGCCTGTTCGCGGAGATGTCCGGCCGGATCGCGGCGGTGTCGCAGCGGCCGGTCTTCGACCTCGTCCGCGAACGGCTCGGCCCCCGGGCGGGTCTGGTCAACCTCGGCGCGTCGTTCTTCATCAACGTGCTGACGCTGGCGGCGGAGATCGGAGGCGCGTCGCTGGCGCTGGAGCTGGTGACCGGCGTCAACTACCTGCTGTGGGTTCCGGCGGTCGCTCTGGTCGCCTGGCTCGTGATGTGGCGGGTCAAATTCGAGACCATGGAGCGAATCTTCGGGCTGATGGGCCTCGCGCTCGTCGTCTTCCTCGTCGCGCTGTGGCAGCTCGGCCCGGACTGGGGCGCGCTGTCCCACCAGCTCACCCGGCCGCCGCGGGACGAGGGCGTGCCGACCTACATCTACTACGGCATCGCGCTGCTCGGCGGGGCCATGACGCCGTACGAGGTGTTCTTCTTCTCGTCGGGCGGCGTGGAGGAGCGATGGACGCCCAGGAGCCTGGTGATCGAGCGGGCGAACGTGTTCGTCGGCTTTCCGCTGGGCGGCGTGCTGTCAGTGGCCATCGCGGCGTGCGCGGCCACGGTGTTCCTTCCGGTGGCGGCCCAGCCGGACACGCTCGGCCAGATGGTGCTCCCCGTCGGGGCGGCTCTCGGCAAGATCGGGCTGGGCGTGGTGATCCTGGGGGTCTTCGCCGCGACGTTCGGCGCGACGCTGGAGACCGCTCTGTCGTCGGGCTACACGCTGAGCCAGTATTTCGGGTGGCAGTGGGGCAAGTACGTGCGGCCGTGGCGGGCGGCGCGTTTCCACGTGACCGTCCTGGTCTCGACGATCGTCGCTACGGCGCTCATCCTCACGACGGTGGACGCGATCAAGGTGACGGAGTATTCGCTGGTCTTCTCGGCGGCGGCGCTGCCGCTGACGTACCTGCCGGTTCTCATGATCGCCAACGACCCCGACTACATGGGCGACCGGGTCAACGGCAGGTTCTCCAACACGCTCGGGACGGCGTACATGGTGCTCCTGCTCCTGGTCGCCGTCGCGGCGATCCCGTTGATGATCGCCACCAAGGCGGGGCAGTGAGCCGGTGGAGGCATCGATGAGCGAGCACGCCCGGACCCTGCACGCACAGCTGCACCTGCTCGACCGGCAGGTGGTGCGGGCCGGCGACGACCGGCTCCTGTGCAAGGTCGACGACCTGGAGCTGGGGATCGACGACCACGGCACGCCGTACGTGACGGCGATCCTGGCGGGGCCGCTCGCGCTGGGCCCCCGGATCGGCGGCGTCCTCGGGTGGCTCATCGTGGCGGTCAACGGGCTGTTCCGGCGTGAGGAGGATCCCCAGCCCTACCGGATCGACATGAGCCTGGCGACCGAGATCGGCAGCGCGGTCAGGGTGAGCGGCGAGCTGGAGGAGCTCGCGCTGGAGCGCTGGCTGGCGGAGAACGTCGTCAGCAGGATCCCCGGAGCGGAGCAGGTCACGTCCGGGGCGGCGAGCCGTCGGGCCGTGGAGGGAGGAACGGAGGGGGGAACGGAGGGACGAGAGGCGGGGAGGCCGGAGGCGACGCGGCTGGGCGGCCTGCTCGGGCGGCAGGTCCGTGACTCCTCCGGAAACATCGTCGGACGCACCGCTGACGTGAGGCTCATCCAGGATGGGCCGATGCTGGCGGACATTCAGCAGGCGTTCCGGATCGACGGGTTCGTCGTGGTCCCGCGGCATACGGGCCAGCTCTTCGGCTACGAGCGGGGGCCGGGAGGCCGGGGACCCGCGCCGGTCAGCGCGCTGGTCCGGTGGCTGCACCGGGGCAGCCGCTACGTCACCTGGGACCAGGTCGAGTCCCTGGACGGTCCGGTACGGCTCCGCGTCCCCGAGGGGGAGCTGGCCGCTCTCGCCGACCTGTATGAGAGGGACAGCAGGTGAGGAGCGCATGATCACGTACAGTGAGCCTCCTGGTCAGCGGTGAGCGAGGGAACCTGTGCATGATCACCCGCAAGGTCCGTGGAGGTCGGAGCCATTGCTGGGACTCTGTGCATGATCACCAACAAACACAAGGGGGGCGCGACCGGGCGGGCGCGACGGCAAGGGCCGGAGTGGGTCACTTGGTCGGGGCGGGGCGGCGAATAAGGTCAGGGGCATGGCTTTTGCTCCCTCTTTCGGGGCGATGCTGCGCACGTCGGACGGTGTCCGGATCGACGCGGCGCACACCCCGAACGGCTCTCTCGATCTCGGTATCGTCGTCGCTCACGGATTCACCGGCTCGTGGCGGGAGCGCCAGACCCGGCGCATCGTCCACGTCCTGTCCCGCTTCGGCGGCGTGCTGTCGTTCGACTTCCGGGGCCACGGGCGATCGTCCGGGGAGTCCACGGTGGGCGACCTGGAGGTGCTCGACGTCGACGCCGCGGTGAAACACGCCCGGTCGATCGGCTACAAGCGCGTGGCGACCGTGGGCTTCTCGATGGGCGCGGCGGTGGTCGTGCGGCACGCGGCGCTACACGGCGGCGTGGACGCCGTGGTGGCGGTGAGCGGCCCGGCGCGGTGGTACTACCGGGGCACCAAGCCGATGCGCCAGGTGCACTGGGCCATCGAGCAGTGGTCGGGACGGCTCGCCGCGAGAGTGGCCAAGGGCACCCGGATCGCCCGGGGAACCTGGGATCCCATCCCGATCCCGCCCTACGAGGCCGTGGCCATGATCTCCCCGACGCCGCTTCTGATCGTCCACGGCGACGCCGACCCGTTCTTCCCGCTGGAACACGCCTATCAGCTGTACGACGGCGCCAAGGAGCCGAAGGAGCTGTGGGTCGAGCCGGGGTACGCGCATGCCGAGTCGGCGGCCACCCCTGAGCTGATCCGGAAAATAGGCCGGTGGATTTCGCGAACCAAATCCAGATAACGGTCGTCTATGGGTGATGTACGGATCCCGCGAGGGGTCCGCGCCGCCGATCACGGGGATCGGCGCACACCATCCCTGGTGTGGCCCAGCGTCGCGGGGGCGCGCTGGGCGGACTCCCCGCCCTGTACGGCCAGGCCCGCGCGGCATGCCGTACGGGGCGGGGAGGGCCACCAGCCGGTGGGGCCGTCGATCGCGGTTCAGCCCAGGCGGGCGATCGACTTGTACTCCAGGTAGGCCGACAGGCCCTCGGGGCCGAGCTCGCGGCCGAGCCCGCTGGCCTTGTAACCGCCGAACGGAGTGCCCGGGTCCATCGTGTTCATCATGTTGACGCCGTAGGTTCCGGTGCGGACCTGGCGGGCGACGTCCATGCCGTGCGCGGTGTCGGCCGTCCAGACCGAGCCGGACAGGCCGTAGTCGCTGTCGTTGGCGATGCGGATCGCGTCGGCCTCGTCGTCGTACGGGATCACCGTCAGGACCGGGCCGAAGATCTCCTCGCGGGCGATCCGCATGTCGTTGGTCGCGCCCGCGAAGACGGTCGGCGCGACGTACCACCCGCGGTCGAAGGGGCGGTCGAGCCCGCCGACGACCGCCTTGGCGCCCTCGTCGATGCCGATCTTGATGTAGCCCTCCACCCGCTCCTGCTGGCGCTTGGCGACCAGCGGGCCGATGCCGGTGGCGGGATCCGCGGGGTCGCCGACCCGCTGGCCGCCGACCATGTCGGCCACGGCCTGGACCACCTCGTCGTACCGGCTCCGGGAGGCGAGGATGCGGGTCTGGGCGACGCAGGCCTGGCCGTTGTTCATCAGCGCGGCGATCGACAGGAAGCCCATGGCCGACGGCAGGTCGCAGTCGTCGAGGATGATCGCGGCGGACTTGCCGCCCAGCTCCAGGCTGCACCGCTTGAGCTGCTCCCCGCAGATGGCGCCGATCCGGCGGCCGGCGGCGGTCGAGCCGGTGAAGGCGACCTTGTCGATGCCGGGGTGGGAGACCAGGTGCTCACCGGCCTCGCGTCCGGCGGCCACGATGTTGACGACGCCCGCCGGGATCCCGGCCTCCCTGACCATCTCGGCCAGCAGGTAGGAGTCGAGGGGCGTCTCGGGAGCGGGCTTGAGCACGACCGTGCAGCCGGCGATGAGCGCCGGAGCGAGCTTGGTCATGATGACGAACTGCGGGACGTTCCACGGCACGATCGCGGCGACGACGCCCACCGGCTCGCGGCGTACGGTCACCGGCCCGAACATGCCGGGGCGCTCGTCCTCGACGGCGAAGGTCTTGCCGAGCTCGGCGAAGTACTGCAGCATGCCGAGCGGCTGGGGGGCCTGCGCGAGCTGGGAGAAGGTGATGGGGCAGCCCATCTCCAGAGTGATCACATCGGCGATCTCGCCCTGGCGGGCCGCGTAGATCTCCGCCAGCCTCCCGACGACGGCGGCGCGCTCGGCCATGCTGAGCCGGGGCCAGGGGCCGTTGTCGAAGGCGTCGCGTGCCGCGGCGACCGCGCGGTCCATGTCGGCGGGCGTGCCGTCCGGCACGCGGCCGACGATCTCCTCGGTATGGGGCGAGATGACGTCGATGATCCCGGTGCCCGCGGGGGCCACCCAGTCGCCCCCGATGAAGAGCTTGTCGTGCTGAAGCATGTGTCTGCCTCCTGGTCGGGCGCGCCTCATGGACTTGAGCGAATGCTTGCTTGGACAGTCTCTTCTCGCGAGGGGGCCGGAACAAGCCCCACGCCACAGTGAGACCGAATCATGTTCTGCCGATCGTTGGCAAGAGCTGCGGCGTGTCGCGCCCTCCGCGCATGATCACGGAGGGGGTATGCGCAGGTCGGCGGGGGTGCGCGGGAGTGTCTGCATGATCACGGCTGATCGGGGCGCAGGTTGCGCGGCATCCGCGGGAAGGTGTGCATGATCACGCGGGGGTGTGGCTCCCGGCCCGGCCTGGGGGTTCGGTCGGGGCGGGAGCCGTACGCCGCGTGGATTGATGGGAGAGAGGGTTTATGGGAGGGGCGTGGTGAGCAGGTGGGTCATCGCACGCTTGACCAGGTCGGTGCGCATGGCCTGGGTGGTCGCGCCCTCGGCGCCGAAGCCGAAGTAGACGGTGTCCTTGGTCGTGATGCCGGCGCCGTCCTCAAGCGACTGGTCGCTGCGCGCCCAGTCGTTGATCGCGGCGGCCGAGCCCGGAGGCGGACCGGCGACGGTCCAGCCGCCGAGGTCGCCCTCGAACGACGTCTCCGAGACCGTCGCACCGTCGGCCTTGATCGTCGCGTCGTCGAGCCAGACGCCGAGGCCCTGGGTGCCCCAGTCGCTGATGTAGGAGATCGAGACCTCGACCTGCTTGCCGGCGTAGGCGGACAGGTCGATCGACCACTGCTGCCAGCCGTTCGAGGAGCCGGAGGCCGCGTGCCACGCGCCGGTGGTGCCGGTCGCGGTGCACGAGGACACGCCGTCGAAGGTCTGGTAGTGGGCGGTGAACGGGTGGATGGACGTCCAGCCGCCGCCGCAGCTGTCGCCGGGCTCCTCGGAGGTGTGCCCGTTGGCGTCGGGCAGCGTCGTCCAGTCGTCCTGGCCGGCGGTGTGGGCCTCGACGGTCAGGAAGTCCCAGTTCGGCTCGGTGTCGTATGACGTCCAGAACGACAGGCTGCCGCCGGCCTTACCGGTGAGGTCGATCGTCCGGGTCAGGCGTTTCCAGGACACGTCGGCCCGGTCGCTCTGCACGTCCCACGCGCCGGTGTGCGGGCTGAAGGGCGCTCCCGCGCTGTACTGCCACTTGAGCGGGGCGGCGCTGGCGAACTGCGGGAACTTGTCCGGCGTCAGCACCGAGGAGGTGCTGACGAAGGTCGAGGTGTGGTTCTGGTTGCCGGGGGAGTCGCCGCCGTTCAGCGTGCCGATGAACCCGGCGAAGGCGCCACCGGTGCCCTTGAGCGGCAGGGTGTTCCCATTCGAGTCCTGGCCGCCGCCGTCCACGAAGCTGTAGGCGCCCAGGTAATACTGCGCGAAGTCGTTGCTCAGCGCGAGGCACGGCGGCTTGGTCCGGGTCGTGCACTCCGGCTGCGCCGGATAGTCGGGCTCGTACCAGTAGGCGCCGTTGACGTTCTGCGCGTAGAGGGCGTACTTGCCGGTGGCGAGGAGCTTCCCACCCTCGTTGAGGTAGTCGCGGAAGGCCAGCTCCAGGGCCTCGGCCAGGTTCGCGGCGGTGCCGCCCGGCTGTCCCACGGTCCGTGGGATGGTGTCGTCGCCGGTCTCCCAGATCACGGCCTTGTAGTGGCTCAGCACGCCGAGCGGGTGCGGCGCCTTGCGGCCGTTGGCGTCCACGTCGTACACGTCGGAGGAGTAACCCGTCTCCGACAGCGCCTTGGCGTAGTCGCCGGCGTACTTCGCCTCGGTCACGCCCTGAGCCGGGCTGGCGCCCGTCACGTCCTCGGCCGCCACGACCAGCACCTTGCCGCCGATGTCGGTCGCGACCTTGTAGGTGAAGCCCTCGCTCTGTTTGGTGATCGAGGAGAACCAGACCTTCACGGTGTCACCGGGCTTCGCCCCCTTCACCGTGCCCCTGAGCTGGTGGAAGTAGGTGTTGTAGCCGCCGCCGTAGCGCTCGCCGCCCTTCCACTCCGAGGTCAGGGCGATCTTCGTGGGGCCACCGTTGATCTGATATTTCAGGAAAACGGGGCCGAGCTTGCGCTTGGCGTCCACCTGGACCACCTGGTCGGTGCCGTAGCTGACGTCGAACTTGTCGACGACGAAGTCGGGGACCGTGTTGCCGAGGTGGTTGACCGGCTCGCTCGGGTTCAGCGCCGACTTCGCCACGTCGAGCGCGAAGGGGAGTTGCTTCTCGAATTCGCCCTGGACCAGCGCCTCGTCGTCGGGGAAGACGAAGCCGCACCCCTCGCACCCCTCTTCGAGCTCCGGCGTCCAGGCGAGCGTGCCGTACTGCTTGTGCGCGTGGTCGGTGGTCTCGCCGTTGGTGGTGTACAGCTCCGCGCCCACGCCGGGGTCGAACCCGGGGACGGCCGGCTTCTCGTCCGTGCCGGTCAGCGCCAGGTAGACGGGGTCGTCGGCGGTCTTGGTCTCCACCTGCCAGCCCTCCGGGTAGAGCAGCAGCGGGCCGTACGAGTGGTAGTTGACCTGGGCCTTGAAGCGGAGCCTCCTGAGCAGCCCGTCCATGGCCCTGGTCTCCGGCTCGGATCCGGGGGCGGTGCCGCGGTAGGTCTCGCTGTTGAGAACGCCGGAGGAGCCCTCCTCGTCGTAGCGCCAGTTCGTGGGGAAGTTGCGGTTGGGGTCGACGCCGTCGTTGCGCGTGATGACGCCGTCGCCGTCGTTGTCCCGGAGGTTCTTGCGCCAGAGCCGGTTGCCCTCGGTGAAGGTGAAGTCGTAGCCGTCGGGGTTGGCCACCGGCACGAACCAGATCTCCGTCGTGGCGAGGAGCCTGCCGATCTCCGGAGTGGCCTTGCCGGCGACCAGGTGCTTCAGCAGCCGCATGTCCACCTCGGTCGCGATCCACTCCCGCGCGTGCTGGGTCGCCGAGTACAGCACGGCCGGCTTGGTCCCGTCGGGCAGCACCCGTGCGAGCTTCGTCAGCTTGATCGCCAGGATGTCCTTGCCCTGGAGGGACTTTCCGATCGACTCCAGCTTGGCGACGTCCTTGTTGGCGTCGGCGATGGCGCGGAGCTGGTCGGCGATGCCGCCCTTCTCGGAGTAGGACTTCCATACGGTGTATCCGCCGGCGGCCTGCGCCTTGGCCGCCTGGAGCTGCGTCTGGCCCTGCGGGTTGCGGACGGGCTGTGGCCTCAGGCCGAGGCCCTGCAGCTTCTTCAGGTCGATCTGGGTGGCGGTGAGCTCGATGTGCTCCTTGTCGCCCGCGATCTTCTGCTGAACGACGTCGAAGCCCTTCTGCAGCAGCGCGCCGGCGGTCCCCGGCGGGCTGTCGAGCTGGTAGAGGTCGCTCCGGTCCGATGGCGGCAGGGGGTCTCCGGAGGCGGCTTGCGCTCCGGCGATCGGCGTCAGCAGTGCCGCTCCGAGCGCGCCGGCCGCCAGGACTGACATGATCAGTCGTCGGGACATGGGGTACGGCCCTTCGTGAGGGGGACGATCACCCGAATCTGACTGCGCGTAAGGTCACGTGCAACCCATGTCGAGACTCATGTAAGTCACGAATTGATCACGTCTGGTCCAGATAAATCTGGTCAAGTGGCGGCAGAGTGTCACGTTGTTCACCAAAGGTGCATGGGTTTCTCCTGTTCCGGTAGCAGGCATAAAGATCGCCTTCTATAGTTTCGGACCGAATGTGAGTGGAGGTCGCGTGCAACCGGGGCGCTGGATCGGGCTGGCGGTGGTGACCACCGCACTGCTCGGCGCGCTCACGGTTCCCGGGGCAGAGGCGAAGCCGGACCCGCAGGCCAAGCTGCGCGCGCTCACCAGGGAGGCCGCCGAGCTCTCCAAGGCGTACCGGGGCGAGATCATCAGCCTGGAGGACGCCCAGCAGGCGGCCGAGAAGGCCTCGAAGCGGGTGAAGAAGCTCAACCGCGATCTCCGTACGGCCGAGCGGCAGGTGGCCGAGTTCGCCCAGACGTCCTACATCAACGGCGGGATCGACGACTCCCAGCTGTTCACCATGCGGGTCGATCTCGGGACGGTCTCGACGATGGCCTACCTCTCCAGCCAGAAGACCGAGCGGCTCAACCACGTCAAGGATCTGATCGCGCAGCAGCGCAAGGCCACCAAGGACGCCGACGCCGAGATCGACAAGCTCCAGGCGCACATCAAGGAGTTGAAGGCCAAGCGGCGCGAGGTCGAGAGGCGCATGGCCAAGTTCGGCTTTCAGGCGCCGGACGCCGGGTCGGGACTGACGCCCCGCATGATCACCGTGCGTAACGCGATCATGCAGGATTTCCCGATGCCGTTCGGGGTCGGCTGCCTGCGGCCGGGCGACCCGGGAGAGCACGGCAAGGGCCGGGCCTGCGACTTCATGATGAGCAGCGGCGGCCGCATGCCCGAGCCCGACGCCAAGGAGCGCGGCGACGCCCTCGCCCAGTGGTGCATCGCTCACGCCCAGCAGTACGGGATCATGTACATCATCTGGCAGCAGCGCTTCTACGACATGCGTACGGGCACCGGCTGGCGGATGATGTCAGACCGGGGCGGCATCACGGCCAACCACTACGACCACGTCCACGTATCAGTCCTTTAGCGTTTCGATGAGGCCCTTCAGCCAGTGGTAGGACGCTTTGGGCGTGCGCTTCTGGGTCTCGAAGTCGACGTGGACCAGGCCGAACCGCTGGTGGTAGCCCTCGGCCCACTCGAAGTTGTCGAGCAGCGACCACACGAAATAGCCCCTGAGGTCGACGCCCTCGCGCTGAGCCTCCCGCATGGCCGCGATGTGGCCGTCGAGGTAGGCGATCCGCTCCTGGTCGTCGATCTCCTCGTAGGAGCAGCCGTTCTCGGTGATGTAGACGGGCGGGAGCGCCGTGCCGTACCTCGTCTTGAGGGAGACGAGCAGCTCGCGCAGGCCGTCGGGGACGACGGGCCAGCCGAAGGCGGTCGTCGGGAAGCCGGTGATGCCCGCGTCCTCGAACGGCAGGCCACCCGAGCCCGGCCCCGAGATCCGGGTGGGGTTGTAATAGTTGATCCCCAGGCCGTCGAGGGGCTGGGCGATTGTCTCCAGATCGCCGGTAAGGACGAAGTCCAGCTTCGCTAGGCCGTACGCCGAGAAATCTGGATAGGTGCCGAGAAGGACGGGGTCGTTGAACAGCCGGTTGTGCAGCGTGTCGTAGGCGTCGGCGGCGGCCAGGTCTTCGGGAGAGTCCGAGGCGGGCCACACGGGCGTGCAGTTGTTGGTGATCAGCACCTGCTCGGCTCCGGCCGCCCGCAGCGCCTGTACGGCGAGGCCGTGCCCGAGCAACTGGTGATGGGCCACGGGTAGGGCGTCGAGGAAGAGCGCCCTGCCGGGGGCGTGGACGCCCAGGCCGTACCCGAACACCATGTGGACGAACGGCTCGTTGAGCGTGATCCACATCTTCACCCGGTCGGAGAGCCGCTCGGCGACGATGGCGGTGTAATCCGCGAAATAGCCGGAAATATCGCGATTGAGCCACCCGCCCTCGTCCTCCAGGGCCTGCGGCAGGTCCCAGTGGAAGAGCGTCGGCGCGGGGACGATGCCCTTCTCGCAGAGGGCGTCCACCAGCCGGTCGTAGAAGTCGAGCCCCTTCTTGTTGGGCTCGCCCCTGCCGGAGGACTGGACGCGGGACCAGGCGATCGAGAACCGGTACGCGTTGAGGCCGGCCTCGGCCATCAGCGCCACGTCCTCAGGCCAGCGGTGGTAGTGGTCGCAGGCCACGTCGCCGGTGTGCCCGTCGCGGGTCCGGCCCGGCTCGTGGGAGAAGGTGTCCCAGATCGAGGGCCCTCTGCCGTCCTCCCCGACGGCCCCCTCGATCTGGTAGGACGCGGTAGCCGTACCCCAGAGGAACATGTGTCCGCCTCCTGCGCGCACCCCGGCATGTGACGTGAGTACAACTCATGTTAATGCGCTTGCTATCTGAGGGCGAGACAATGGCCGCATGACGAACGCCACTGGGGGAACGCTGCGCCGCCGGCCCGCCCAGCGCCGCAGCCAGGAGCGGGTCGAGCGGATGCTGGACGAGTGCGCCGGGCTCCTCGACGAGGTCGGGTACGACGCGCTGACCACCAAGGAGGTCGCCCGGCGGGCCGAGGTGCCCATCGGGACCTTCTATCAGTTCTTTCCCGACAAACAGGGGTTGGTCAGGGCGCTCGCGCTGCGGAACCTCGAGGCGTTCCTCGACAGCGTCGCGACGAGGCTCGCCGACGCGCCGCCCACCGACTGGGCCGGCGCGGTCGACCTCGGGATCGACGAGTTCGTGCGGATGAAGCGCACCACGCCCGGGTTCGGGGTGGTCGACTTCGGCGAGGTGCTCGCCGCGCCGGGCGGTCCCGCGTTGCCGGGAACCCAGCGGATGCTCGACGCGGCGCTGGAGAACAACGTCATCGTGGCCGACCGGTTGCGCTCGCTCACGGTCGAGCTGCTCGGCGTGCCGCGCAGCGACGACATCGCGCGAGCCTTCGTCGTCGCTGTCGAGGCCGCCGACGCCGTGCTGAAGCTCGCCTTCCGAGCCCACCCCGACGGCGACCTCGACCTGATCGCCGAATGCAAACGCCTCGTCCGCCGCTACCTCTCCGACCACCTCGGATAGGACTCGGATAGGAGTCGAACGGGAGGCCTTCGATTGAGCATGACGAAGTCGTGGATGACGCCCTGGTAGCGGACGGCGGTGACCGGCACGCCGTCAGAATCTCATCGCCGGTCTGCAAAGTGGTGAGCAACTGCGGGCGGGAAGTGGGGCGTGGGGTGAAGTCACTCGCCAGACGCCTTCGGAAAGCCGTGCTCCGCGAGTTGACGGCGGGAGGGCACATGACCTGGGTATGGGACGAGACGCTCTACTTGGGAAGCGCGCCTTACTACGCCAGAGGACGACTTCCCTACGCCCCCGGTTTGGCGGAGGCACTACGAGAGTCGCTCGGCCTGGACGGGAGCGGACGGCTGCTGGACGTGGGCTGCGGCCCGGGCGTGGTGGCGTTGACCTTGGCTCCCCTCTTCGAGGAGGTCGTGGCAGTGGATCCTGACCCGGGCATGATCGAGGAGGCGCGGCGGCGTGGCGCCGAGGCGAGGGTGTCCAACGCGGAATGGGTCCAGGTGCGAGCCGAGGACCTGCCGGCCGGCCTCGGCTCGTTCCGCGTCATCGTCTTCGCGCAGTCCTTCCACTGGATGGAAAGGGGCAAGGTCGCTGCCACGAGCCGCGAGCTGCTGACCGATGGCGGTTCCCTGGTGCACATCAGCGACCTCAAGGAATTCCCGCCGCTGCCGACGGGGGCGGCACCCCGGCCGCCTTTCGACGAGATCAAGAGCTTGGTGCGGAGCTACCTCGGCGCGACGCGACGAGCCGGGCAGGGTTTGCTGCCCGACGGTACGCCGTCCGGCGAGGCGAGCGTACTGCGGGCCGCGGGTTTCGCCGAGCCCCGCCACCTCGTGGTTCCCGGAGGCCAGGTGGTCAAGCGGAGCGCCGACGACGTGGTGGCGTGGACCTATTCGCGATCGGATTCGGCTCCGCACCTGTTCGGCGAGCGGCTTCCCCAGTTTGAGGCCGAGCTTCGGTGGCTACTGCACCGGACTTCGGCCGCCGGGCGGTTCACCGAGGTCGTGCCGGACACCGAGGTCTTCATCTGGGACAAGGGGGCAACCACGCCCGGTTGACGTCGCAGCGTCCTGTGCGGTGAGAGCCCGGGTAGCTGTCGCGGATCTCGAGAGGGCAGTGTGGCCCGCCTGCCTGGACGGGGTGATGTACGGCTACGGCAGGCAGGCGGTCTGGGGAACGCCGGGGCGGGCAACGAGAGCGTGGACGACAGGGCGCGTGAGGACGTGCTCAGGCTTACCTGTGATTAACCAGTACGGTGCCAACATCCGCCTCCACGAGGCGCTGTGCACAGTCGCCCGGGAAGAGCGCTCATGTGGAGCCGGGCGCTGGGCCGGCTCGAGCCATGGTCCGATCTTCTTGTACGGTCATCTGCGCAATTTGGCGGTGGCGAAAGCGGTTTCCCTGACTGGATGACCGTACAAGAGAGATCATTTACGCGGGTGAGTCTCTAGAGGCCGCGAATGAGCGTCGGTTATTCGGCAAAGTCGTCGGCGTACGGCTGGACCTCGTCGGGGGATCTCCGAGGCGCCGAGGATGAGGCCGGGGCGTCGAGTGTCAGGCGGGGGCGTCGAGGCGGGCGCGGAGGTCGGGGTCGAGCTTGACGTCGGTGAGTAGCTCTTCCAGTTGGGCGAGCGAGCTGACCCCGACGATCGGGACGATGTCCTGCGTCTGTAGCCAGGCGAGCACCACCTGGTTCCGGGTGGCGCCCAGCTCGCTTGCCACCTCGTCGAGCACGGCCAGCCGCCTGGCCGTACCGGGATGGTCGTACTGCTCCGGGAGCGGCTTGCTCGCGTACGCGCCGGAGAGCAGCGACGTGTAGACCCAGAGGTTCAGGCCCTCGGAGCGCACGTAGTCGAGCGTCTCCTCGGTCACCTGCACGTGGCCTCCCTCGGGCAGCCGCACGCCGGGGCGCGGACGCAGGTAGGAGTGGCGGAGCTGCACATATGTATACGGTGTCCAGCCGTGCGAGGCGGCCAGCGACCTGGCGCGCTCCAGCCGCCAGGTGGCGTGGTTGCTCGCGCCGACCGCCTTGACCTTGCCGGCCGTCACCAGGTCGTTGAAGGCGCCGACGGTCTCCTCCAGAGGCACGGACCGATCCTCGATGTGGGCCCAGTACACGTCGATGTGGTCGATGCCGAGCCGCCGCAGGCTGTCCTCGGCCGCGCCCGCGAGCACTTGGGCGGACAGCCCCTCGGCCGAGTCGAGGGTCAGGTCTCCCGGAACCGTCGGGCGGCCCCCGCACTTGGTGCTGATGACCACCTGGTCGCGGTTTCCTCTGGAGGCGAGCCACCGGCCGATCGTGGTCTCGCTCTCGTCGCCGGTCGCCCCGTCGAGCCAGAAGGGGTAGTTGTTGGCGGTGTCGATGAGCGTGCCGCCGCCCTCGACGAACCGGTCGAGGATGGCGAACGAGGTCTGGTCGTCCACCGTGGTCCCGAAGGGGATGGTCCCCAATGCGATCGTCATGCCTCCACTCTGCAAGCTGGAGTGCACTCCACCGCAATCCCCCGGCCCTTCCCCCCGGCCACCCCTTGTCGTGATCATGCACAGATTCCTCGATTGTCCGGCTGATCTGGGACGATACGTTTCGTGATCATGCGCGGATTCCTTGGTTGCCTGGTTGACCTCGGACGATGTGCTTGGTGATCACGTGCGTGTCTCATGCTTGATCGCGATATTCATTGGCGCTGACGCTGCTGAGGCGGTCGCGCTTATCCTCGCCCAGTTGCCCGCATAACCCACGAAGCGATCACGGCGGATCACTCGCCATCGAACACCGCCTCGGTGTTAGCGACCGAGTAGCCGGATGGGCTGATCATGCGCAGGGCCTGGTCGGTAGGGAATCTGTGCATGATCACCAATTCCGTCGGCCCAGGTCGCGGGCCATGGGAGGGACTCTGTGCATGATCACCACAAAGGGGTGGCTGCGTGATCACCACAAAGGGGTGGCTCAGGCGCTGCGGTATGCCTGGGCCTGGAGGTTGTAGAGGTCGGCGTAGAGGCCGTCGAGGGTGATCAGCTCCTGGTGGGTGCCGTGCTCGACGACCTTGCCGTGGTCGAGCACGTAGATCCGGTCGGCGTAGCGCACGCTCGCCAGCCGGTGCGTGATCAGCAGGACTGTCCGCCCGTCGGCGTGCCGCCGGACCCGATCGAACAGCGCGTGCTCGGCCCGCGCGTCCAGGGCGGCCGTCGGCTCGTCGCAGATCAGCAGCGGGGCGTCCCGGTAGAACCCGCGCGCCACGGCGATCCGCTGCCACTGGCCTCCGGACAGCTCCTGCCCGTCCTTGAACCGGCGGTCGAGAAGTGTGCGGTAGCCGTGCGGAAGCTCCTCGATGACCTGGTCGGCGCCGGCGACCTCGGCGGCGTGGACCACCGCGGTCTCGCCCTTCTCCATGCCCATCGTGATGTTGTGGCGGGCGGTCAGCGGCCAGCGGGTGTGGTCCTGCGCGATGACCGCGATGTTTCCCCGCAGATCGTGCGGGTCGACCTCGCTCAGGTCGGTGTCGTCCCAGAGGACACGGCCGCTGTCCGGGTCGTAGAGGCCGGCGAGGATCTTCGACAGTGTCGTCTTGCCCGAGCCGTTCTCCCCGACGAGGGCCACCACCTCGCCCCGGTCGATGTCGATGGAAACCCCCCGCAGGGCCGGGGTGGCGGAGCCGGGGTAGCTGAAGGTGACGTCCTCGGCCGTGAGGCGCTGGAAGCCCGATGGGGCCTTCCCCGTCCGCCGGGCCGGGATCCGAGCCTCGGCCTGCGCGACGAAGTCGAGGAAGTCCGTGAAGTACAGCCCCTGCTCGTAGAGGTGGTTGGTGGAGTACATCAGCGTGGCCAGCGACCCCTGGCCCGAGCGGATCGCCAGGACCGCCGTGCCGGCGATCGCCAGCGGGACGGCGCCGATGGCCAGCAACAGCCCCAGGGCCACGTAGACCACGCCCTGCCCGATCCCGCCGAGGGCCTCGCCCATGACCCGGGCGAACGTCTGCCGCCGGGCCAGGTCGAGCATGACTCGCTGCTCGGAGCGGGAGACCTTGTCGAACATTCGCAGGAGGAAGTCACGCATGGTGAACGAGCGGACCTCGGCGGCGGTGTCCTTGTCCGCCAGCAGTTCTTCGATGATCCACTTCCGGCGGCGGGCCGGGATGAGCAGCAGGCTGGTGGCGTATCCCATCCGGGCCGACCGGACGGCCGCCCAGGCGTCGGGGACGACGGCCAGCAGGAGCAGTGGCAGCAGCACCGGGTGGAGCACACCCAGCACCCCGGCTGCGGCCGCGATGCCGATGACTCCGGTCAGGGTGTCGATCGTTGTGGACACCAACATGTCCGCCATGCCCATGCCGCGCAGTCGCGCCCGCTGGAGCGCGTCGTGGAACTCGGGGTCGTCGAAGCACACGAGATCGACCTGGCTGGTCAGGCCGTAGAGGCGCGTCTCGGTGATCAGGCTGATCTGGGGACCCAGGCGGGCCTCCGCCCAGCCCGCGCCGGTCTGGAGCGCGGTACGGATCACCGCAGCCGCGCCGACCAGCAGCAGGCTCGGCAGCGCGGCCCGGACCCGGTCGGGGGTCGGGCCGGCCTCGAACAGGGCCGTCAGGACGCCCGTGGTGGCCAGCAGCCCGAAGGCCGTGAAGACGCCGCCGAGCAGGCTGAGCGTCACGGTGGCGACCGTGTCCCTGGGGCTGGCCTCCCAGGCCATGCCGAGCGCCTGCCGTATCAGTCTGGGCAGCCGGCGCGCGACGGTGAGGAAGCCGATCCCGGCCATCGTGTCGCCATAGCGGAACCACTCCGGCGATTCGATCTCCGCCAGCGTCGGCAGGTCCTCTACTGGCTCTTCGTCCCTCGTGGCGCGCCGATCTCTCCCGGCATTCTCGTCCGCCGCGACGTGCCCGTTCCCCTTGGCGCGCTCGTGCCCGTCCGCGGTGGCCCGCTCGTCCCCTTCGGAACGCTTGTCACCCGCCGAACGCAGGTTCCCGTCGGTGTGTTCGTCCTCTTCTGAGTGCTCGTCCTCTTCGGAATGCTCGTCAGCAGTGACCGCCATGCCTGCCAGTGTGACCGCCGCCACCGACATTTCCCATGCCGTCCGGGACGGCCTGCCCTACCCCGCGCGGGAGCGCCGCCGTACCTTCGCGGGGAGCGCCGCCGTACTCCGCGGAACAGCGCCGCCGTACGACCGCGACGGCCGTATGCAGAGACGTTATCCGCGCATGCCTTGACGCGAAGTGGTGCGAAGTGGGTTGATTGGCCGGTGCTGACAACGTTGTCAGCTGTGGTTTCTCAGGGGCAGAAATCATCACGGATACCCGAAGGGATTGTTGCGATGAGACGACGGTGGATGGCGGCCGTCGCGGTCTCTGTGGCAGGTCTGCTCACCCTCACCGCCTGTGGAGGCGGCGACAAGGAGGCGAGCGGAGGCGGTCAGGCCGCGCAGAAGAAGGTCGAGGTCTTCTCGTGGTGGACGGGCCCCGGTGAGGCCGACGGCCTGAAGGCGATGCGCGGGATCTTCGAGAAGCAGAACCCGAACTTCACGTTCTTCGACGCCGCCGTGGCCGGTGGCTCCGGCGACCAGGCCCGCGCCCTCCTGTCCAGCAAGCTGCAGGCCAACCAGCCCCCGGACACCTTCCAGAGCCACGCGGGTGCCGAGCAGCAGGGCTACATCAAGGCGGGCAAGCTTGAGTCGCTCAACTTCCTGTACGACGAGCTCAAGCTGAAGGACGTCCTCCCGCAGCAGCTCATCGACCAGATCTCGGTCCAGGGCCAGGTGTACTCGGTGCCGGTGAACATTCACCGCTCGAACGTCCTCTGGTTCAACCCCTCGGTCCTCAAGACCGCCGGGATCGCCGCCGCGCCGAAGACGGTCGACGAGTTCATCGCCGACCTCGCCAAGGTGAAGAAGGCCGGGAAGATCCCGCTGTCGATCGGCTCGCAGTGGACCGTCGTCCACCTGCTGGAGAGCGTGCTGCTCGGCTCGCTCGGCACCGACGCGTACAACGCTCTCTGGACGGCGAACGCCGACTGGTCGAACGCGAACGTGACCAAGGCGCTGGGGAACTTCAAGACCATCCTGTCCTACGCGGGCACCCCGCAGGAGGACTGGCAGCCCGCGGCCAAGCAGGTCGCCGACGGCGAGGCCGCCTTCAACATCATGGGTGACTGGGCCTACGGCTACTTCCACAACCCGCCGGACGGCGGTCTCGGCAAGCAGTCCAAGACCGACTTCGACTGGGCCGCCTCGCCGGGCACCGACGGCACCTTCATGTGGCTGTCGGACAGCTTCACGCTGCCCAAGGGCGCTCCCAACAGGAACGGCGCCGTGGCGTGGCTGAAGGTGGCCGCCAGCAAGGAGGGCCAGGACGCCTTCAACCCCCTGAAGGGCTCCATCCCCGCCCGCAAGGACGCCGACAAGTCCCTCTACAAGGACTACCTGGCCTGGAGCCTGGAGCAGTGGTCGGCCGACAAGCTGGCCGGCTCCATCCAGCACGGTGTCGTGGCCAACGACGCCTGGCGCACCGCGATCAGCGACGCCGTCGGCCTGTTCCAGCAGGACCAGGACGTGGCGAAGCTCCAGCAGGCGCTGGTCGCCGCGGCCAAGGCCAGCGGCCAGTAAGTTGATCTCCCTGTACGGCTCACGCCTGCCTCGGGCAAACCTCGGCGGGCGTGAGCCGTACATGACTTTTGAGAGGTACAAGTGACGCGGGTGCGCAGGTGGCTGCCGGGGCTGCTACTGGTGTCGCCATCGATCGTCCTCATCGCGGTCTTCGTGTACGGCCTGCTGGGCTGGAACTTCAAGGTCGCGATGACCGACCAGCACGACGAGATCTCGCCGGGACACTTCGTCGGGCTGGACAACTTCGTCAGCATCTGGGACCAGGAGCGCTGGGGGATCTCGGTCCGGCACTCGATCATCTTCACCGTCGTCTTCGTCGTCGGCGCGCTCGCGCTGGGCTGGTTCCTGGCCTTCCTGATGGAGAAGGGGATCAAGGGCGAGGGCGGCTTCCGGGCCGTCTATCTGTTCCCGATGGCCATCTCGTTCATCGCCACCGGCGTGGTGTGGCGGTGGCTGATGAACAGCGGCACGGGCGAGCATGCCGTGGGCCTGAACAGGCTGTTCCACTACCTGGGGCTGGACTTCTTCCAGTGGCACTGGTTCCGGGACCAGGACTGGGGCATGGCCGCGATGGCCGTCCCCGCGATCTGGCAGATGTCCGGATATGTCATGGCGCTCTTCCTGGCCGGATTCCGGGGGGTTTCGGAGGACCTGCGTGAGGCCGCGCGAGTGGACGGCTGCTCGGAATGGCAGGTCTACCGCTACGTCGTGCTGCCGCTCCTGCGGCCGGTGACGCTGTCCGCCCTGATCATCCTCGGCCACATCTCGCTGAAGGTCTTCGACCTGATCGTCGCCGTGTCCGGCAAGCAGATCATCACCGACGTGCCCGCGATCTTCATGTGGACCGCGGTCTTCGACTCCCACGACCCGGCGAAGGGCGCCACGATCGCCTCCTACATCGTGCTGTCCGTGGCCGTCTTCGTCGTGCCCTACCTCATCTGGAACGCCCGCAGGGGGAACCGCTCATGACCGCGGACGTCATCGAGAAGACCCGTCCCGTCGCTCCGGTCACGCACGTCCGGCAGCGGGCGGCCGTCGCCCGGTGGGTGCGGCTCGCGCTGCTGATCCTGTTCGTCGTGGTGTTCCTCATCCCGATCTACGTGCTGCTCGTGACCAGCTTCAAGCCGCTGAGCGAGGCCGACCCCGGACAGGCGTGGAACCTCCCCCAGGTCTGGACGACCGAGGCGTGGAGCATCGCGTGGGAGAAGCTCGAGCCCGGCATCGTCAACAGCTTCCTGCTGGCGATCCCCGGGTCGCTGATCTCGGCCGTGCTCGGATCGATGAACGGCTACGTGCTGGCCAAGTGGCGCTTCCCCGGCGCCGACGTGGTGTTCACGTTGTTCCTGTTCGGGATGTTCATCCCGTATCAGGGCGTGATGATCCCGCTCGTGCAGCTCATGGTGAACCTGGGGGTCTACGGCGGCATCCCGGGCCTGACGCTCGCGCACGTCGTGTACGGCATCCCGATCTGCACGCTGATCTTCCGGAACTACTACGTCACGATCCCGGACTCGCTCATCGAGGCGTCCCGGGTCGACGGTGCCGGGATGCTGCGGACGTTCTGGTCGGTCGTGCTGCCCGTCTCCGCCCCGGCCTTCGCCGTGGTGATCATCTGGCAGTTCACGTCGATGTGGAACGACTTCCTGTTCGCGGTCTTCCTCACCGCCCCGACGTCATGGCCCACCACGGTCATGCTGAACAACATCGCGGGCGCCCAGACCGTGCCGTACAGCCAGCAGATGGCTGCGGCCATCCTCGCGTCCATCCCCACGATGGTCGTCTACGTGCTGCTCGGCCGGTTCTTCATGCGCGGTCTCATGGCCGGCGCACTGAAGGGCTGACAAGAGGTTATACCGAGTTATACTCTTCCTATGAAGACCGCTATCTCGGTTCCCGACGAAACCTATTCCCAGGTGGAGAGGTGTACGGCGGCGCTCGGTATCAGCCGCTCGGAATTTTACACCACCGCTGCGCAGCGCTATTTGGAGCATTTGGAGTCACATGCTCTGACACAGCAGATCGACGCCGCCCTCGCCCTGGCCGTCGATGACGACACGGCCAGGGCGGCGGTGGTGGCCGGTTGGCGCAGGCTGGGCCTCGAAGAGGACGAGTGGTGATCCGGAGGGGCGACATCTACTGGGCCGGCCTGGGGGATGCGGCCGGTAGCCGACCAGCGAAACGGCGTCCGGTGCTCATCATCCAGTCAAAGCCCTACAACCTCAGCCGCCTGGCGACCGTGCTGGCGGCCGTCGTCACCTCGAATACGGGCCTCGCGGCCATGCCCGGCAATGTTTTCCTGCCCGCCGCCGCGACCGGCCTCAAGCGTGACTCGGTGGTCAACGTCACCGCGCTGGTCACTCTTAACAAGGATGAACTCGACGGGCCCGTGGGCTCGACACCCGATGCGCTGATGTCCGCCGTCGACGCCGGGCTGCGCCGCGTCATGGGCCTATGAGCCGATTGGACGGGAGCGCGCCTCACGGTTGACCAGGGCGTCGCCGAGGAGGGTGCGGTGGTAGAGCACGCTCCGGCCCGTGCGGGTGCCCGCGATCAGGCCCGTCCCCGCAGCGCACGGACGTGGTCACCGCGCTGCCCAGGCTCAGGCCGAGCCGGGCGGTGGGCCTGACTTCAGTCGCATGATCGGCGCGGCGGGATCTCGCCCGAGCCGCGCTCGATGATCCTGGTCGGCAGCTCCACCCGCCGGGGCGGCCCGGCGTCTCCGGACATCCGGCGGAAGAGGAGCTCGGCAGCTGTACGGCCGAGCCCCGACGGGTCCTGCGCCACGACCGTGATCCCCAGCACGTCGGCCAGCTCGAAGTCGTCGAACCCGACGACGGCCATTCCGGCGAGGTCCGTCAGGCGGCCGCCGTGCCGTACCGGCATCGAGGAGAGCGCGGTGAGCGCGGTGAGCGCGCGGAGGATCGCCACGGTGGTCCGCCCGTTGCCGGTGAGCAGCGCGGTCGGCGGGCCGGGCGCGGACAGGAGCCGCTCCAGGTCGGCCTGCACCCGCGCCTGGTCCGGCGGCCCCATCGCGACCAGACCTTCGTCGTACGGCAGGCCGGCCGCGGCCAGGGCCCGGCGGTAGCCGTACAGCCGCTCGATGGCCGTGAAGATCGCGGGGGAGTCGGCGAAGAAGGCGATGCGGCGGTGGCCGTGGGCGATGAGGTGCTGGACGCCCGACTGAGCGCCTCCGGCGTTGTCGCAGAGCACAGCGTCCGCGTCGCAGCCCGTGCCCGGCGGGCGGTCGGCGAAGACGGCGGCGATGCCGGCGTCGAACTCGGGGGAGAGGTATCCGTGGTCCGTGCCCGCGGGCACGATGATCAGGCCGTCGACGCGGCGGGCGCAGAAGGCGAGGACGAGTTCGCGCTCCCTGGAGGGGTCCTCTCCGGAGGATCCCGTGAAGACGAGGTAGCCCTGGCGGAGCGCAAGATCCTCGACGGCTCTGCTCAGCCCCGAATAGAAGGGGTCGGCCACGTCCTCGATCACCAGGCCGATGCTGGCGGTGCGGCCGCTGCGGAGCGTCCGCGCGCTGTCGTTGCGCCGATACCCGAGCCGGTCGATGGCGGCCTGGACCCGCTCGGCCGTGACGATGTTGACACCCGGCTCGTTGTTGACCACGCGGGAGACGGTCTTGAGCGCCACACCGGCGGCGGCCGCGACGTCGTTCATGGTCGGACGGCCGCGTCTCGTGTCTCCCACTAGTGGATCATCTCCCATTCGGCGGGCTGTGACAACGTTGTCAACCACCATTCCCCCTTGGTGGTGATCATGCACAGGGTCCTGGAATCCTCCCAGACCTCGCCACCCCCTGTGCGTGATCATGTACAGGCTCCCGATGGGGGCCCCTGAGCTGGCCAAATGGTCACCGTGATCATGCAATCTGGATTCAAGTGGACAGGTTCGCGATTGGCCGGCCCGGATAGGTGGGGTCTCTGCCCCCGCGGCCCGGATTGCATGATCACGTGCGGGGTTAGGGCAGGTGAGGGTGTGTCGGGGGGACTCTCTGGATGATCACGCCCGGCGGTGGTGCGGGTGGGAGGGGATGGCACGGAAGGCGTGCATGATCACGCCCGGCGGTGGTGCGGGCCGGTTGGGGTGGCACGGAATGTGTGCATGATCACGCCGATAAGGTTTGGGGGTGATGAGGGCGATTGTGGTCGATCGTGGTCGAGTGTTGCTCGTAGCCGGTTTCGTCCTGGCGGCTCTGAACCTCCGGCCCGCGCTCGCGGGGGTCTCTCCCGTGCTGAACCAGATCATGGACGATCTCGGCCTCAGCCCGGCGGGGGGCGGGGCGATCACCACGGTCATGGTGGTGTGCCTCGGCCTGCTGGGGCCGCTGGCGCCCGCTCTGGCCAACCGGCTCGGCCTCGACCGCACACTCCTCATCGGGCTGCTCATCCTCGCCGCCGGTGTCACGGTGCGGAGCACTGACGGCCTCGTCGCCCTGTACGGCGGAGCCGCGCTCGCGGGCACGGCCATCGCCATCATGAACGTGGCCATGCCGGGGATCGTGAAGCAGCACTTCCCCTCCCACATCGGGATCTTCACCGGCGTCTACGTCTCCTGCCTGGTGGCGGGGGCCGCCGCGGCGTCGGCGGCGATGGTGCCGCTCTCCGGCCACGTGGGCTGGCGGACCGCCACCGGATCGGTGGCCGTGTTCGCCCTGGTGGCGGCCGCGCTCTGGGCGCCCCAGGCGGTCCGCTCCCGGAAAGGAGGCGGCGGAGATCCGGGCCACCGGCCCTATCGCGCCCTGCTCCGGAGCAGGATGACGTGGTTTGTAACGGCGTTCATGGGCCTTCAGTCGCTCACTTTCTACATCGTGCTGGCCTGGCTGCCGACGATCTTCCAGAACGCCGGGCTCCCCGCCGATCAGGCCGGATATCTGCTGAGCCTCACCAACCTGTCCCAGATCGCGGCGACTCTCAGCGTGCCCGTGCACGCCGGCAAAGCAAGATCCCAGGTGCCCCACGTGGCGGCGGCCGCGGTCCTGACCATTGCCGGATATGCCGGAATCCTGCTCGCGCCGACGACGCTTCCGTGGCTCTGGATGGTCGTTCTCGGCATCGGGCAGGGCGCCTCGATCGCGCTCGCGCTCCTGATCATCGCGCTGCGGGCGCCGGACCCGGCCTCGGTCACCGCACTGTCGGCCGTCGCACAGTCGACCGGTTACGTGCTCGCCGCGCTCGGGCCCTTCGTCATCGGCCTGCTCCACCAGGTGTCCGGCGGCTGGAGCCTGCCGCTGCTCGCCGGGATCGGCGCGTGCGTCCTCCAGCTCGGGTTCGGCGTGCTGGCGGCCCGCCCCACCACGACCGTCTCGTGACGGCCTACCCTGGGCGCGTGCCGCTGCTCGATCCTCTCGTCACGACCCTGGAGAGCCTCGCGGCCGAACGCGGCGGCGTCCTCGGCGTCCTTCCCCGGCTCGTGACCGAGGACTCCCCGGAGTGGACCCGCGCCCCCGAGCTGGTGTGTGAGCCGTACGGCCCGCTGCTGTCCCTGGTGGACGAGACGGCGGCCCGGTGGGGCGCGCCGCGCCATGTCGCCGCCGCGCTGCTGTGGAAGACGTACAGCTACTGGCACACGCTGCCGATGGCCCTCGGCTGGGCGCTCGGACGGCGGGTGCCGCTGATGCGCTTCGCGGACACCGTGGTGAGGTCGTCGGACGCGGGTGTGACGGTCGCGGCGGTGAAGGTCACCGTGGCCGTCCTCCCGGACGATCCGCTGGCCGGCGCCCCCGGCACGAAGGTGGCCGACCATCTCGGGACCGCCATCAAAGACGCCCTGCTCGACGGCCAGGAGCCGGTGATCACGGCCCTCGGCGCGCTCACAAAGGTGGGCGCCCGCACGCTGTGGGGCTCCACCGCCGAGGCGTTCGTCCACCCACTGATGAGATCCGGCACGTACGGCCAGGCGGCGGCACTGCTGAAGGAGATCGGCGAGCCCGTGGACGGCCTGGTGGTTCCCCACGAGACCGGCTACCGCCGCCGTACCTGCTGCCTCTGGATCACCCTCCCCGACGCCGCCCCCTGCTCCACCTGCTGCGTCGTCTGATGTAGGTGTCCGGCACGGCTAGCGCGGCAGGCCGTCCAGGTCGATCTCGATGGGAAACGGCACCTCCACGGCGAGCCGGGAATGGTAGATCCCAGTCACCGCGTACGTCCGCGTAGCCGGATCGAGCTCATAGACGTAGACCACCGGCCGGTTGTCATTGTTCTCGACGCGCCAGAAGTGCGGGATCCCGGCGGCGGAGTAGCGTTGGGGCTTGACTTCCCGGTCTCGATATTCGGACTCGGGGGAGACCACCTCCACCACGAGACAGATCTCCTCCGGCAGGTAGTAGGTCCTGCCGTCGTCTTCCGCCGCGCCGGAGTCCACGAGTGACACATCGGGGCAGGGCCGCTGCCGCTGCCGCTGCCCGAGCTTGACGTCCATCTGCCCCACCGCGACGACCTTCTCGGGCACTTGGACGTTCAGGACCGTGCGCAAGCCGTACAGGACGCGCTCGTGGAAGCGCTTCTGGGGGGACCTGAAGATGAGGGCTCCATCGACGAGCTCGACGTGCTTGAAGAAGTCCAGCTCGCCGTTGGGGCCATCGCTAGGGAGCAGGTCGAGGTCGTCGGCCGTCCACCCCCCTGGCGGAGGGTAGGGCCAGTCGGCAAGCACGCTGGTCACATCACGCAGCGTGGCGTTGCCGCCGTCACCGTTCGTGGTCATCGGGCTACAATCTCGTCGTCTCGTCGCTCTCTCTGATTGTTCCCCCAAGACCGTGATTGATGTGACGCGGTCATCTCCAGCCGGTGGGCCGAAAGGGCCGGGTGCTCCGTCAGGCGGGGTCGAGGGGGCGCAGCTCGTCGGCGTAGCTCACCGACAGGCGGCGCATCATCCCGTCCTGGCCGATCGAGTACTGCCCCAGGCGCCACAGCGGCGGCGAGTAGGCGTGGATGGAGACGCTGCCGTGCTCCGCCCCGGTCAGCCGGTGGATGTGGTCGGGGCCGAAGGTGAAGGACTCACCCTCCTTGACCGTCGTCTCCAGATGCTCGCCGCCGATCCGGGGGTTGCACTCCCTGAGAACGCCGGACACCACGCGGACGGCGCCGGACGAGATGTCATGGTCGTGCCAGCCGGTGTCGTCCTCGGGTCGCCAGCACAGCAGCCACACGTCGACATAGGAATCCCGGTAGAGGGACGCGTAGTGGCGGCCGCCGTCCTCGGCTCCCTCGAAGCTCAGGTGCTCCTTCCACAGCTCGGGCTGCTCCGCCAGCTCGTTGACCAACTCCGAGAGTTCAGAACGATCAAGTGGTCGGGCGGGGAGGTCCTCAAAAGGAGCACAGCTCTCGGCGACCTGGACGGTGGGGGTGCTCATGACTGCGACTCCTTTCGTGACAACAGGCGGTTGGCGTTGGCCACGCGGATGGCGTGGCGGGCGGCGTCGCCGAACTCCAGCGACGGCGCTTCGGCGTACGGAAGGTCCGAGCCGTTGACGACGACGTCGATCCCGAGCTCCCGGATCACGGCGTCGATGGCGCGCGGCCCGTAGGAGGAGGTCTCGACGAACACGTCCGGGTCCACGAGCCCCCGTCCGGAGGCTCCCCGGTTGATCTGCCGCTCCGAGTGGAGCGGGGCTAAACCGGCCAGCAGGGCGAAGCAGACTTTCAGCCCGGGATGCCTGGGCCTGCCGAAAGCCTGGAAGGCGAACCACGAGGCATGCATCTGCTGCACGTACGGCACGACCGCGGCCCACCACGACGGCCCCTCGGAGGCGGCGGCCGGTCCCGGGTGGACGAACAGCGGCAGGCCGCGCTCCTCCAGCACGTCGAGCAGCGGGGCCACCGCGCCGAAGTCCTCGGCGCTCCGCAGGGCCGTCGCGGGAAGCTGGAGTCCGGCGAAGCCCTGGTCCAGAGTGTGCGAGAGCCGTACGGGATCGATGTCGGTCACGGGAGCGGCGGCCCAGGCCCGGAACGGCCGGGGCAGCCTGCGGGCGCCGGAGTGGTAGGCGTCGATCAGCGGCCAGGCGTCGGACGCCGGCAGGTGCTCGATCCCCAGGGGGCTCGACAGCGAGATCAGGGCGAGGTCGAGATCGGCGCTCAGCTTCACCCGGGCGTCCACGTCGTGGTCGCCGGGGTTGACCTCGTAGGGCGCCTCGCCGTCCAGAACCAGCGTCCACCCGTCGAGGAACGGCGGCTCCGAGCGACGGCGAAGGGCGTCGAGGAACGACGGCGTCCACAGGTGCTGGTGCACGTCGATGCTCATCGCCACCTCCTCGTTCTCCCCATTCCCGACTCATAATACATGTAATCGATGGAGGTATGCCACGTCAAGCAGTTGAACCGATTCACTGATCCGTTTCAGTGAAACGCTTCACCTCCGCACTGTCAAGACGCCGGGGCCTGTCCGGCATAGGGTTACTGAGTGGCTCAGCGTAAGCGCGCGACGATCCGTGAGGTGGCCCAGGCCACCGGCCTGTCACCCGCGGCGGTGAGCTACGCCCTTCGCGGGATGCAGGTGTCCGAGGAGACCATCCTCCGCGTACGGCAGGCCGCAGCCGAGCTGGGTTATGAGGCCGATCCGATCGCGAGGGCCCTCGCCAGCGGCCGGACCGGGATGATCGGCCTGCTCTGCGGCTCGCTGGAGGACCTCTGGCAGCAGTCCCTGGCCGTCGGCATCGGGCGGTCACTGCGTGAGAAGGATCGCTACGCGCTCATCCTGGACGCGGCCGGAGACCCCGCCCGCGAGCGGACGCTCGCCCTCCAGCTAAGGGACCAGCGGGTCGACGGGCTGATCGTGCAACCCGTGGACCCGGCGGCCAGGTTCTGGGCCGATCTGGCCGACTCGCTCCCGGTCGTGGCCATTGGAGACGCCCTGCAGAACGGCCATACCGCCGCCGAGGTCGTCTTCGACAACCGGCGCGGGGTCACGATGGCCCTGGAATACCTGCGTGAGAAGGGCCATCGCCGCGTCGCCGTGCTCACCCCCACCCGTCCCAGCACCCCGGACCGGCCCGCCGACGTGCACGTCATCGCGGAGGCCGAGCGGCTGGGCCTGGACATCGAGGTCACGACCGCCCGGCAGGGGCTCGCCGACTCGGCCGGCGTCGCGAGCGAGATCCTCTCCCGCGCCGACCGGCCGAGCGCGATGTTCTGCTTCTCCGACTCCATCGCGTACGGCGTCTACAAGGCGGCCGCCGAGCTCGGGCTGTCGGTGCCGGGGGACGTCGCCGTGATGGGGTACGACGACCATCCGATGTCGGAGCTGCTGGGGCTGACGACCGTCAACTGGGACCTGGACGGCATCGTCCGTGCCGCCGTTCGGCTCGTGGTCGCCGCCTCGGACGGCAAGACGCGGCGCCGTCGCATCGTCCAGGCCCCCGACCTGCGCGAGCGCGTGTCGGTCTAGCCCTTCACTCAGCGGCTCGGCTGAGTGGAGGGCTCGGCGGGTCCGGCGCGGGCAGGGCCGGGCCGTACGGCACCTGAAGGCGCCGCGGGGTTTCTCAGTCGTCGCCGAGGATCATGTTGAGGACCCAGCTGATCACGCCGACGACGATCGCGCCCCAGAAAGCGGCCCAGAATCCGCTGACGTGGAAGGGCAGGTCGAGCTTCTCGGCCAGCCAGCTCGTGAGCAGCAGCAGGGCGGCGTTGACGATGAGGGCGAACAGGCCCAGCGTGACCACGTAGAACGCGCAGCCGACCGTCTTGATGACCGGCTTGATGATGGCGTTGACGAGGCCGAAGATGAGGGCGACCGCCAGGAGGGTGGCGATCTGCTTGGCGGTGGTGTCGGCGGTGACCGCGATGCCGTCCACCAGCTTCGTCGACGCCCACAGGGCCGCGGCGACGACCACGATCTTAAGTATGACCTTCACGGGGGAGATCCTTCCATGTCGGGGCAAAATGCGCGCGGGGTGCACAGCGGATAGGCTCGACGTGCTTTGGTCCGCGCGCGGGCACGGCCGCTCGGCGCCCCCCCGGTGACCCGCCACGCCGACACGGTGTGATCGTATGGTGCGCGCGCCATGAGGGCTGGTGAAGCCACATGTTCATCGCTGGATCGAGTCGCTGGATCGAGTGACTTGATCGAGTCGCTGAGCCGGATCGCCGCGCCGCCGCGCCGCCGGCTCAGCCGATCGAGGGGAGAGCCATCATGAGGACGCGCGAGATCCGCCTCGCATCCCGGCCGGCCGGCTGGCCCGAGCCGGGCAACTTCGACCTGGTCGAGACCGAGCTGCCCGGTCCCGCCGAGGGCCAGATCCTGGTCCGCAACCTGTTCATGTCGGTCGATCCGTACATGCGTGGCCGGATGAACGACGTCAAGTCCTACGTGCCGCCGTTCCAGATCGGCCACCCCCTCGAAGGGGGCGCGATCGGCGAGGTCGTCGAGTCCGGCGCGCCCGGCTTCCAGAAGGGCGACCTCGTCCTGCACAATCACGGCTGGCGGGAGCACGCCGTGCTCGACGCCTCCGCGGCGCGGAAGGTCCCGGAGATCCCCGGCGTCTCTCTCTCGGCCTACCTGGGGGTGCTGGGCATGCCGGGCCTGACGGCCTACGCCGGGCTCCTCGACGTGGCCGAGTTCAAGGAGGGCGACGCCGTGTTCGTCTCGGCGGCCGCGGGGGCCGTGGGGAGCCTCGCCGGGCAGATCGCCCGGCTCAAGGGCGCGTCGCGGGTCGTCGGCAGCGCCGGGTCCGACGCCAAGGTGGCCTACCTCAAGGACCAGCTCGGCTTCGACGAGGCGTTCAACTACAAGAACGCGCCGGTGGCCGAGCAACTCCAGCAGGCCGCCCCCGACGGCATCGACGTCTACTTCGACAACGTCGGAGCCGATCACCTCGAAGCCGCCATCGGATCGCTGAACGTCTTCGGCCGGGTCGCCATGTGCGGGGCCATCGCGGTCTACAACGCGACCGAGCCGCAGCCCGCGCCCCGCAACCTCGTTCAGTGCGTCGGCAAGCGGCTCACGCTGCGCGGCTTCCTGGTCCGCGACCACGCCGCGCGGATGCCCGATCTCATCGAGGAGGTCGGCGGCTGGCTCCGGGAAGGAAAGATCACCTTTGCGGAGACCATGGTAGACGGGCTCGACAACGCACCGGAGGCGTTCCTCGCCTTGCTTCGCGGTGAGAACACCGGCAAAATGATCGTCCGCCTCTGACTGGCTTTTCCCAGCTCATGGGCATAACTGGCAAAACTCTGGGAAATCATCAGGCTTGGGGGTGAGCGGATGGACGTGGAAGAGCTCGAGTCGCTGTCGGCGAAGGAGTTGCACGACCGGGCCGTGCACTATGCCGTACGGCACGGCGATCTCGCGTTCCTCTGGGATCTGCTGAAGGTCATCCCGGCGGCCGAGGCCGCGAGCGGCAACGCCGACGAGACGGCCAACGACCTCAGCCGGGTGTCGGCACTGCTCAGCGACGCGATGGCGGCGGGAGAGGGCGAGCTCGGCGACGCGCTCCGGCCGGTCTACGTCGAATATCTGTCCCGGCACCCCGACGCCTGACCCTCGGCCCGCCGTACGTCCGGTTGTGTGGCGGGCCGTGCCGGGGTCACTGAGGGCGTGATCACGTGGCGGGCGAAGCCCGGCGTGCTCAGGCCTCGCCCGTCGTCCGTGATGATCAGAAAGTCGTACGGCTCGGGCAGGGCGAAGCTTCGCGCCCGCGTCGAGCCCATCGCGTAGAGCGCCGTCGCGTAGGCGTCGGCCACGGCCAGGTCGGGGCCGGCGACTGTGACGGAACCGGGCTCGGTAACCGGCCGGGCCCGATGCGGGTCGATGATGTGGGGCCCCCGCGCGTAGCTTCCCGAGGTCGCCACCGCCAGGTCGCGGGCGGCCAGCACCTTGCAGACCACGTCCCTGTGGGGGTGGCGGATGCCGATCCGCCATGCCCTGTCCGGCCCCGCCCATCCCCGGACCCGCACGTCTCCTCCGGCGTTGACGCAGTGGTCGGCGGCCCCGGCGGCGGCCAGCGCCCGCGACACACGCTCGGCCGCCCATCCCTTCACGTATCCGGAGGGGTCGAGCCTGCCGCTCGCGTAGGCGTCGAAGTAGCCCGCCGTCGCCTCGCGCAGCTCCGCACAGCGGTCCAGGACCTCGCGTATCTCGGGGATCTCATGAGCCTCCGGAAGGAGGCCGGTCGGCTCCGCGCGCGCCAGGCGGCTGATCGGGCTGCCGGGCTTGTAGGTGCTGAACGTGTCGTCCACCCAGCGCAGCCAGCCGAAGGCGTCGTCGAGCAGCCGGTCCAGCAGCCTCGGCGGCAGCGGCGTGCGGACGTCGATGCCGACGGCGGTGCCCATGACCATCTCCACGCGCCGCCCGCCGCTCGTGCCCGTCGTCTCCACGCCTGCCCCCGCGGGGGTGCCCGGGCTCGTGCCTGTCGTCTCCAGGCTCGCGCCCATCCCTGTCCCCGCCGTGGTATCCGGGCCCGTGCCGGTCACCGGGGTCTGGCCGACCTGTCCAGGGCACTCTGCAGCGACCGTCTGTAGCCGTCGCTCGTCATGGTGGCGCCGCTGATCGTGTCCACGTGGGCGTTCTGGGCGGTCAGCACCTCCTGGTCGAGCCGGGCGATGGCGCGGGCGCTGACCTGCCGGGAGCGAGGAGAGGTCGCGTGCTGTACGGCCGCCGCCCTGGTGATCCTGCGGCCCGAGAGGGTGAGGGTCACGGCGATCATGCCGTGCCCGGTGTCCGCCGGGTCACCGGTAACCGTCTTCGACGACGTCGTCCTCGTCATGCCGGCCGGCGGCATCGGGGTCGTCCGGTGGGTCACGATGAGGGCCACACCGGCGATCGTGGTCAGCAAGGCGAGAACGGCTCGTTTCACGTCGGCCTCCCTTGGTCGTGTCCCTGGATTTGGTCGAGTCCCAGGATTTCCGCGTGCTCCCGGCACCGGCCACGGCGAGATCCGCGAGACCATCCCCAGATCCCTAGAGAGGGGTCCCTAGAGCTCGAAGCAGTCGACGTGGACGTGCCGGTCTAGCAGGCCGGCCTTGCGCAGCTCCGCCCGCAGGTGACGGACGAGGCCGGGCGGCCCGCAGAGGAAGACGTCGCGGGATCTCATGTCGGGCACCAGCCGCGCCAGGCCCGGAGCGGTGAGTGCCTCGGTAACGCGGCGGTGACCACTCGTGCCCACCGCCAGGTGGCGGTCCCCGCCTCGCAGGTGGTCCCCATCCGGCGAGTGACCGCCGGCCGAGTGACCGCCAGCCGAGTTGCCGTCCGCCGAGTGGTTCCCGTCCGGCAGGTGGTCCTCGCCGAGCAGGTACACGAGCTGGGCGCCGCGAGTCCGGGCCAGCTCATCGAGCTCGTCGCGGAAGACGACCTCCTTCTCGGATCGGGCCCGGTAGACCACGACCGTCCCGGGTGGCATCTCCTCCAGCAGGGCTCTGATCGGGGTTATCCCGATCCCGGCCGCGATCATCAGCACCTTGTCGTTGAGGCGGGAGGCGGCCGTGAACCCGCCGTAGGGGCCGTCGACCAGAACACGGGTGCCGACGGGGACGCTCCGCAGCTCACGGGTGTGGTCCCCGAGAGCCTTGACCGTGACGCGCAGGCCGCACCCGTCCGGCGCCGCCGACAGAGAGAAGGGATGGGCCTGCCACCAGCCCTCGCGGGTGAGGAACCGCAGCCGGACGAACTGCCCGGGCCGGGCGGCGAACTCCCGCATCCGGCGGCCCCCGATGTGGATCGAGGTGACGTCCGGCGTCTCCCTGACCACGCGGGACACCCGGAAGCCGTGCCTCGCGGCCAGCGCGACCGGCCGGGCGATCCGCCTCCAGACGGCCATGGCGAGGGCCGTGCCGTACAGGGCGAGCCACAGGGCCTTGGCGGCGCCGACGATGTCCGTGGAGATGGTGATCGTGTGGGCGAAGGCGAGCGCGGTGCCGAGGTAGGCGTAGAGATGGAGGTAATACCAGGTCTCGTAACGCAGGCGCCGCTTGATCGCGCGGACCGAGGTCAGGCCGGCCATCACGAGCAGGGCCGTGCCGGCGTAAGCCGCGAGCAACCAGGGGTAGCTCTCGATGAACGTCATCGTCTGGCCCGCGAGGCCGGCCCCCGCGGCGTACCCCATGGTGGTGAAGACGATGTGGGCGCAGACGAGCGTGAAGATCATGCCGCCGAGCCTGCGGTGCCACAGGGAGACTATCCGCGTGTCCGGCGCCCGGCTCATGAGGATGAGCTGGATCGCGATGAGATATCCGGCGAGCAGGCCGGTCAGCCTGCCGACGGCGGTGACCGGGGCGGACGCGAGGTCGCCATGCGCGTGGACCGCCCACGAGGCCAGGACGGCGGCCGCACCCGACCACAAGAGCGCCGGCCAGCGCCACGTCATCGAGGCCCGAGCCGTACCCGTCCACGAGTGGACCGGTGGGGCCGCGCCTGTCAGGTCGGTGGGTCCCATTTTTCGACGGTCGCTGACGGTTATGAGACAGATCTGAACGAGTAACCTACGGGGAACCGCGGGATCGCCCGCGCCGCAGGGGTTGCGGACGCTTCGCGGCGGCGTTCCTTCAGGAACTTTTCATCTCTCCTCACCAGGATGGCGGCTGTGACCAAGACACGCGTGCTCGTCGTGGACGACGAGCCCGAGGTGCGGGACGCGATCGCGCGTGCCCTCCGCGTCGAGGGCTACCGGGTCGCCACGGCCGACGACGGCGTCGCCGCGCTCGCCGCCATCGCGGGCAGCCCGCCGGGCCTGGTGGTGCTCGACGTTTTGATGCCCCAGATGGACGGCCTGGAGGTCTGCCGGACGCTGCGTGAGAGCGGCCATCGCATCCCGGTGCTCATGCTGACCGCGCTCGACGGCATCGGCGACCGCGTCGCCGGGCTCGACGCCGGCGCCGACGACTATCTGGTGAAGCCCTTCGCGCTGGAGGAGCTGTTCGCGCGGGTCCGGGCGCTGCTCCGCCGTACGGCCCCGCCCGAGCCGGAGGCGGGCTTCGCCGACCTGAGCCTGCTCCCGGACAGCAGGCAGGCGAGGCGCGGGGACCGGCTGATCGACCTGACGAGAACCGAGTACGCCCTGCTCGATTTGCTCATCCGCAACGGTGGCCAGGTGCTCACCCGCAAGGTGATCCTTGAGCGGATCTGGGGCCACGCCTTCCGCCCGGCGTCCAACAGCCTGGAGGTCTACATCCGCTATTTGCGCAAGAAGACCGAGGCCGGCGGGGAGCCGCGGCTGATCCAGACCGTGCACGGTCTCGGCTACGCGCTCAGGGACACGACACGAGAGATCGCGCGGGAGACGGCGCGGGAGACGGCGGGGGAGTCGTCGTGAAGCTGCGCTGGCGGCTCGCCCTGGCGTCCGCGATGGCCGCGGCGGTCAGCGTGATCGTGGTGATCGTCGCGGCGTACCTGATCACCTGCCGCAGGGTCGAGAGCGCCATGGGCCAGTTCGACGGCTATCCGGATCAGCCGCCGAGGGGCGTGCTCGCGGGGCTGGCGGACATCGACGATCTCGGCTGGCCGTTCTTCGCCGTGGCCCTCGGCGGGCTGGTGCTCTCGGGCGCGCTCGGCTGGCTCGCGGCGCGGACGGCGCTGCGGCCGGTGGGCGCGTTCAAGGACGCCGCCCGGCGCGTGGCGGCCACCCGTGACCTGGCCACGCGGATCGACGTCTCGGGCGACGACGAGCTGGCCAGCCTGGCCCGCAGCTTCAACGCGATGCTGGACGCGCTCGAGCGGTCGGCGAAGGCCCAGAAACGGCTGGTCGCCGACGCCTCGCATGAGCTGCGAACCCCGCTGACGGCCGTGCGGACCAACACCGAGCTGCTGATCAGGGGCGGCCTGTCGCCGAAGGACCGTGACGAGGTGAGCCGGGCCGTGCTGGTCGGCCTGGAAGAGCTCACCGCGCTCGTCTCCGACGTGGTCGAGCTGGCGCGAGATGAGGAGCCGGCCGCGTTGGTCGAGACGGTGCGGCTCGACGAACTGGTGAGGCGGGAGGTCGCGCGGGCGTCCCGGCACTGGCCCTCAACCTCGTATTCGGTCGTGGTCGAGCCCGCCGTCGTGCGCGGCGTGCCCGACCGGCTGTCGAGGGCCGTGGCCAACCTGCTCGACAACGCCGCCAAGTACAGCCCCGCCGGGAGCCGGGTCGAGGTCTCGCTGCGGGACGGCGTGCTGACCGTCCGCGACCACGGGCCGGGGATCTCGGCCGAGGATCTGCCCCACGTGTTCGACCGGTTCTACCGGGCGCCCGAGGCCCGCGCGCTGCCCGGATCGGGACTCGGCCTGGCGATCGTGGGCCAGGTCGTGGACAGCCACGGCGGCAGCGTCTCGGCCGCGGCCGCTCCAGGGGGAGGCACGCTCGTACGGCTTGCCCTGCCAGTAGGGTGACGGCATGGCATCTGTCCACGTAGAGCGCACTGAAGACGGATTTGTCGCCCGAAACAGTCGTGGCGCGGAGATCAAAATTGGGGCGGGCGACGGCCTGTTCAGCCCGGTTGAACTGCTGCTGGCCGCCGTGGGCGGGTGCAACATCATGACGGTCGAGCCGCTCACCGCCCAGCGCGGCCACCGGCTCGTACGGCTGGCGGTGGACGTCACGGCGGAGAAGGCGGCACCGACCCTCCTGGGATCCGTCACCGTCACCTACGACGCCGAGGCCCCCACGCGGGAGGGGCGCGAGGTGTTCGAGGCCGTCGCGGAGCGGGTCCACGAACGGCACTGCATCGTGAGCCGCTCGCTCCAGCAGGGCACCGAGGTCAAGATCGTCCTCGGCGAGTAGGCCGGCACGCGGGCTGCGCGCGGCGCGGGGACCGGTGAGATGGGTGTGGCGGCATGAGAGCCGTCGTGCGAGTCGGATCTGGTCGGTAAGCCCGGATGTAGGGAGATGTAGGCCGAAAATCCACCTCTGGATGACGACTTCATGACATCCGGCTTTGTACTGTGGTAGCAGGTCGAGCAGATCAGAGCGACCAGAAGCTTTGCCGATAAGGACGTGGAGGGGGAACCACGTCCGAGAGAAAAGCGGGGGCCCGCCGGTGCCTTTGGGGAGGGCATTCCCTGGCGGAACCGCTTGAGCCGGGGTCGGACAGTTGGGGGACTGTCCGGCCCCGGCATTTTTGTTCCCTCTTCTTTGTCCCCTCTTCGCTCGTGATCATGCCCGGGCTCCCGGACCGGCCGTCCGAGCGGTCGCCCGTACACCCTTGATCAATGCCCCTGGGATCGGCCTCCTGTGATACCGCGCCGATTGCCCCGTGAGCGGGCATGGATTCCGCTGTTGGCCGGCGAGGCAGCCTCATCGTTGTGCGTGATCATGCGCGGGACTGCCTGCCGTACACGCGCTCCTTGACAGCCCCTTGTGGAGGGTGTCCGTCAGGGTGCGGTTTCGTGACGGGACCTTGGCCTTCTGACCTGGCCTTGGGGTAAGCGCGTAGATCTTCTGGGTGTTATGGGGCATATGCTTTGCTCTGCCCTGACTCGTCCTGTAGAGTCCAAATTGCTGCCGACCGGTGGCTGGATTGTCCCGGGTGACGAGGCCCGCGTGAGGAACCCCTCACAGCGATCTCCGACCCAGGTCCTTCGGACCATATGTGTGACATAGACCGCCATTCCGGCCGGTCCCCATAGCTCAGCGCCTCAGCGCGCGTCCTGCGGGCGATCGACTTCTCTCGCCCGGCCTAGCGGCCCGTCTCCGTGGGCCTGTCTTTACCAGGCAGGCCGATGGGTGACGCACGGCCCGCTCTCCCTGTCGTCTCACGGAAGACCCCCAGTTTTCATGAAGACTCTGCTCGACGTGCGTAGTAATCGAACCGTCAAGTCCCTTTCCGCCCTGCTGGGCACCGCGGCCCTCGGCATGTCGATCATGGCCGCCGCCCCGGCTCCCGCGGTGAAGCTTCCGGTGAACGAGAACGTCGTCAGCATCTCTGCCGCCTTCAACAAGGAGCAGGTCCTGCTGAGTGGCAGCACCAAGGGCTCGTACTTCTGGGACGACGCTTCCGGGCGTGAGGGCGACACCGGCATGCCGGCCATCGGCAAGCCCATGCAGAAGGGCCTGTTCGCCAGCCCCAGCTGGCCGCTCGGCACCGAGGGCTACGTCTTCTACAAGGGCAAGGCGGCCAAGTTCTTCATCGGCGACCGCGGCCCCGGCACCCCGTCGGACGACGGCGTCATGCTGGACATGGACGGCCAGACCTTCGCCGAGCTGACCGGCACCAACTGGAACAGCGACACGCTCACGGTCAACAGCGACAAGGGCCACATCGACGTCCAGTACGTCGTGACCAAGTGGGGCGACGGACCGGGCAAGAAGGGCGAGCCGGTTCCCTTCTCCACGGGCGCCTGGAGCGGCTGAGCACGGCTCTTCGGGTCACCTCTGGGGGGTTTGCCCATAAGAGAGCCGCCGACGACGTTTCCGATGTGCGTACCGTGGACGGGACTGCTAAGGTTACGGACGTCGCAAGCGCCGCTAGCTCAGTTGGTTAGAGCAGCTGACTCTTAATCAGCGGGTCCGGGGTTCGAGTCCCTGGCGGCGCACACCGCATCCGACCAGCGCGTTCATGATTCTGATCATGGGCGCGCTGGTGGCATTCATAGGCCGGTTCGTCCCTCTCGTTTGGTGTTCGCTCGACCGCCGCCCGTCCGGCGCAAACGATCACCGGACCGGACGACCAGGCTGCCCTCGACGTTCCCCCTGTCGCTGACGAGCTGGCGTGAGTGCTGGTCCTTAGCGGGGCCTTGACCTGTGCCTCCACGCGAAACACGGCCGGGAGGACGGGTGCCGCAGAGAGGCGACCCATGGAGGGTGGGAAGCGATCGCCTCGAAGACAAGGGCCACGTCAGCGACCCCGAGCCGATCCAGGCGGATATGGCCGATGACCGGGGGTTCGGGTCTTGTCGATTTCGTTCTACAGTCCCTCAGGGAAAGTCCTCTGCGTTGGTTCCCGTCAGGTAGTCGCCGAGCTCGGCGGCGACTGTCAGTGCTATGGCACGGGCGGCAGTGAGATAGCGGAGGGACGCAGCACACTCCGGGGGCGGTGGACGATGCTCACAGGCCACCTCTATGGCTTCGGTCGCCGGAGATTCGGCAGGGTCCAGTTCGGCGGCCAGGACTGAGGCGGCACGGGTCTGCCTGTCTTCGAAAACCACGTGGCGGTAGCGGCACGCGTTAACGATGACTTTGTGGGCCAGGTAGGCGGTCGCGAGGGTGTCCGCCGTGGCCGTGTCCGGATCGGTGAACTGGTGCCAGAGGGTGTCGGCTGCGGTCTGGCACCAGTGGACGCCCTCTGTGGCGAGAGCACGCGAAGCCGGCCAGGCAAAGGCCGGGAGGGAGCCCAGCAGGGGCGTGCCCTCACAGATCAGACGGCAGGTGGCCAGGGGCGACCGGGCTACGGAGTCACGCTCACTGGTGATCATCACACGGAGGGCGGGCAGGTGGCGGCGTATGAGACGGACCGGGCCGGTCCAGGCCTCCGGCGGATCGTCGGTCACCAGGGTCAGGTCGACGTCGCTGAAGCGGGTCCGGAACACCGGTTCCAGAACGGAACCGGTGAGGATCACGGCTTGAGGCGTCAGCGAATGTTCGGCGCACCAGGACTCCAACCAGCTGGACAGATCCTCCAAGGAGGGGCCCAACGGGACGGCCGTGCCCGCCGGATGGACGGGACGGCCGTCCGCCAGTGGGAAGGCCGCGGCCTCATGCCGGTGGAAGCTTACGCGCGTCCCCAGTCCCAGAGCCGAGCGGAGCGGGGCCGCCGCGCGCTCGCGATCCGACTCGGTGAGCGGGGTTCGTGCCTGGTAGTCGATGCGGACCTGCCCGGCCCCCTGCTGCGCCAGGGAGATCCGGTCCACCGGAAGCGAGATCATCGCCTTCATGAATGTACCTATCGACACCAGCCCACCATCGGCGGTGAGCAGATGCCGGGGCGATCTGGCGCTGGTGAGCTCGAAAACGGGTGCGGCGCGGTCGCATCGGCATCCGCCCTCCAGCCAGCGTGCCCGGTCGCCACTCCGGTACCTGATGAGGGGCATCGCCCGGTTGGTGAGTGGCGTCACCAGGACGTCACCATCCAGGATCTCGATGTGGCAGGACTCCTGCTCGCAGTGATAGGCGTACGCGGCGGCTGGGCACTCGGTGGCCACGATGCCCACCTCCGCCATGGTGTAAAGCGAAGACACCGGGCAGTGGAACCGCTCCTCGATCTTCCGGCGCAGGTCCGGGGGGCACGTCTCCCCCGACATGAGGACCACCCCGGGAGCCGAGGTGCCGCGATCGCCCAGCCGGTCGGCCAGCAATCCGAAGACGGACGGTTTCGCGGTGAGGATCCGGCCAGCGACTGCCCGCTCCAGCCGCTCGGCGAAGGCTCTGTCGTCCAGCTGCCACAGGCGGGCGAGGTTCCAGCGAGTTAGGACGTTGCCATCACCCCAAGGGGAGACCATCGCCCTGGACGGCCCGGGGGCATGCAGGGTGAGGTGCAGGATCCCTGGGCTTCCGCCGATTCCGAGCCGCTCGGCGAGCCGCCGGATAAGGCGAATCTCCAGAGCCTGGGGAGGCGAGTCGAAGAACACCGTCAATGGCTCGCCGGTCGTCCCGGACGTCGACGTGGCCAGCCATCCATCCGGATCGCCCGACAGCGATTGCAGCGACCGGCCCGCCCGCTGGATGTCGGCGCGTTCGAGGATGGGAAGTCCGCTCAGATCGGCTTCCGTAGACGGAATCGGAATCCCCGCGTAGTACGGCACGTTCTCCCGGACGTACGCCAGCAGCTCGCCGATCTGGCTGGAAAGCTCCCTCTGCATCAGCCGTCGACGATCGATAGGAGGTTCAGGTCGATCCGGTTGACGATCTTTCGGAGCACACGCTTATCCATGCCGTGAGCCACCCAGAAGCCCTCGAGCCGCTGGCTGGCCTCTGTCCGATCGCCAAGTCTGCCGAAGCTCTCACTCACCATCTGATAGTCGAGGACAACGAAGATAGCCTCCAGATAAAGGGCCTCCAGCCCGGCCGCCGACCAATCAGCACAGATATCGGCGGCGAGCTCCACGCTCTGCGGCGCATCGCCGAAGCCCTCTTCATCCCTAAGCGCGGCATACCTGTTCAGCTTGTGTTTCAGGTCGTCAGGAATTTCCGGGTCAGATTCGAAGAGGAGCGGATTGCGGATCAACACACGACCCGGTCCTGGCGTCAATCTCCTGCGGCGAAGCATCTCGTCCCATCATTCCGGCGTTTCTAGGTCTCTGAGCATCGCAGCGGCAAGCTCAACGACGCGGACATTCGCAGCGCCGGTCGCACAGACCTGACGCACCAGACCGAGCGCGAGTTCCCGGTTGCCGCGGGCCAGGGCAATCTGTGCGTAGGCGAGGTTGGCTCGCGCGATCCCCGCGTCGTAACCGCTATCGGCCATCCCCCTCACCGCCCGGTCGATCCGGTCGGCCGCGTCGTCGAATCGGTCGTTCTTGGCGTCCATGAGCGCCAGGTTGACCAGAGACTCCCAGTGGTCCTTCGAGTCCTCGCCGGAGTGGGCCGCCGCCCACTCGTAGGCGCGCCACGCGTCCCCCGGCCGCCCCGCGCGCTCGTACACGTGGCCCAGCTGCTTGCTGACGATCACCAGGAGCTGTTGCTCGCCGTGTGCCTGGGCGAGCCGCATGCTCTTTTCGTACGATCGGAGCGCTGATTCCAGATCACCCCGCATGAGCGCGAGCAGACCCTGGTGAGAGGTGAGGTGGGCGTGCACCGCCGTGTCCCCGTCTCCCAGACGCGCAGCAGCTAATGCCAAGGATGCCTCCGCATCCTCGAACGAGCCGAGCTGCACGAGCTTGCGCGCGATCCGCAACCTGAGCTCGACTTCCATGTCGACCGACCCGGTCGCGACGGCGGCCCGCACTCCCAACTTCGCCATCGCGAGGTAGGCGTCCCAGCGACCGCGACGGCTGAGCTCTTCCAGGACCGCCAGGTCACAGAGCTCCAGCAGGTCCGACCATGCCTCGACGCGGGCCAGGTTGTGGACAACCGCCGCAAGCACCTCGGCAAGGGGCGACAGGTCGCGGTGAGCGGCCAACCAGGTCCGCGCAATCCCGGTAAGAGCCGCGGTGACGGTCGCGGTCTCCTCACGCACGGTTGCCGCGTGGACGGCCCGCAGGTTCGTGGCCACGACCGTGGGGACGGCGATCGTCGGCTGGACGCGGTCGATCAGCGCGCGTCGCAGCAACAGCCCTAATTCGTCCTCAAGGCCTCGCAGGGATGCCTCGCCCGCGTAAGTGATGGTGGCGGTGATGTCCGAGCCGTGAAACAAGGAAAGCCGGGTCAGCGCGCGCACTGCTGGTGCCTCCAGGCTGCCCAGCATATGCTGGACAAGCCTGGAGTCCGACGCCGTGCCGACCGGAAGCAGTTCCAACGGCAGGTCTTTCAGGTAGCCCAAGGTCATCTCGAGCGTGCGTGGATGGGCGCGGACCACATCCGGCAGCTTGTCCAGCACGTTGTCAACGTCGATCCGCAGATCGAACACCTCGGCGACGCGGTGGGCGAACTCCCGGTACTCCTCCGGGGAGAGTTCGGGGACGTGCAAGGTGCTGGCGTCCAGGTTCGGTGTGAGGCGTTCGGCAGAGGCGGCCAGCACCTTGACGCCGTCGAGCCCGCGCAGCGCTCCGAGCAGGGCGGCCTGGGTGGTGGCGTCGGCCAAGTGCAGTCCGTCGATGAGAACCAGTATCCCGATGCCTTGGAGCTCCGCGGTCATCTGGCGGAGGGTCGCTGGACGGGGCGCCTGCTGGAGGTCCTGGTCATCGACTGCCCGGCCGAAGCCGGCGAGGAACCGATTGAGCTGGTGCAGAACAAAGCCCAGGTCCTCGACCTGGTAGCCATCGAAGGCCAGGCAGATGCCGTACCTGAAGTCGGAGCGGCATTCCTTGGCGATCTGCGTGAGCAGGATCGTCTTGCCTGATCCAGGCAGCCCATAGACCACGGTCGGCCGCGACTGTCCCCTGACAAGAGCAACTCCGGCAGAGACGAGCGCGTCGCGGCGCCACAGTCCAGAGCGCCGGTCCAGCATGACGATCGCATCGTCGAGCGTCCTGCCGCGCTCGTCGATCCGAATGTCGGGAGGCTCGGGCACACTGTCGCCCTGCAGTACCACGGCGGCAATACCCAAGCCGACGGCCGCCATCGCGCAGACAGCGAAGACCACCCACGGACGGTCCGCGATCCAGCCGAGCGGGCCGGGTAGCGGCACGCTGGTGGCGATGTTCGTCACCGTGGGAAGGACAACCGCCGACACGACGAGCCCAGCCCCGATGACTATGCCCTTGACCGTTCTCCTATCGATCGCCGCCTCCCATTTCAGAATACGGTTATCGAACGAGTCCGCAGAAAGGTACCAATCGCGGGCATGCCAATCAGCACTGCTTTAGCGAAGCGCAACACGAGCACGTCGTTGTCGTCGTACACGACTCGCGTCCTGGCTCACACGGCCGGTCCGAATCAGAATCGTTTTACGTCTTCGACCCCGACCGGTCAGCGCTCCTGGAGCAAGGACTACACGACGCCGACGTCCCACTCCAGCCCAACTTGGAGCAGGTCCCATCGGTTGCCGTACATGTCGTGGCAGACCGCGACCGTTCCGTACGGTGCGCGTCTGGGCGGCTCCTCGAAGCGGACTCCGGCGGCGACCAGCCGGGCGTGGTCGGCCTCGAAGTCGTCGGTGTACAGGAAGAACCCGACTCGTCCGCCGGTCCGGCCGCCGACGCGGGCGGATTGTGCCCGGGTCGCGGCGCGGGCGATCAGGAGCCCGGTCCGGGCGCTGGGTGGGCGGACCACCACCCACCTCTTACGGTCTCCGAGGGGACGGTCCTCGATCAGGTCGAAGCCCAGGACGCCGACGTAGAAAGCGATGGCCTCGTCGTAGTCGGCGACCACGATGGTGACCAGCCCCAGATGAGACACGCCGACGATCATCGCATCCCCGTGGCCGGCGCCAGGGACAGGCCGGAGGCCACTCCCGATCACTCGGGAGTGGCCTTCGCGCGTATCGGGCTAGCGACCTTGCAGCGACTTGACGTTGTCGCCGAAGGTCCAGTTCTTCGACCCGTCCCAGTTGATGGACCAGGTCATCAGGCCCTTGAGGCTGCCGTTGAAGTTGTTCCAGCCCTGGGAGACCAGGGAGGGCGACATGTAGCCGCCTCCGGCTCCGGGCTGGGCGGGCAGACCGGGAACCTGCTTGTCATAGGGGACCCTGATGGTGGTGCCCTGGACGGTCAGGCCGTTGTTCAGGCAGGCGGTCTGGACGGTGAATCCCTGAACCGTGCCCGCCTGGTAGGAGTCACCGGAGCAGCCGTACATGCTGCCGTTGTAGTACTGCATGTTCAGCCACCAGAGGCGGCCGTTGTCGACGTACTTCTTGATGATCGGCAGGTAGGAGCCCCAGATCGAGCCATAGGTGATGCTGCCGCCGGTGACGTACGCCGTCTCGGGGGCCATGGTCAGGCCGAAGTTGGAGGGCATCTGGGCCAGCACGCCGTCGATGATGCGGATGAGGTTGGCCTGCGACGTGGACAGCTGGCTGATGCTGCCGCTGCCGGTGAGGCCGGTCTCGATGTCGATGTCGATGCCGTCGAAGTTGTACTTCTTGAGGATCGGCACGACGGTCGCGACGAAGCGGTCGGCGACGGAGCTGGAGCTGAGGTCGATGCCGGCGGCCGCGCCGCCGATGGACATCAGGATCGTCGCGCCGGCGGCCTTGGCCTGGCACATCTCGGCCGGGGTCGCCACCTTGACGCCGGCGTCCATGCCGTCCTCCCACAGGACGGTGCCGTCGGAGCGGATGACCGGGAACGCCGCGTTGATCACGTTATAGCCGTGGGCCTTGATGCGGGAGTCGGTGATCGGGATCCAGCCGAGCGGTGGGTGCACGCCGTTCGACGCGCCGTCCCAGTTCTCCCAGTACCCCTGCAGGACCTTGCCCGCCGGCCTCGACTTCACCGCGCAGGTGCCTCCCGTCGGCGAGGTGGACGGGGACGGCGAGGGCGAAGGTGAAGCCGAGGGAGACGGCGACGGAGACGGCGACGGGGAGGGCGAGGGCGAGGGCGAGGGCGAGGGGGACGGCGAGGGGGACGGCGAGGGCGAAGGTGAAGCCGAGGGCGAGGGCGACGGCGAGGGAGAGGGAGAGGTCGTCCCTCCGGGCCCGTCGAAGTTGACGTCGTCGGCGTAGTAGGTGCCCTGCGCATACCAGCCGTGCAGGTAGACCTGGGCGCTGGTCTGGCCGGCAGCGGTGGTGAAGGAGACGGTGAGCTGCGTGTACGTCGCCGCCGACGGGGTCCAGGTGGACGTGCCGCCGGTGACGCCCAGGTACACGTAGTTGCCGCGGACCCAGGCGCTGAAGGTGTAGGCGGTGCTCGGCTTGACGCTGACGGTCTGGGTGCACTGGGCGTTGTCGGAGGCGCTCGCCGCGCCGGCGAGTGCCTTCGTGCCCGAGTGGACCGGAGAGCCGACCACCGATCCCAGCCCGCCGGTGCAGGACCAGGGCGAGAGGCTTCCGGACTCGAAGCCCGGATTCACAAGCAGGTTGGCAGCCTGAGCCGACGTCTGCGTGACGAGGACACCCACGATCGCCAGCAGTAACGAGACTGCCAGCACCAGGAGGCGGGGGGTTCGCTTCATGGGGGGACAACCCTTCTGGTGCCCGGGCATGGGAGGTCACCGGGCATCGACGAGGCGATGGGTTGCGAGGCCGCGGTGACAGAGGCTCGCGAGCAACAGTTCTCCCGAAATTATCGGGAAGTTCGGGGTCAATGTCCATAACGAACTGGGCTGGCCGCCGCGCTGGCGATCGGCTTCGCGCTCGGAAGGGCCAGAGCGGCCACGGACCGGCGCGATCAAGAAACGCTTTTGTCGGTAGTGATCTCTACTGTGCCTGCCATGACGAGTGCGGTGCAGGCGTACTCCTACGCCGGGCCCTCCACCCTCGTGGGGGATCAGCTGGGACTTTCCACATCGGGCGGGCGAACCGCCGGCGGCCTGGCCGGTCGCCCCAAGTTCTTCAGCGGGCTGGTGACACAGGCGGCTCCGGCCGCGGCCGCGTTGCTGGCGGTCGCCGACGTGGCGCTGGCCCGCTACCACCAGCCGCGCGCGGGCGGCGGCGGCTGGACCCGTGACCCGGTGATCACTTGTGATGGGGAGCGGTTGCGGCTCGAGTCGTTCTCGGCCTGCGGCGGCGTGTACGCCCGGCTCGACCTGCTCGGCGGCGCGCTCGACGGCGAGGTGTTCGACCGGGGCACCACCAATGTCGACGTCAACGGGCCGCTGCGCGAGGCGCTGGCCCGCACCGGCGGGCGTGATCCGCTCCACCTCGGCGTGGGCGCGGACGAGTTGACCGTCACCACGCTCGACGGCGCGGTGGTGGAGAAGAAGGTGCCGCTGCCCGAGCGGTGGCTGCGGGGGTTCGCGGAGGTGCAGGTGATCGCCTCCGGGTTCGACCTGCGCGCCGAACTGGCGGGGATGGCGGCCGTCCGCTTCCTGCGCGGCCTGCCGAAGAAGGCCACGGCGACCGTGTGGGTGGTCCCCGCGGGCCGTGACCTGCGGGTGACCGATGCTCCCGCGAAGGGCGGGGTGTGCCTGTCCGGTGTCGGGCGGCTCGCCACGCTGCACCCGCTGCTGCGCTTCGCCAAGACGCTGCGCGTGTACGGCCCGGCCGTACACGATCAGGCCGCGTCGAGCGCGTGGGAGCTGGAGCTCCCTGGGATGCGGTTCACGCTGGTCCTGTCGCCGCAGGCCTGGCGGGGTTTCTCCGGCGAGGGGGCGGTGCTGGCCGATCTGGCCGGGGAGGACGCGGAAGCCGACGCGGACGTGGTCGGCATGCTGCTCAACTTCGAGCCGGCCGTGGAGGTAGGGCTGCTGGCCGGCCGGTCTGGGCTGACTCCGGCCCGGGTCCGGGCCGCGCTCACCCAGCTCGGCACGGCGGGCCGGGTGGGTTATGACCTGGCCGAGGCGGGACATTTCCACCGCGAGCTTCCCTACGACCGCGAGCACGTGGAGACGCTGAACCCCCGCCTCGCCGCCGCGCGGGCGCTGGTGGCGGCCGGCGCCGTACGGCTCGACGGAGCCGGCGTCGCGCGGGTGACCACCGACGGAGGTGTCCGGGAGGTCCAGTTGGAGACCGGCTCCTGCACCTGCCCGTGGTGGTTCGACCATCGAGGGTCACGCGGGCCCTGCAAGCACGTGCTGGCCGCCCGCATCGCCGTACGCGACACCGAGGGAGCCCTGCGATGACCGCCTGGGACGAGATCCGCGACCTCATCGACGCGGGGGACGCCGACAAGCTGATCGAGCGCCTGGTCACGCTGGACGACGGCGAGCGCAAGCTCGTCGCCGGTGAGCTGCGCGGCCGCATCCCTGTGCTGCGTGACCACGCCGAGACCATGCGGAGCAGACGCTGGATGGAAGAGAGCCGGCGGCGCGACGAGGAGGGAGAAGAGGCCTATTGGACGCGAACCTGGCGCGAGCCGGAGCACGAGCCCTGGGAGGATTGGGCCGACCTCGTACGGCTGGCCGGAGCCGGCACGTTGAGCGCGGTCAGCGCGGTGGCCTCCTGGGTGACCCGCCGCGACCTCATCACCTGGCGCCGGTTCTCTCGCGACGCAGAGTTCGGCGACCCCGCGCAGGTCGTGCGGCTCCTTGACCACCGGCCCGCCGAGTGGCAGGCCGAGCTGGCCGTACGGCTCGCCGCCAAGATTCGCGGGCCCCGCGACGCCGGGATCCCGCTCGCGCTGGCGATGCTGCGGCACACCGGGGTGGAGCCGCCCCAGCATGACCCGCTCGTCGTGGCCTGGGTGTCGGCCGGGGTGGGGTCCGAGCCCGATCCGCTGCTGCCGGTGCTGCTGCCGCGAATCTTCGGGGCTGAAGGGGTCGGCAGGGCGTTGCAGCACGAACGCGTCGCCCCGATCTCGCCGTGGCTCAGGGCGCTGCGCGACTCCGGTGACCGCGAGTCGCTGCTCGACGGGTGCGTGCGCCGGTTCCTGCGCGGCGGGACCGCACAGGACCTGCGGTTCTTCGCCCGTCTTCACGAACTGCTCGAACCGTCCGCCGCCGAGGTGGAGCCGCGCCGGCGTGACTACCTGCGGCTGCTGCCCGCCGCCCCGGGGTCGGTCGCCGAGCTCGCTCTGCGCCACCTGCGACGGCTTGACGCGCACGAGCCCGCCGACGTCGTCGAAGCGCTGGAAGGGCTCCTGTTCCGGGTCGAGGCCACGCTGGTCCGGGCCGGTCTGACGTGGTTCGACCAGACCGTACGGCAGGAGCCCGAGCGGGCCGACGAGCTGGCTCCGGCGCTCGTCACGGCCTTCCACCACGAGTCCTACGACGTCCAGGGCCGCGTCGCCCAGCTGGCGCTCAAGCACGCGGCGCGCTTCAGCCCTCTCGGCGCCGAACGGATCAGAGACGCCATCCCGGCCCTGCCGCCCGCGCTGGGCGCCCGGCTGGTCGAGGTCTTCGGCGGGGAGGCCGCAGTAGAAGAACCCGCCGCGCCCTTCACCGCGCCGCCGCTGCCCGAGCCGTCTCCCGCCGAGGCGTTCCCGCTCACCCCGGCGAGTCCGGCGGAGATGGAGGCGCTCGGCTGGAGCACCTGGGGATGGCAGGACGGCGAGCGCTGGCTGGCCGGCTTCGTCCGCCTCGCCGCGCAGGACCGGGAGGGGCTGCGGTCGGCGCTGGCGGCGGCTTTCGGCAGCAGTTACCCGCAGCTCTTCGACATGCGCCATTGGACCGGCGTCGACTTCTGGCGGGCCGCGATGGCCAGAGAGCTGATCACCCCCGGCGCCGACCCCGGCATCCGGATCGAGGAGCCCGCGCCGTACCGCCGGGCTGGTTCCTGGTCGCCGGGTTCTCTTGTCGAGATGGAGCAGATCGTCGAGTGGGACGAAGAAGACGATGACGAGGAGGGTGGGGAGATCGTCGAGTTCGCCGACCTGTCCGCCGAGCTGCGCGAGCAGATTTTCGCCCAGCTGGAACAGGCCGGCATGCCGAAGGAGCAGATGGACGCCCTGCGTGCCGGTGAGCCGGTCCCGGAGCACACCGAGCACAAGTCGTACGCCGTGTCGTACGCCTGGGTGGGAAGCGGCTCGCCGTTCGGCTCGCCGCAGCCGGTCCCGGAGGCGCCGCGCGACCGGTTGCCCGACCCCCCGCATGTGTCGCCGCCGCACCTGTTCCTCCTGCGCAGGTGCGCGGAGATCCTGGCCGCGCTCAAGGACGGCACGCTGCCGCCGGTGCTGCTGGCCACGCCGACCTCCTCGACCGGGACTCTCGACCCCGGCATCCTGGTCTCCCGGCTGGAGGAATGCGAGGCGGCGCATGCTGTCCCCCTCGCCGCCGACCTGCAGCAGGCGCTCCTTCGCCTGCCGCGTGGCGCCCATCCCGAGGCGGCGGCCAGGGCGGCGCGGCTGACCTCCGACGCGGGCCGTACGGCGGCGCGCTGGCTGGCGGGTGACTGTTTGCCGGATCCGGAGGCGGGGGTGCGCTGGGGCTACGTCGAAGACGCGTGTGAGCACTACTTCGACGAGCGCCCTCCCGGTCACATCGGCCAGATTCGGCTGACGCCGCTGCTGAAGGCCGCACCGACCGGGCTGGAGCTGATCGACGAGTTGCTCACCGAACCGTCGAAGTGGACTTGGTACGAACACGGCGGCTGCATGGACTGGTGGTCGTCGGTTCTCCCGTCGCACCGAGAGGTCGTGGCCGTCAACCTGCTGCCGCACCTGCTGTACCAGTGGAACCGGCCCGGCGTTTATCCGGTTCAGGCCGCGAGGCTCGCCGCGGCCGACGGTCCCGTTGGCGCGGCCACCGCGCTGGTTCTGGCGTACTTCCTGGCGCAGCAGGACTCCGCCGATGCGGTGTCGGTCTTCCTGACGATGGCGGCGCGCGGGGATCTTCCCGCAGCGGAGATTGGTGTCCAACTCGGGCTCCTCATCCGGTGGACGTGGCTGAAACAGCAGCACGTCGTGAACGCTCTGGAGAGCGCGGCCAACCGAGGCGCTCACCGCGAGGTCTGGCAGGTGCTGCGGGCGCTGCTGCCCGCCCTGTTACCCGCGTCTGGCGAACAGCCGCGCGCGGGCCTGGCCAAGCTGGTGGCCTTCGCCGCCACGGTGGCGGGCTGGGCCGACGCCCGAGGCGAGATCCCCGAGGTCGGCGCGATCGCCGGACGCAAGAACACAAGCATGTTCACCCAGGAATGCCGCCGCCTGCACGACTACCTCACCCGCCCCTGACCTCCACCTTCAAACAAAGCCCAGGGCCAGCCCTTCCGGCCACGTAGGGGGTTGTGCACGAATTACCGCGTCTCAGGCTTCGCTCGGCCCCGGAGTCAGTGATCTAAGTCCAGGCCAAGTGGAGGAGACTTTGCGATGATGGCAGGCAAGAGTTGGAGCAGAGAGGCGTGAAGGGGGCGAGGCGATGGCATACAGCCCGAAGCTGGCGGCGGCGCTGTCGGGCGCCACGCTGCGGCAACTCGCGCATTGGCGCAAGGTCAGCACAGGCCGCGGGGCCGTACTGGTGCCCGAATTGTCGGTAGAACGGCCGATTCTCTACTCCTTCCGGGACGTGGTGGCCCTGCGGACCTGCGTCAAGCTCCGGAATGACGCCTCGTTGCAGAAGATCCGGCGCGCGCTGGACACGCTCCGCGACGACCTGCGAGAACGGGACCATTTGTCGTCATACACGCTGGTTGCCGACGGCAGCAGCATCTATCTGGCCGCGCCCGATCACGCGGTGGACCTTGTGCGGAAGAAGGCGAATGTGGTCATCCACGAGATGGTGGACGTGCTGCAGCCCTTCTATCGCGACGGCCGCCACATCCCGCCGCTGCTGCAGCCTCGCGAACATGTGGCGGTCGATCCGGCCGTTCGGGGCGGGATACCGGTGATCGACGGGACCAGGGTTCCCTATGACGAGGTCGCTGCCCTGCTGCGTGACGGTGTCCCCGCCGAGCGGATCTCTGACTACTACCCGAGCGTCACTCCTGCGGCGGCACGGGATGCCGTCGACTTCGCTGACTATGTCGACAGCTATGACCCTTCAAGGGAGCCGCGTGAGGCTGCTGCTGGATGAAAACGTGCCCCGGCCGCTTCACCAGGTTCTGACCGCGTTCATGCTCACCCATGAGATCGTTCACCTGCTCGATCTTCCGGGCTGGTCCGGCACCCGCGATGAGGCCCTATACCCACGGGCACGTGCGGAGGGGTTCCATGTCGTGTTGACCAACGACGGGCGGCAGATGCATCGGGCTCGGGAAGTGGCGGCGATCGCGGCCTCCGGACTTCATCGCGTCGAGTATCCGCACCGGCATCCCGGGCTGGTGGGGATCGGCGTCGCGATCGCCACGGGCGCTGCCGGGCTTCCGGGTGCCCTTGCCGTACTGGAAGAGGAGGAAGGGCAGCGCCTCGTGACGCTGCGCGGCGTGGATCCCACGGTGGGCAGTCGGCTGCGCGTGGTGGATCCGGCAGTGCAGCCGCCCAAGTTCTGGCCGTCCTGGTCGTAGTCCGGTTGGGGGTCGTTGTGATGGATGAGCGGCGGCTGGTGCGGGTTTCCAAGTTCCTCGCCAAGCATCTGCGGCATGAGCCCGAGCGGATCGGGATCGAGCTGGACCCGCACGGCTGGGTGGAGGTCGACGTGCTTCTCAGGGCCGCGGCCTCGCACGGGTTCCCGATCTCTCACGCCGACCTGCGGCAGGTCGTGGCCGACAACGACAAGAAGCGGTACGTGATCGAGGAAGGTAGGATCCGGGCCCGCCAGGGCCATTCGGTGGCCGTCGATCTCGATCTGCCGGTGGTCGAGCCGCCGCCGTTCCTCTTTCATGGCACGGTGGCCAGGAGCGTGGCCGCGATCCGGGCCGAGGGGTTGCGGCCGATGGATCGGCACCATGTGCACCTGTCGCGAGACGGGCAGACGGCGACAAGCGTGGGCGCGCGGCGGGGCAAGCCGGTCGTCCTGGTGGTGGACGCCGCCGCCATGCACGCGGCCGGTCATGCCTTCCGGGTCAGCGCCAACGGGGTATGGCTGGTCGACCACGTCCCGCCACGCTTCATCCGATTCCCCGAATCACCGTGACGCCCACGGGCATCCGTCGCCGGGCCTTGGGAAGGCGTGATTCGGGAGCGACCCGAAGCGTCACGGAGCGATCACAGGTCTACTCAAGGGATGAGGCGCCGAGCGGCGGCACCGTATCTTTTCAGGTGTGCGCCCTGAACGTGTCCGTGCTCGGGTGGACCGTTCCCTTGCCACAGCCGAGATATCGCGTCAAGAGGTCGTCGCGTGGCTGGGGGCGCGCGGTGCGGATCCGCGTTTCATCCGGTTCCAGCATCACATCCGCGTTCTGGAAGACATCTTCGCCGAGATGCTGACGGCTCTCACGGAGGAGCTGGACAAGGCGCACCTCATTCCCGGCTCGGGCGCGGTCTACGAACGTTGCGCGGAACTGGACCGGAGCCTGCTCGCCGTGCGGCGGCTGTTCGAGTGGTACGCCGGGAAATACGACCAGCGCCTTGATCCGCGCTTCGGCCCCGTCCTGGCCGCGGCGGACGAGGTGGTCCGGAGCTGCTGGCGAGAGCCGTTCGCCCTGCTGGGACGAGACCCGCCCACCGGGCCGCTTGCCTACGTGGAGCCCCGGTTCGACGCCTCCGCGACCCCGAGGCTTTCGGTGCCGCCCGACCTTCGTGCCCCGGCCGACGCCGTGGTGGCCTCGTTCGTCGCCGAACTGCCGATCCCGGTCGTGTGCCTGCCCGCCTGGACGGCGCGGGAAGCGTGGTGGCTGGTGCTGTCCGCGCACGAGACCGGCCATCACGTGCTGCACGATCTCGGTGATCTGGAGCACGCCGCCCGGATGGCGCTTGTCTCCGTGGCTCCGGATGGGACTCAGGAATGGTCGGACTGGACCCTGGAGGCGTTCGCCGACGCCTATTCCGTGCTCATGACGGGCCCCGCGGCGGCCTGGGCGGTCACCGAGTTGCAGCACGGTTCCCGGGAGACCCTGTTCAGGGCTCCCCGGCCGGGTGACGCCTACCCTCCTCCTGTCGTACGGCTCAGACTCATGGCCGAGGTCGCCCGTCAGGCCGGCCTCGGTGATCTGTCCGCCTGGACGGCCGAGCCGGAGCCGCCCGGCGACGCGACCCCACCGGAGTTCCGCGCGCTGTTCGCGGCGGTGCCCAAGGCGGCCGCGGCGTTGCTGGGCATTCGGCTGGACGGACGGTCTCTCCTGGAGCTGAGCGGGCTGCGGACGGCATGGTTTTCGACCGGCGGCCTGGCCTGGAACTGGGCGCGCAGGCTGGGTGAACGGGATCCGCTGTTCACCCGGCTCGACGAGCGCGCCGCCGCACGTGTGCTCATCGCGGCCGGAGTCGCCGCCGGAGCCGGGGCGCAAGCAGAGGCGGAAGTCGCGGCGGGCGTCGCGTCCGGGACCGGAGACCGGCTTCCGCCCGCTGATCGGGAGCGTGTTCACGGGAACCTCGTGGCGCACCTGGCCCGCTGCGGTCCGCCGGGAACGATGGGCGCTCAGCCGCCGAAGCCGCAGGTCGCCGCCGTGGCCCGAAGACTCGCGGCCAGGCTCGTGGCGGGTGCCCCATGAGCGGGCTGCCGAGGGTCGTCATAACCGTGACCGATTCCGAGGTCCGGATCACATCGCAGGGCGTTGACCTGCTGCAGCCGTACGATTTGGCCGCGGCACGCCTGGAGCCGCTGCTGGCCGGATCGCCGTTGGACGACGTCAAGCAGTACGGCATGGCGCTCTTCGACGCCCTCGTCCGCCCCGCTTGGGATGAGATCATGAAACTCGCGGCGGTAGACCGGGCACGAGGCGTGGAGCTGGCCCTTCGCCTGCCGGACGATTTGCAGCGGCTCATGTGGGAGACGATGCACGACGGCGTCAGGCCGCTCGCGGCCTGCGACATCCTGGTGGCGTTCACCCGGCTGCTGCCGTCCGATCGGAAGCCGCGGACCATCAGCGGCGCTCCGAGAGTCCTGTTCGCCAGCGGTGCTCCGCTGACCGACCCGGTGATCCGGCCCGGGGCGATGTTCCTCGGCCTGCTGCGGGAGTGCGAGTCGGCAGGGCTGGCGATCACCCGGCTGGCCGGTGAGGGGGTGACCCTCGACGAGCTGGCGACGAAGTGTGCCTCCTTCCGTCCCGATCTGGTGCATCTCGTGGCGCACGGCCGGCTTGACGAGTACGGCGAGCCGACGATCCAGCTCGCCGGGGAGGACGTGTCGCCAACACAGCTGGTCAGCGCATTGAAGCCACACCTGCCGTTGGCAGTCGTTCTCAGCTCGTGTCATGGCGCGGCGGACGGCCGCGCCACGTCGGGCGGCGCGGAGCGCACGTCGTCGGTCGCGGCCCGGCTCGTCGCCGCGGGAGTGCCACTGGTCGCGGCGATGGCCGGGGAGATCAGCGAGCAGGCCTGCCGGTTGTTCTCCCGGCTCCTCATGCGAGCGCTGCTGGCGGGCGAGGAGGTCACCGAGTCGGTCGCGCACGGCCGCCGCGCCGCGCTGGTCGCGAGCCCCACGGTGTGCGACCGGTTCGACTGGGCGATGCCGATCCTCTTCGCCGCGGAGACCGTGCCGGCCGGGTTCCGGGCGGTGGACCCGGCGCCCGCCATGAGGATCCGGGAGATGGCCCGCCGGCTCGACCTGCTGCAGCAGCCCGTCTACATCGGCCGCCGCCCGATCTTCGATGTCGTGGACGAGGTGTTCGACAAGAAGCTGAGCTTCGTCGCGGCGGCCACCAAGAGAGGCTTCGACAATCTCGGGACGACCCGGCTGCTGAGGGAGATCGGCTTCCGGCTGCTCCAGGCGGGGCACGTGCCGCTGCCGCTGCTGCCGTACAAGGAGCAGTCGGCGCCCAGACGCCTGCGGCAGGTGGTGGCCGACCTGATGCACGCGGACCTGCGCGTCCGCCTCGCACTGGGGTTGCCGCTGTATGTGCCGCTGGCCCTCCAGTCGGACCTGGGCCTGCCGCAACCCGTTGTCGGCGGCAACGACGCGGTGAGCCGGCAACGGATCCGCGAGGCGGTGGCGGCCTTCCGGAAGAGCGACGCGCCGCTGGCGCCGGACTCCGTGAACGAGCTTCTCGCCGAGGACCTTCACGCGCTCGCGAGCGGTAGCGCGCGCCTGGGCCCGCCGTTCGGGGAGCACACCAGGACGGTGGTGCTCGCCGAGGCGCTGCATCTCTGGAAGGGCGCGCTCGGCTACATCGAGCCGGAGCCGGGCCTGCTGGACATGCTCACCCCGGCCGGCCTCGGGACCGCCGGCTCACCGGCCCCTGTGATCGCGACGGCGTCCATGAGCGACAGCGGGCCGCTGCGGGCGTTCCAGGCCGACCGGCCGGGCATCGGCGGCTGCGTGTTCCCCGAGCTGGGGCCCCTTCCTGACGACGAGGCGGCGCTCGGCTACCAGTGGATCCTCCTGCACCCATGGCATCCCGACGCGGACTACCGCAAGGTGTACGTGGCGACCCCCGATCACGACCAGGACAAGCTCCGTGAGCGGTTCCGCAAGCGCCTCAGGGGCGAGCCGAAGTGGATCGCGCTCAAGCTGTACGAGATGGTCGACGACCTCGCCGACTACGGACACTTCCTGATCCAGGATGACGACGCCGCCTGGCGCTCCTATGCCCGGCTGCACGGCCTGAGGCAGGACCCATGACCTCACCCTCCTCCTCGGCCCGGCTGCCGGATGATGTGGACGCGGAGCTGGATCGCCGCGACCGGACCCGGCGAAGCGAGCAGCTTGACGCCTTCCCTCCCGATGTTCTCGCCGCCTTCGCGCTCCTACCCGAGTGGACCGAGTCTCTCGCCGTACGGCTGTCGCACGTCAATATTGATGTGATCGGCCGGATGAAGTCGCTGGCCGAACAGGGGCTCGTCGAGACGCGGCCGGTGCTGCTCGAGGACGGCACCGAGGAGACGGCCTTCTGGCTCCACCCGGCGGCCCGGGAGGAGGTGGGTGCCTACCTCCGGTGGGAGCATCAGGCGCGGCTTAGCCGGAGACTCAACTCGCTTCTCGACTCCGTATGGAACCTGGCGGAACCCCTGCCGGGGCCGTACCGCTACTGGGGACCGGAAACCCGGGCCGACGAGCCCGCCCGGCGGCGTTTCGCGGCGGCGGTCACGGAGAGTTTCGCGGCAGTGGGCTTCCCCGCGCTCGGCGACTGGGTCCTGGTGGCCGCCGATCATCTCGATGATCCCTCGGGGCTCCGGTTGCTCGGAGAGGTGTCCCGCAGAATCGAGGCGGGAGCCGTACCGGACGCGGCACGCCTGGCCGCGACGGCGCGGGTGGTCGGGGATGTCCTCGGCGGGCACCTGGCGGACTCGGCCCGCAGGGCCGGGTGGCGGGTCGCGCGCGCCGAGCAAGAGGCCGAGGATGCCCACTTCCTGCGCCATTACCTGCGCCGCCGGGCCATTGAGGAGGCGCTCGAAGAGTCCATACTCGGCGGCCGACAGCGCGGGACGGGGCCCGACCGGGTGCCGGACGGGCGGAGCAGCGGGCTCTCGCACGGGGCTCCGATCGATGAGTGGGCCACCCACCTGCTGGGCGAAGGCGGCATGGGGAAGACCATGCTGGTCAGGTATCTCACCTCAGGCCGGTTCGCCCGTGATCGCCGAGAGAAGCCGTTCCCCGTCGCCAGGGTGGACTTCGACTACCTGGACCCGCGCTATCCAGAAGACCGGCCTGGCGAGATTCTCCTCGCGCTGGCGGGTGAGCTTCTCGGCTTCGTCGAATCCCGGGATGCGGAGGCCCGATATCTCCGTTTCCGCGAAGCGGTCGACCACCTCCACGAGGAGCTGTCCCGCCGGGAGCGGCTCGTCGCGAGAGAGGACCCGCTGCTGGAGGGCGCGGTTGCCACGTTCGCGCGTTTCCTGGGTGAGCTCCCCGGTCCCGTCGTCCTCATCCTCGACACCTGTGAGGAGCTGGCCAAGCTCTACCCGCCTCGGGCGCCCGCGCCCGCGATCGAGATCACATTCCGGATTCTCGAGCTCATCCGTGCGCGGATGCCGGCCGTCAGGGTCGTCCTGGCCGGTCGGCGCTGGCTGGTGCCGCCTCCCTCGCCCGAGGAGGCCTCCTCCGGGCCTCTTCTCCAGCCCAGAGACTACGTACGCGTGGTGCCGGTGGCGGGCTTCTCCCGGGACGAGGCCGCGGGTTATCTCGCGTCGCGGGCCGTGCCCGAGAGGCAGCTGGCCCCGATACTCGCGAGGGCTGAGATGTCCCCGCAGGCCGGAGCAGGCCCGGCGGCGGCAGCCGGAGAGCCCTTGCGCGGCGAGGTGGACCTGTTCAACCCGTTCGATCTGGCGACGTATGCCGAGTGGGCGCTGAGCGATCCCGATGTGGACCTGTCCGGCACCGCTGGCGACCCGTATGTGGAGCGGCGCGTCATCGGCCGCCTCACCGATCCGGGCGTCGTTCGCTCGCTGGCGGTCGCGGCGGCGCTGGGCCGGTTCGACCGGCGGCTCATCACGCCCGCTCTGGACCGGCTGGAGCTCGACGCCGACGAGGTCTTCGACGGGCTGGCCGCCCAGGAGTGGGTGCGGGTCATCGAGCTCGGCGCGGCCGGCCGGCCGTCGGTGATCGAGGTGGACGAGAACCTGCGCGACCGCCTGCTCGCCGTCACGGCTACCGATCCCGCCCGGTTCCCCCTGTCCCGGAACCTCCTCGGCCGGGACGCCGCGTCAGCGATCGACTCCACACCTGTCCTGGACGACGTGCCGGTCTTCGCGGTGCTCGCGGCCGTACGGCTTCTCTCCACGGAGGATGCCGGGCGGCTCTGGCAACGCATCGAGGCTCGTGCCGTGCGCGAGGACGCCTGGGCGTGGGCCGCGCAGGTCTCCGCCCGGGCCGCCGCGGCGGAGCACGAGAGGGCGGCCGCCGCGGTCGCGGCCGCCGCGAGAGTGATCCATCGCCGGCACGAAGACCTCGTCGCGTCCGCTGAAGCGGCGGGCACACCCCGTCCCATTCGTCCCCGCCCGATGCAAATCGAGAGAGGGGTTCCGACGATTCTGGCGGCGATCCTGGCCACCCAGGCCGCGTCCCGGATCCACACCGGCGGTGGCGCGGTCGCCGAGATCTGGCGCCAGGTCGGCCGGTACGCCTCACGCCACCCCTTTCTGGCTGAGCCTCTCGCCGATCGCGCGATCCTGGGGCAGGCGGCGGCCGGGCAACGGGTTCCGTTCCTCGCCGAGTACATCTCCCGGGCCATCGCCGGCGGCAGGGCTCCCGCCGGGTCGGTCCTGGCCGCCGTCGACGGCTGGATGCTGGGCGGTGCCGAGGGCAGTCCCGTGGGGGTGGGCTCCGCCGAACTGCGCCTGCTGGCACGCGACGCCGTCCTCCTCGCGGAGCCGGGGCGACCCCACCGGGTGTCCGTCGCCCCCGACGGCACCTGGCTGGCCACCACCTCCGACGACCACACGGTGCGGCTGTGGAACACCGACGGCACGCCGCGTGCCACGTTGCCCGGCCACACGGGAATAGTCATCGCGCCGAACAGCGCCTGGTTCGCCACGTGGTCGGGGCCCGGAACCATCCGGCTGTGGCGACCCGACGACACGCTGAGCGCGAGCGTCATCGAGGTGTCCCAGAGAATCGCCGACGTGGCCATCGCTCCCGACAGCACCTGGCTCGCCACCACCGCGGAAGGCGGGAGCGTTCTCCTCTGGAACGCCGACGGCACCCTCCGCGCATCCCTGTCGGACGGCACCGTCGATGCGACCGGCGTGGCCATCGCCCCGGACGGCATGTGGCTCGCCTCCGGTTTCCAGGACGGCGTCGTCCGGCTGTGGAACGCCGACGGCAGCTCTCGCGCCAGGATCGCGGTCGATGGCACGCGGCTGACCAGGCCGGTCATCGCGCCCGACGGCACGTGGCTCGCCGTCCTCGCGGATGACGGATCCGTATGTCTCTGGAACGCCGACGGCACTCCCCGCGCCAGGATCGCGGTCGATGACACGCGGCTGACCAGGCCGGTCATCGCGCCCGACGGCACGTGGCTGGCCACCCTCCAGGAGGACGGAACGGCGCACCTCTGGAACGCCGACGGCACCCTCCGGGCGACCTGCGCCCAGAGGGTCGACCGGCTCTTCGTCGCCCCCGACAGCACCTGGTTCGTCACCGTCTCAAGGGAACTTCGCTTCATGGGTGAAGACTTCGAAGGCGACGGTTTCCCTGGGTGCGCGGTCCAGCTCTGGAACGCCGACGGCACTCCCCGCGCGAGGTTGCCCATCCAGGCGTGGCAGACCGTCGGGCCGGTCGTCATCGCCCCTGATGGCACGTGGCTGGCCACCGTCCTCTATCGCACAGTCACGGTGTGGGACACCCACGGAGCCCGGCGCATGTCCCTCCCGAACCAGGGAGAGGCGATCGCCGATGTGACCGTCGCGCCGGACGGCGCCTGGCTCGTCACCGGCACTCAGGAAGGCAGCGTCCGCCTGTGGAACACCGACCGGGTGGTGGTGGCGACCGCGTTGACGCAGGCTGCCCTGCTGGCGCTGAGGGAGGGGGCCGGACAAGCCGAACTCCTCGCGGAGGCCGCGACGGCTTCGGCGTGGAACATATCGAAGGCCGCGCACGACTCGCGGTGGGCCGACTGGCTGCCGCCCAAGGACACACACGTCAGGGCCCGGCTGGCCCGGCTCTTCATCGCCGCCGCGGAGGGCGGGCACGCGCAGGCACTGGCCCAGGAGTTGCTCACCGGCGTTTCCTGGCCCGACCCGCCCAGCGATACGGACACCGATCGGCTGTTCTCGCTGGCCCTCCACATCCTTGCCCGGCACGGGCCACCCGCACTGAGGTACATCCAGGATCTCTCCTATGCCCCGGGCAACGCCGTCACTCACTGGCTCCATGAGGCAACGCCGCCTCTCGTCGTCGTCACGGCGCAATGCCTGGCCCTGCACGGCATGCCCGAGGGGGCGGCGCAGCTACTCAACGCCCACATCCAGGGGGCCGTCGCGGCGGGCGACGATCCGGACACCGTGCAGCACTGCCAGATCGCTCTGCTGCGGCTCTGCCGGCGCTTCCGGACCCTCCGATACTTTCCCCGGGCCGGCTCGCTCGCCATGTCGGGATCCCCGCTGGTGCGGGCCGAGGCATGGATCACGCTGACGCTGGTCGAGGGGCGCCAGCCCAGTACGCCGGAGGAGGCGGGCAGCTGGCACGGCTGGTGGCAGTGCCAGGACCGGCGCTCGCTGGGCGACTCCGAACCGGAGTGGCCTCCGGTGTGTCCCGAACCGGGAATCCCGGCGAAACTCACCGAGGAAAGCGCCCAGGAGTATGTGAAGCTCTATCCCCGGGCACGTCCTGTCGACCTCCCCAAGTCCGGCGCCTTCGAGCCGGACCTCGACCGAATGGCACCCGGTTCCCGAGGGCGGTCGACCTTGGCCAGGGCCGAGGTGCTGGCCCTGCGTTTCCCGGCGGAGGCGGCGGAGCTCCTCATGAACGCGGTGACCGATCTGGAGGAGGCTGAGGACACCGGCCACGCCGTCCAGGCACGGCTGCTCGCCGCCCTCGCGAAGGCCAGAGCCGTGGAGCGCGATGAGCGGGAGCCCGGGGCGACGCTGAGAGAGTCGATCTCCAAGATCACCAGAGGGCTTCCCGCGGACGGCGGCATCCGGACAGAGCCCATGGCTCCTCTCCTGACGGTGATGTACGACCACGAGAAGTCGGGCTGGTGGGCCCGCATGGGGTGGGTCTTCGAGGTGACCAGCGGCATCCGGGTACGGAACACCGCCCATCCGGAATGCCCGCTCCCATCAGGGACGCCCGCCGAGATCCCCGCCAACGACGTCGGGCGGACATCACTGATCAACCTGCGCTGGATTCTGGCAGCGGGCATGATCGGCGGATTGGTGATCATCGGCGTCGGGAGTGGCTGGTGGCAGACGCTGGGGGCCGTGATGGTGTCGGGTGTGAGCCTGCTCGTGCTGCTGGATCCCCCGCGCCGGTCCAGGGTCTTCCCGCCGCAGGCGATGACCTTGCACATGGTGCCCGGGGAGGTCACCGGTGTGACCGTCAAGCGCCTGCTGTATCCCTCACCCAATTCGTGGGGCCATCCATGGAGGAGCCGGCTCAGGCGCTGGATCCTCCGGCGGCCTTCCGATTCCAGCGAAACCGTTGAAGACGTCCGTATACCCGACCCGGGCGCCGGGCTCTCCGGAGATGACCGTGCCGAACCCGCCACGCGGCAGGACCTGTTGGACATCCTCAGCCAAACGGGTGAGAGCCCGTACCCCCAAGGGCGCGCCCCTCAATTCGTCTGTCTCGACATCTTCTCCGGGCTTGATCACGGGCCCTGGGAGCAGTGGCTCGGGCGGCACTCCTCACCCGATGTGGACCGGATGCCGCTGTGGTTCCGCTCGCTGGGAGACGGCCCGGAGCGGGAATGGCGCCGCGACTGGGGCGCGATGAACCCGCCGGTGTTCTTCGGACCCCGCCATCTCGGGCCGTCCGGGGCGGTTCTTCCTGATCCCACCGCGCGCCTTCAGCATGTGATCGGCGCCCCGGTCGCGACGGCCGACGGCTGGCGGCTGCGCGTCGAGACCGAGGACGGTCCCAGGGCGTCATCGGTGCGGCGCGCGGAGAACCCCGGCCGGGAAGGTCGGCTGATCGGCTCCGCGGATCTCGGCCCGGGCGAGGTCCCCCTGATCGTCCTGCAGGCGGAGCCGGTTGACGGGCCGCCGCGCTCGCTTGAGGACCAGCGGGAGGGCTTCGTCGCGTTCGCCCGCGATCTGATCGCCGAGGGAGCGAGAGCCGTCCTGATCATTCCACCGCTCCCCGACGAGGTCGCCGCCGGTGCCGTACGGCTCTGCCGTGAACACCTCGGCGATCGCCGGCGGCAGCCTGGGCCGCGCACCTGTCTCCGCGTGCTCACTCCCTTGCGGCACCTGATCGCCGCGGCTGAGGGACGGCACGAGGGCGAGCGCGCCCTGTTCGATCTGATCATGTTCTTGCCGAGATAGGAGATCCATGTCTGGTAACCGGGTCTGGCGGAGGATCGCGAGCTGGTTCGCGGCGGAGGCCGAGCACGTCACCCTGGCGTTCCTGCCTGAGCCGGGGTCGCGGCCGCTCATGCCTTACCAGGGTTACCTTCGGCTCTGGCTGGCCGAGGGATTCCTCGCGGACCGGCGGACCTGGACCATCGACCATTATCCGGCTCTGCACGGCGGGATGACGCTCGGCTTCCTCGGCTCCGAACCCGTCACGTTCACGACCATGACAAGGCCGGTGTGGACCGCCGCCGGGATCCGGCTCGACCAGGAGATCTCACCGCTGGTGCCGTACAGCGCCGGGGTGGTGAATGTGCAGGCCGGACTCTATCGCGCGTCGGAGAAAGGCCCGATCGGCGCCGCCGTACAGGTCGTCGGAGAGCTGGCCGGGCTGATCGGACCCCCGCTCGCGACGGCGGCGGCCATCGCCGCCAAGGTCTCCGACGGCCTCGACGCGGTGCTGGAGTCGACGGGTGAGAAGCCCGTGCTGGGCGTCGACTTCGGCATGGTCGCGCCGGGTGGCGGAGGGCGCCCGGTCCAGGCCGGGCACGTCGTGGTGCTGAACACGCCGAAGGCGCCGGGAGAGCTCGCCATCCTGGATGGGCTGCTGCACGTGGACGGCGAGCGGCTCACCGGCATCGACTATCTCGTTCTGCGGATCGAATGCCGGGCCGAGCGTGACGACCCCATCACGCCGGACATCGCGGGGCTGATCCAGCGGGCCATCGAGGCCAAACTGCGCGGCCATCGTGACTCCTACGAGGAGTTGCGGCAGGAAGCCATCATCAGGGCCTGGTGCTCGCCCGACCTGGTCCCCAGCGACCGGCCGCGGGTCGCCAAGTTCATCGCCGACCAGATCGACGTCGCGGAGCTCGGCGTGCTTCCCCCGGCCGGGATCATCGCCGGTGCGGCCGGACGGCTGCCGGCGCGGAACGCCCCGGAAGTGACCGGGCTGCGCTTGAGCGATCTCCTGATGCGGTGAGCGTTTCCGGCGATCGGGGCGAGGACCGTGGCCAGGGGACGTTTCGCAGCGAACACGGATGACAGCGGAGCGTCACAAGGGTTACGTTGAGCTGCGGCGTCCACGTGTCTGTGCCCCCCACAAAGGAGGACGCATGGGTGCAAACGAGCGGATCCTGCTGTTCATCGCCATCGCCTTTGCGCTGTTCGCCGCAGGGCGCCAATGGCAGAGAATGGCCGACCTGTGGAAAGGGTGGCGCGAAAGCGTCGCCGCGGTTCCCGTCCGTCGCAAGGCGGCATGGGGCGGCGTGAAAACGATGATCCGAGTCGGTCTGGTCGCGGCGCTGGTGTTCTGGCTCGTAACCAACATCAACTACTTCATGTAGCTTTGGCGCGCCTCCTCGGCGGTTCGACGGGGTATTCAAGCCGAACCTCTCCCTGTACAAACCTGCTCACGCCCCAAGATGAGACATGTCGAACCCAGCGGGGATCTCCGGCGGATCGGTCGCTCGCGCGGTCTGGGGATCCGGCTCGTGGAGGACGCTCTCGTAGTGGCCGAAGAGCTGGTCGCACACCGCGCCCCAGGTGCGGGCGAGCACGGACTCGCGGGCGTTGACGCTCATGCGGGCCCGTGTCTTCTCATCGGCGGACAGTCGTGCCACGGCCTCCCGCATCTCCGATGGCGCGCCGGGCGGGTAGAGCAGTCCGTTGTGTCCCGGCTGGACGAGGTCGAGAGGCCCGCCCGCGGCCGCCGCGACGACCGGGACTCCGGCCGCGAGAGCCTCCTGTACGGCCTGGCAGTACGTCTCGTTCGCCCCGGTGTGCACGAAGATGTCGAACGAGGCGAGAATCTCCGACAGATCCTCGCCGGTGCGCAGCCCGCAGAACACCGCGTCCGGCAGGCGGCGGCGCAATCCCCTCGCGGCCGGGCCGTCGCCCGCGATCACCAGCCGGGTCCCCGGCAGGCCGGCCAGCATCGTCAGCAGATGGACGCGCTTGTCGGCGGCCAGGCGGCCGACGTAGCCGACGATCACCTCACCGCCCGGGGCGAGCTCCCGGCGTAGCCGTTCGGATCGGTGGCGCGGGTTGAAGCGGTCGAGGTCCACGCCGCGGCCCCAGAGACGGAGCCGCGGGATCCCGTGCTCGGTCAGCTCGGCCATGGTCGCCGAGGAGGGGACGAGCGTCCGGTCGGCCCGGCTGTGGATGTGGCGGAGCCAGGACCAGATGGCGCCGTCCGCGCCGCGCATGCCGTACTGGCGGGCGAAGCCGGCGAGGTCGGTCTGGAAGACGGCGACGGCGGGCACGCCGAGCCGGGCAGCGGCCGTCATGCCCGACGCTCCGACGACCGTCGGTGAGGCGAGGTGAACGACATCCGGCTTGAACTCCTCCAGCCAGGCTCGGATCTCGCGGCTCGGCAGGCCCACCCGGAACGACCGGTAGAACGGCAGGCGGAACGCCGGGGTGGCGTGGACGGGGAATCCGGCATAGCTCGCCGGGCCCGGCCCCGGCGCTATGACCATCGCCTCGTGTCCGTGGGCCGCGAGGTGTTCCAGGACGCGGCAGACCGAGTTCGTCACGCCGTTCACCTGGGGGAGGAAGGATTCGGAGACGATGGCGACTCTCATGGGCGGAATCTTCCGTAGTGGGAGACGTTCACGATCGCGCTGTCACGCGAGGAGGTGCTGCGCGTCGACGCGCCGCAGGATGCCGTCGAGCTCCGCGTGGAACCGATCGTCGAGCACGGCGGTCTGGCCGCAGATCTCGTGCCAGGCCTCGCTGAGGACGAGCCTCCCGAACGTGGGGAGGAAGTCCCTGGAGCGCCTGACCACCCAGCCGGTTCCCTCGGTGGCCAGCCAGCGCGCGCTCGCCCACGCCGACGGACTCGCGCTGGTGGGCTCCTCGTCCGGCAGGGCGTGTACGGGAAACCCCCTCGCGGCCAGCTCGGTGGCGAAGAGCCGGGCCAGCATCCGGTGGCCGCGCTCGCTCGGGTGAAGCCGGTCGACTCCCCACATCCGCCGTTCGTACAGCGCGGGATGGGAGGCCAGGTCCACGTGGACCGTGTCGTACCTGCCGGCCACGTGGTCGAGGACCGAGTTGATCGCCCGGACCCTCCGCGTGAGCGGACGACGGACGAGATCGGGGATGCCCAGCATCAACCCCGGATCCGGCAGACGGACGGTGAGGACGGCCGCCCCGGCGCGGCGGAGCCCCCCGACCACCTCCTCGATGTCGGCGGCTATCTCCGAGAGCACGAACGTCCCGCGCAGCGTGTCGTTGACTCCGGCCAGCACGGACGCCAGCGTCGGCCGCAGTGCGAGGGCGCGCGGAAGCTGGTCGGCCGCCAGGTGCCGCGAGGTCGCCCCGCAGACGGCCAGGTTGCTGAACTCCACGTGCTCAGCCGGGCCCAGCGCCTCGGCCAGCCGGCCCGCGTAGCCGCGCCATCCCCCGCAGGGCAGCGGGTCGCCGAGCCCCGCGGTGACCGAGTCGCCCAGCGCAACGAGTCGCGTTGTCACTACCGTCTATCTCCAATCGGGTCCAGGAGCCGGTGGGCGCGGAGAAACCCGTCCACGGAGCTCGGCCAGTCGAATCGTTCGGCCTGCCGGCGGGCCAGCCCCCGGCGATCCCCTTCCGCCCTGCGGAGCAGCACCTCCACCGCGTCGGCGTACGCCTCGGGGCGGTCGTCTGCCGCGACGCCGGCGTCGCCGATGACCTCGGGCAGCGCGCTCTCCCGCGACACGATCACCGGCGTCCCGCTCGCCATCGCCTCGAGTGCCGCGAGGCCGAACGTTTCGACCGGGCCGGGCGCGATGGCGACATCCGCGGTGGCGAGCAGCCTCGCCAGGAGGTCGCGGTCGGCGACGTGCCCGAGGAACCGGACCGGCAGGCCGCTCGCCCGAGCTTCCAGCGCCCGCCGCCGCGGTCCGTCCCCCGCCACGACCAGTACGGCCGGCACGCCCCGGCGGCGAAGCTCGGCCAGGGCGCCGATGGGCCGGTCGGGCCGCTTCTCGGGGGAAAGCCTGGAGCAGTGGACGAGCAGTCGCTCGCCGGGGGCGGCCAGCGTCCGGCGCAGCTCCGGGTCGTAGCGTTCAGGGGCGAAGCGTGCCAGGTCGACGCCGAGCGGCACACGTGCCAGGTTGGGCACGCCGAGGCGGCTGAACTCGGCCGCGGCCCATCCTGTCGTGCAGACCACGAGGTCGAAGTCGGCCGCGCTCGCCCGGTTGAGCCGGTCCGCCAGCCGGCCGAGCGCGCCGGGGTGCGCCGCGTCCCGGTCCGCGACTCCGCTGAGCCAAGGCCCGGCTCCCAGCCAAGGCCCGTGGCGGCGCGGCAGGAGGCGGGAGCCGTACAGACGCAACAGGCCGTCAAGGCTCTCGTGCGACACCATGACCGAGTGGATGCCACGCGATCGCGCCCACCGGCCGGTCCATCGCAGCGTCGTGCGGTCCGAGACCTCCAGCCGGTCCGGTTTCAGGCGGTCGAGCAGCCGGCTCAGAGAGCGCCGCGCCACGATGACCCGGTAGCCGCCTGTCCCCGGCACGACCGGCCCCGGCACGGTGATGACGCGTCCCGCCGGAGTCTCCCGTTCCCCGGGTGCGGCTCCCGGGATCACGAGCAGCGGCTCGTGCCCGGCGGCCGCGTACCCGGCGCCGAGCTCGTTCAGGGCGGTGCGGAGGCCACCCGAACGAGGGGCGACGAAGTTGGCCAGCCGTACGATCCTCATGGTCCATCCCGGGGGAGCCTCAGCGAGAGCACTGCACACCTTGCCGAGATGGTGACGCCGTCGATTACCAGGACAGATAACCCCACATGGCCTGATCTCTAACCTTCTCCGAATACCCGCGTCATATCCGGCGGAGGCATGGGGCGGATCGGGTCGCGGAGGCTGGGATCAAGATCAGGTGAAGTGACCGCAGCGAGTGGGAGATCTTCGCCGTACCGGGGGTGGCGCCGCCTCCGGAAGGGGGAGACCGCCTCTCACTACCCGTCGTGTCCGGATGAGCACATCGTTGTTTCCCGGCACCTAGCCTGGAGGTGGTGACGCGTGCGCTTCTCTGCCGAGGATGCTGCCTGGAAAGAGCTGAGTAGCCAGTACGCCGGACGCTGGTCGATCTGGAGGAGTGACGTGGGCCGCTGGTACGCGACCCGGCTGACGAGGTCGCTGTCCCGGGCCGAGATGGACAAGGGCCTGGTCATGACCGCCTCCGGCGAGAACGTGGAGGAGTTGCGCGGTCAGCTCACCGCTCAGGAGCGGCTGGGAAGCCAGATGATCTCCTCATAAGCGGGCGTGCGGGGGGTGACGCGCGCCGCGCGGGGAATGCGGTGATTACGCGGATCTCGCTTCAGGGAGCGGCCATTGCTCGCGGATGTGGTGCCGGCGGCCTGGCACGCCCTGTGGCATGGCCTGTGGCGCGCTCTCTCGCTCGCCTTCGCCATGGGGTGGGAGATCCTGTGGGCGCTGATTCTCGGGTTCGCGCTGTCGGCGGCCGTGCAGGCGGTGGTGAGCAAACGTGAGATGGTGCGCCTCCTTCCGGACGACTCGCCGCGCTCGCTGCTGAAGGCGACCGGCCTCGGGGCAGCTTCGTCGTCGTGTTCGTACGCGGCGGTCGCGCTGGCCCGATCGATCTTCGTCAAGGGCGCGAACTTCACGGCGGCGATGGCCTTCGAGATCGCATCGACCAACCTGGTGATCGAGCTCGGCATCCTGCTGGCGCTGCTGCTGGGCTGGCAGTTCACGCTCGCGGAGTTCGTCGGCGGCCCTATGATGATCATGCTGCTGGCCCTCATGTTCCGGGCGTTCCTGCGGCCGCGGCTCGTGGAGGAGGCTCGCGCGATCGCCCGCCGGGGGGTGCAGGGCCGCATGGAGGCTCATGCCCAGATGGACATGAGCGTCGAACACGGTGGCCTGTGGCGCAGACTCCTCTCGCCCCGGGGTCGTACGGCCGTCGCGCACTACTTCGTCATGGACTGGCAGGCCGTCTGGATCGACATCGTGGGCGGGCTGCTGATCGCCGGGGCGCTGGCCGCCTGGGTGCCTGAGTCGTTCTGGCGGTCGTTCTTCCTGACCGGCCATCCGGTGGAGGCGAAGATCTGGGGTCCGCTGGTGGGGCCGCTAGTAGCGGTGGTCAGCTTTGTCTGCTCGATCGGTAACGTCCCGCTCGCGGCCGTCCTGTGGAACGGCGGGATCAGCTTCGGCGGCGTGGTTTCGTTCATCTTCGCCGACCTGATCGTGCTGCCGATCCTGGACATCTATCGCAAGTACTACAGCTGGCGGATGATGGCCTTCCTGACCGTCACCTTCTACGCCGCCATGGTGATCGCGGGGTACGCCGTCGAGGTGCTGTTCGGGCTGCTGGGGCTGATCCCTGCCCAGCGCGCGGCCAAGGTGCTGGAGGCCCACCCGTCGCTCAACTACACGACCGTGCTGAACGTCGTCTTCCTCGTGCTCGCCGCGGCGCTGCTGGTCCGCTTCTTCCGGACGGGCGGACGGGACATGCTCGCCATGATGCGGAGGCGGCCGAACGAGGCGAGCGGCCCCTCGACCGAGGCCGAATGACACCGAGGCCGAACAAGACCGAGGCCGAACAAGACCGAGGCTGAATAAGATTGTGCGCGTGACCAGCCCCCCGATGTCTCGTCCAGGACGAGCGGCACGCCCGGCGGTGCTTCTCCCTCACGTCCGACCCCCTCACCGGCAGAGCCGGTATCCCAACCGCAGCCGGCGGCAGATCGAAATGAGAAAATCGCCGGGTGACGGACTCCGCGGTTGGACACAGCCCTGAAAACGGCAACGGCCCCCAGACCGGCCCCGGCAACGGCGCCGAGACGGGGACCGGCACGAGCCCCGAGAGCGGGACAGGGACGGGTGCCGGTGTCGATGTCGGCAGAAGCGTCCCGACGGTCGCGCCGACCGGGACGCAGCACACGATCGCAGCCGGTGGCTACCGGGCCGTCCTGACCGAGGTGGGCGCGGGAATCCGGTCCCTGACTTATGACGACCGCCCGCTTCTCATGGACTACCCGGCCGGCCAGCCGGCGGTCGGAGGGGCGGGGCAGTTACTCCTTCCCTGGCCGAACCGGGTCGAGGACGGCCGCTACGACTTCGACGGCCAGACGAGGCAGCTCGCGATCACTGAGCCGAGGGCGGGTCATGCCACGCACGGGTTCACGCGGTGGCTCCCCTGGACGGTCCTGGCGGAGAACGCCACCTCGATCCGCTTCAGGCTGCGGTTGTTCCCCCAGCTCGGATACCCCCATGTGCTCGATCTCACCGCGGCGTACTCGGTCAGCCCTGCAGGTCTCGAGGTGGAGGTGTCCGCCACGAACGTGGGCGCGAGCGCCGCGCCGTACGGCATGGGCGCCCATCCGTACCTCACACTCGGCACCGGGCACGTGGACGACGCCGTGGACGACGCCGTGCTGGGGCTGCCCGCGGCCCAGTGGCTGGAGGTCGACGACCGCAAGATCCCGATTGCCCGGCATGGCGTCGAAGGAACGGACTACGACTTCCGTACGGCACGGCCTGTCGGCGGGCTGGCACTCGACACGCCGTTCACGGGCCTGCGGCGCGACGCCGACGGGCTGGTCCGGGTGCGGCTGCGCTCCGCGGACGCCTCGGTGGACGGTTCCGCGGATGGCTCCGCGGACGGGGCACACGGCGTCGAGTTGTGGGCGGGCGACGGGATCGAGTGGCTGCAGGTCTACACAGGTGACACGCTCCCCGACGGCTACCGCCGGGCCGGGATCGCGGTCGAACCGATGAGCTGCCCGCCGAACGCGTTCGCGACGGGGGAGGACCTCATCCGGCTCACGCCCGGCGATCATGTCAGCCACCGCTGGGGTGTCCGGGCCTGGCCCGATTCCGCGCGGGCCTGACGTCACCCGCAGGGGTCGAGCCTCGCGTGATCTCGTCTGAGAGGTCGAGCCTCGCCTGAGGCGTCCGGCGGTGTGCTGACAGAGTAAGAGCGCACGCACATGTCCCGGCGAGGCGGGCGGCCGAGTGCTCATCTCCGGCCGGGGTTGCGGCGGAGCCTTCCGTGACACAGATCACAGGAACCGGGCAGGCGCAACGGACAGGTCCTGGTGTGGAACGAACAACGCGCGCCCCGGCTCAGGGCCGGCGATCCAGCCGCGTTCAGCGAGCTGTTCGACGAACACGCACAAGCGATCTATCGGCATGCCGTGCGAGCCCTGCTGCAGGAGACCGCCGTGCCGCCGGCCACCCGCGCCGGGCTCTACCGGGCGACCGCGCTCATTCCCGGCGTCCGCGTGGTGAGCGACTCCCGGGACGCGCTCGGCCGCAAGGGCATCGCCGTGGCGTACGACCTGGACGGAGAGCGCACCGAGTGGGTCTTCGACAAGGCGTCCCTCGCCTATCTGGGCATGCGTGACTACCTGCTCACCGACTCCGACAGGGGCGAAGCCGGGACGGTGCTGAGCGCCGGCGCCGTCGTCACCCAGAAGGTCGTCGACGAGGCGGGTGTAACCGAATGACGACCTGAACGAGGTCCGGCCGTCGGCCAAGCCGCTCCGCCACCTGACGTCTCGTTCAAGGGGTCCATTCGTTTAAGGAGTCCATTCCGCTGGAGGGACGGGCTGCCGGGGGCCAACGTGGGTGAGCACCGTGTCGGCGATCTCCTCGGGGGTGTGCGCCCCCGTGTCCACGGTCAGGTCGGCCACCTCCTGGAAGTGGCCAAGCCGCCGGGCGCGCTGCTCGGTCAGCATCTCCACCAGATCGGGCTTGAAGTGCGGCCGGTGAGGGCTCGATTTCATCCGTTCGGCGAGAACTTCCGGTGGCCCGTCGAGGAAAACCACGAACGCGGGAGCCAGCGCCTTTCTGGACTCCGGGTCGTCGACCGTGCTCGCCGCCGCGGCGATCACGGGCACCGGGTCGGCGGCGAGGGCCTCCCTCAGCACCAGTGCCTCCCGCGCGTGCAACTCGTCGGCGCCCAGGTCAAGGGCCATCACGGCGGCCGTCGCACCGTACCGGGCCGTGAGGTCGGCGTCGCTGTCCCTCATGGGACGGCCGAGCGCATCGGCCACAAGCCGGGCCACCGTGCTCTTCCCCGCGCCCATGAGGCCCATCACCACTACGGGTATACCGGTCATAAAACCCATGCTGCCCGGCGATCCCGCGCTCACGCCGAAGTTTGAGATCCGTGGAGGGGATAGAGCAAAGGGCGAAGGAGGGATTCGCCATGACCATTGCCGGAAGCATCATCCTCATCATGCTGGGGGCCATCCTCACTTGGGCGGTCGATTTCGCGGTCGCGGGCATCGACATCCAGGTGATCGGGGTGATCCTCATGGTGGGCGGGCTGGCCGGGCTGCTCTTCGGCATCTGGCGGCTGACCACGGTACGCCGGGCCGCCACCATCACGACCGCCGCGCCCGTCGACGAGGCGACCACTAGCCGCCACGTCTACGAGGAGCGGCGTTACACCGACCCGATCTGAGACCACCCGCGGACGGGAGCCGCGTGCCGCCGGTCACGACGCGCTCCCGCTCGCCGGGCTCCGAACGGAGGCACGATCACCATGCCAGCACGCGAGGAACTGCCGTCGACCCTGGAGCGCTCCCCGAAGGAGGCCCAGGAGACATGGATCAAGGCCCACGACTCCGCCGTCAAGACGTACGGCGAGGGGGAGCGAGCTCACCGGACCGCGTTCGCCGCGCTCAAGCACTCCTTTGAGAAGGTCGGCGACCACTGGGAGAAGAAGGCCAGGCGCGGCCCTTCGGACAAGCAGGCGGAGAAGAGCACGCCCAAGGCGGGGGAGACCGCCGAGGGTGTGAACGCGAACGCGTCCAAGCAGCATCTCTACGAGACGGCCGCCCGTCTCGGCGTCACGGGCAGGTCCAGGATGACCAAGGAGGAGCTCGTAGACGCGATCAAGAAGGCCAACCGCCGAGCGACCGCCAAAGCCCGCCAAAGCCCGCTGAAACCCGCTTAAACCCGCTGAAACCCCATACGCCGCACCTTCTCGGTGAGGACACGACGACGTTGTAGCCGCGGCCGGCCGGGGCCTGCCTGAACGACAGCCACGAGCAGACGTTGTACCCCCTGCTCGTGCGCGAGGACGATGCCCTTCTTCCTTTGAGGGTTTTGTCATGCTCGTGTCATCGCGCGCGCCGAGCACTGGGGACGGCCGATGTCGGGGGACACGGGCTCAACGGGCCACTTAACGGACCACTCAACGGACCAGGGTTCGTACGGCGTCGCGGATCGCTTGCCGGTCGATGCCGGCGTCCACGAGTTGCTCCTCGGAGGTGGCGGAACCAGGCAGGCCGGAGACGGCGAGCTTCACGACCTGGACCGTCAGGTCGGCGAGCGCCGACAGCACGGCGTCTCCGAGGCCGCCCTCCGGCCGGTGGTCCTCGACGGTGACGACCCTGCCCGTGGCGTTGGCCATGATCCGCAGCTCGCCCGAGTCGAGCGGTTTGACGGAGTAGGCGTCCACCACGGTCACCGAGATGCCGTCCTCCTCCAGGAGTTCGGCCGCGGCCTGAGCCTCGTGCACGGTGATCCCCGCCGCGACGATCGTGGCGTGACCGCCCGTCCGGAGCACCTTGCACCCGCCCACCGGGAACGTCTCCTGCGGGCCGTAGATGACCGGGGTCTCACCCCTGGTCGTGCGCAGGTAGCTCACGCCGTCCAGGTCGGCCATCTCCGCGACGAGCCGGGCGGTCTGGTTGGCGTCGCACGGATAGAGGACCGTGCTGCCGTGAACGGCCCGGAACGCGGCCAGATCCTCCAGGCCCATCTGCGACGGCCCGTCCTCGCCGATCGACACGCCGCCGTGGGAGCCGACCAGGCGGATGCCGGCCCGGCTGATCGCGGCCATTCGCACGAAGTCGTACGCCCTGGTCAGGAAGGCGGCGAACGTGGCGGCGTACGGCTTCCAGCCTCTCGCCTGCATGCCGATCGCGGCCGCCACCATCTGCTGCTCGGCGATGTAGAACTCGAAGAACCGCTCGGGGTGGGCCTTGGCGAACGTCTCCAGCTTGGTCGAGTCGGCCACCTCGCCGTCGAGCGCGACGACGTCCCCCCGGGCGGTCCCGAGCGCGGCCAGAGCCTCGCCGAAGGCCGTGCGCGTCGCCACCCGCTCACCCACCTCATAGGCCGGCAGCGTGAGCGCGCCCTCCGCGAAGCCGTACGGCTGGCTGCCCCCGAGCGGCCGGTTCAGCGGGACGGTGACGCTCCTCGGGCCGCCGAGCTCGGAGATCGCCTGCTCGGGGTCCTGGAGCGGTTTGCCGTGCTTGCCCTCCCTGTCCTCGACGGCGGAGACGCCGAAGCCCTTGCAGGTCCTGGCCAGGATGGCGGTCGGACGGCGGCGGGTGTTCAACGCGTCGCCCAGCGCGTAGTCGATCTGCCCCGGGTCGTGGCCGTCGATCTCGATGGTGTGCCAGCCGAAGGCGCCGATGCGCTGGGCGTACGCCCCGAGGTCCCAGCCGTGCCGGGTCGGGCCGCGCTGTCCCAGCCGGTTCACGTCGATGATCGCGGTGAGGTTCGCCAGGCCCTCGTGCCCCGCGTGCTCGAACGCCTCCCACATGGAGCCTTCAGCCAGCTCGCCGTCGCCGCAGAGCACCCAGACGTGGTACGGCAGGCGGTCCAGCTTGCGGCCGGTCAGCGCGAGGCCGACTCCGACCGGCAGCCCGAAACCGAGCGAGCCGGTGGCCACGTCGACGAACGGCAGCCGTGGGGTGGGATGGCCCTCCAAGCGGCTCCCGCGAGCCCGGAACGTCAGCAACTCCTCGTCCGTGATCACACCCGCGGCCTTCAGCATCGCGTAGAGAAGGGGAGAGGCGTGCCCCTTGGAGAAGATCAGGTGATCGTTCGCCGGATTGGCGGGATCGGTGAGGTCCAAGCGGAGATGGCGGGTGAGAAGCACGGCCATGAGCTCGGCGGCCGACATGGAGGACGTCGGATGGCCGGAACCGGCCGCCGCCGAGGCGCGCACCGAGTCCACGCGCAATTGGGCCGCGAGCTCACACAGAAAGCGATAGTCAGGCTCGTCCATCGCCCCCGACTACCCCGCCAAACGCCTTCGTATTCCACCGAAATAGCCACAAGAGGCCCAGAGGCCCACCAATCGCTGAAGCGCCGGTCCCTGCGCAGGCCGAGCGGCGGTGCCCCAATGGCGGGCGGCCCCAATGGCGGCGGCTCGGCGCCGTCGCAGCGCGGCCTCAGCGGCGTCGGCGGAGGGCGAGTGCGGCGGCCGCGGCCAGGCCCGCGGCTCCGGCCGTGACCAGGCGGCGGTGCTGGGACATCCATACCTGCACGCTGCGCTGGTGAGAACGGTCGTCGAAGCTGCCATGGGCGCCGTAGTCCTGGTCGTCGTCGGCCGGTTCCCACAGGTTCGACACCCCCGTGGGGGCCTTGCCCTCGATCTGCTGCGACTTCACCCCGGTCCTGCCGAGGTAGCGGTCGAGCAGGCCCGGCACGAACTTCTCCGCCATGATCGTGGCCGCCGTGGTCGCGCCGACCCAGTATTCCCTCCGCCCGGGGTGCTCTGCGGCGAACAGCACCGCCTGGGCGGCGACCTCCGGCTGATAGATCGGCGGCACCGGCTGGGGATGGCGGCGAACGCGGGTCAGGCCCCAGTCGAACTGCGGCGTGTTGAGCGCCGGGAGCTGCACCATCGTGATCTTCACTCCGGAGTCCTCGGCGAACAACTCGGTCCTGACCGACTCGGTGAAGCCCTTGATCGCATGCTTGGCCCCGCAGTACGCCGACTGCAGCGGGATGGCGCGGTAGGCCAGCGCCGACCCGGCCTGCACGATCACGCCCTTGTCGCGGGGCTTCATCACCTCCAGCGCGGCCCGGGTGCCCCAGACATAGCCCAGGTAGGTGACCTGGGTCGTCCGCTCGAACTCCTCCGGCGTGATCTCCATGAAGGGCGCGAACACCGTGGTGAAGGCGACGTTGATCCAGACGTCGATGGGGCCCAGCTCGGCCTCGATCTGCTGGGCGGCACGCCGCACCTCGTCGTAATTGGCCACGTCGGCGCTGAAGACCTTGGCGCTTCCACCCCCGGCGCCGACGTCCACGGCGGCGCCGGCCAGCCCGGCCTCGCCCCGCGCGATCAGGGCCACGATCGCGCCCTGATCGCCGAGCTGCCGGACGACCGCCCGGCCCACCCCGCCGCTGGCTCCCGTCACCACGACGACCTTGTCGCTCAGGCTCACCGTCTCACCCTCTCGATTCCGGGCCGCCGCCGAGGCTTCGCTGCCTCCGTACGGCCAGCGCCATGTCGACGATCACGACCACCGCGATCACCAGCACGACCGCGGTCAGCCACCACAGATGGACGAGGGCCGACAGGAGGCCGACCCCGACACAGAACACCAACGCGAAGGAGCCGATCCGGACGTGGATCACGTCCTTCGGCGTCGCCGGCACCATGGGTTTTCCAGTCGGTGATCGCTGTTCCTCAGTCATGGGCGCCCCCCTACCCTCGAATCCTGTTCACTATCGCCGTGGTGGACAGGTCCGGGACGTAGCCCAGCACCCGCACCTCGCCGCCCAGCTCCCTGACCAGGTCCGCCTCCGGGACCATGTCGGGGTGGTAGTCGCCGCCCTTGACGTAGAGGTCGGGCCGGACCAGCCGCAGGAGCTCCTCCGGGCTGTCCTCGTCGAAGACGGCGATGTAGTCCACGCAGCCCAGGGCGGCCAGCACGGCCACCCTGTCCTCGCAGGTGTTGATCGGCCGCCCGGAGCCCTTCAGCCGGGCGACGCCGTCGTCGCTGTTGACGGCCACCACGAGCACGTCCCCGAGGCGGGCCGCCTCCTCCAGGCAGGCCACGTGGCCCCGGTGCAGCACGTCGAAACAGCCGTTGGTGAAGACGACGCGCCTGCCCTCGGCCCGGTCGCGGGCGATCCGCCCGGCCAGTTGGTCGAGGGAGAGCGCGATGTCCGGCCGGAGGACGCCCAGCAGGTCCTCCCTGGTGCAGACCGCCGTCCCCGGGCGGTTGACGACCACGCTCGCCGCCGCCTGCGCGACGTCGGCGGCCGTCTCCTCGTCGGTCCCGGCGGCCAGGCAGAGCGCGAACGTCGCGGTGAACGTGTCTCCCGCGCCGATGCTCATCGTGTCCGGCGCGGGTGTCGCATGAGTCCGGTACGGCTCTCGCCCCCACCTGTGCAGGAGCGTTCCCTCGTCGTCGAGCGTCGTGACCACCGACTCGGCGCCGGTGGCGTCGAGCAGGCGCTCTGACTGGGCGGAGAGGAAGCCGACGCGGTCGGTGTGGCCGTTCTCGCCCAGCAGCCGGGCGACCTCGGCGTAGTTGGGCAGCACGGCCTTCGCGTGGCAGTCCCGCCACCTCCCGGCGTCGTGCGCGTCCACCACCAGGATCGGCCCTCGACCCCCTTGCGTGAGCTCGCATACGGCCTGCCGTACGGCCGGGGTGCAGACACCGCCGCCGTAATCGCACGCGATGATCACGTCGGCGCCGGGCGCGAGCGTGACGAGCTGATCGATCACCTCGCGCTCGGCGGCCTCCGAGAGCGGCGAGCCGTCCTCCTCGTCGTAGCGGGCCACGATCTGGCCGTCCGTGAGCACCCGGCGCTTGACCGAGGTCCGCCTGCTCCGGACGATCACCAGGCCCTCTATGTCGAGCCGTCCCAGGGTGGCGTTGAGCGTGGCCCCGGCGGGATCGGCCCCGGTCACCCCCACCATGTGGACCCGCGCGCCGAGAGCGGCCAGGTTCACGGCGGCGTTGGCCGCGCCGCCGGGCTGGTCCTCGATCTCTTCCACCGCGACCACCGGAACGGGCGCCTCAGGGGCCATCCGGTCGCTGTGGCCGCGCAGCCACGAGTCGAGCATGACGTCCCCGACCACGACGGCCGTGACATCACCGAAACGGTTGAGCGTCTCCTCCGTCATAAGAGGGCGGCTACCCGGAGAAGCCGGAGGGAAACGGCGGCCACTCGCCCGGCCCGGCCCGGCGGCGGTCCGCACCGTGTTTGCCGGGAGGTTCATGGGGTAGCCGGGACGAGTATCGCGGCGCGGCCGCCGCCGGGGGAAGGTTCGGCCGGAACCGGTGCGGTACAGGGCCGCATGGAGTGGGGGTGCGTGATGGGCGACCGCATGAGCCTGATGACGGCAGACGTCCTGATGACGGCAGACGTCCTGATGAGGGCGGCCGGTCTGAGAGCGCCGGACGGTCTGCTGACGACAGGCGGGCGCGTGCCATGACGGCGCTGCTGGTCGAGGGCGTCGAGCGGATCGCCGTGCTGAGGGCCAACGCCCTGGGCGACCTCCTGCTCGCCCTGCCCGCCATGGAAGCGTTGAGAAGGGCGTATCCCTCCGCCAAGATCACTTTGCTGGGGCGGGAGTGGCACGCCCGGTTTCTGCGGAACCGTCCGGGCCCCATGGACGAGGTGGTGGCCCTCCCGCCGATCTCGGGCGTGACCTCCGACGACGGATCCTCGGCTCCCGGCGAGATCTACGAAGACCTGCGCGCGCGGAGATTCGACATCGCGGTGCAGATGCACGGCGGCGGGCGCAACTCCAACCCGTTCATCCGCCGGCTGGGGGCGGGGCTCACGGCCGGGCTGTGCACGCCGGACGCCGAGCGGCTCGACAGATGGGTTCCCTATATCCATTACCAGCATGAGACGTTGCGTTACCTGGAGGTCGCCGGGCTCCTCGGCGCGGGAACCTGCGACGTCGAGCCGCGGGTGGCCGTCATCCGGGAGGACTGGGCGGAGCTCAACCAGACCCTCGGCAGGCTGCCCCGGGGCCTGGTGGCGATTCACCCGGGAGCCGGGGACCCCCGCCGCCGCTGGCCGCCGGAGCGGTTCGCCGAGGTGGCCGACCGCTTGGGACGGCCGGTCGTCGTGACCGGCACCGAGGCGGAGCGAGACGTCGTCGGGCAGACCCTGGCCGCGATGAAGCGGCCCGCCAGAGCCGTGATCGACGAGCTGTCGCTGGGCGGGCTCACCGCGCTCTACGCCGCCTGCGACCTGCTCGTCTCGAACGACACCGGGCCGCGTCACCTGGCCGCCGCCACCGGGACGCCTACCGTGGGCGTCTACTGGTGCGGCAACCTGATCAACTGGGGCCCGCTGAGCAGGCGCCTGCACCGGCCGCTGATCTCGTGGACCACGCGCTGCCCGGCCTGCGGCAGGGACGGCACGAGCCCCGGCATCGAGGACTGCGGGCATCGCTCGGTTTCCTGGGTCGGTGACGTGACCGTGGACGACGTGCTCGACCAAGCTCAGGATCTCCTCCGATGACCGCGGGAAGGGCGTCCACGAGACCTTCCGGGAAGCTGTCGAGGACAGCGCTGGCGAAGGCGTTCGAGGTCCCCCCGATCACGTTGCGTCCGAGTGATCCGAACGAGCCCGGCATCAGGCGGCGGCGGCGCGGGCGCGGGTTCAGCTACACCTGGGCCTCCGGACGGCCGGTCAGGAATGCCTCGACGCTGCGGCGGATCAGGTCGCTGGCCATCCCGCCCGCCTGGACCGATGTGTGGATCTGCGGGTCTCCCGACGGGCATCTCCAGGCCGTGGGGACCGACTCGGCCGGCCGTCGTCAGTACCGGTATCACGACGTGTGGCGCCGGCAGCAGGACGAGGCCAAGTTCGATCGCGTGCTGTCGACGGCCGAGCGGCTCCCGGCCTTCCGGGAGCGGGTGGCCAAGGACCTCCGGGGCGACGGGCTGACCCGTGAACGGGTGCTCGCCGCCGCCGCGCGGATGCTCGACATCGGCTTCTTCCGCGTCGGCGGCGAGGAGTACACCGACTCGTACGGCCTGGCCACCCTGCGGACGTCGCACGTCAAGTGCCGTGACGGCGAGGTGGTGTGCAAATACCTCGCCAAGGGCCGCAAGGAGCGGGAGCAGGTGCTGGCCGACTCCGACGTGTGCGCCGTCGTCGGCGCGCTCTCCGATCACAGGGGTGAGCTGCTCCGCTACCAGACCGACGAGGGCTGGGCCGACGTCCGCAGCGCCGACATCAACGCCTACCTGAGGGAGGTGTTCGGCACGGAGGTCACGGCCAAGGACTTCCGCACCTGGCACGCGACCGTCCTGGCCGCCGTGGGCCTCGCCGTCTCGAAGCCGGTGCACAGCACGGCTGGACGGAAGAAGGCGGTCTCCCGGGTGATGACCGAGGTGTCCGAGTATCTCGGCAACACCCCGGCCGTGGCCCGTGCGTCCTACGTGGACCCCCGCCTCGTTGAGCTCTACGAGCGCGGGAAGACGATCTCGCTCGAAGGGCTCGGCAAGGACACCGACCAGGGGCAGCTCGCCACCCACGGCCCGGTGGAAGAGGCCGTCATCGCACTCCTGCGCCGAGAGCGCGTTCGGCGGCCTTGAGGACCTCCGCCGGCAGGACGTCGTCCGTGATGTCGGCGCTCCGCTGAAGTGACTGCCGCGGCGACCCGGGCGGTGACGGGTAGAACGTCTGGTGGAGCGTCTGGTGCTTACGGCTCCCGCCGGATCTCTCGGCGGACCTCTCGCCGGATTGGGCCGAGCGCCCCGAGCCCTGCTGGCCGAGGACGACCACCGACGGCGTGCCGTACGACGTGGCGAGCTGGGCCATCCCGGCGTCGCCGCTGATCACCAGCCGTGCCCCGGCGACCAGGGCGCACAGCTCACGCAGGGACGTGCGGCCCGCGAGCACGATCTGCGGGGGCAGCACGGCCTGCGTCGCGACGAGCAGCGCCATCGGCCGCTCCCGGCGGCTGCCCGTGATCACCACGGGAAGCCCCTCGCCCGCGATCGCCCGCGCGACGGCGGCGAACCGCTCGGGCGGCCAGCGCCGCGCCACGTCGAGCCCGCCGGGATGGATCACGACGGCCCCCGGCGCGGGGCTGGCGACCATCGGGGTCGGCAGCCGGAGATCCTCCGGATCGGCCGGCACGCCGTGCCACTGAACCAGGCGGCACCACCGGAGCACGTCGGGCTCGGAGGGGTCCCAGCGCGGGCCCTTGACCCACGGCAGGCTGTCGTTGGCGTAGGCCCACAGGCGGCGGGGCCGGAGGTCGAGCAGGACCTGGTGACTCTTCGGGCCGCCGCCGTGCAGGTTGATCGCCAGGTCTGGCATGAGCGGCGGGCGGTCGGATTCCTCCTCTCCCGGGCCCGGCCACGACAGGGAGGCCAGGCCGTACGTCGGGAGAATCCTGTCCACGGCCCCGGTCAGCGCGGCGAGCTCGCTGAGCTCGGGTGGGGTGGCGAGGACCACCCGGATCCCGCCGCGCCGCAGGGCGCGGAGCGCGGGCACCGCGGTCAGCAGGCCGCCGATGCCGAGTGAGCGGAGCACAAGAGCCGTCACCGCCACGATCTATCCCCCGGTGCGCACGTGTCGATCAGTCGTTCTGAGAGGTCTGAGAACCCTAAGAGTTCTACGAGCGGTGATTTCAAGAGGCATTCCTTTCGAGGGTCCGGGAGGAAAGGACCCCGTCGTAGATCGCGAGCGTCTCCGAGGCGATCCGGTCCCAGCTGTACCTGACCTTGGCCCGGTCCGCTCCCGCGATGCCGTACGCGGTGCGCCGCACGGGGTCGTCGAGGAGCTTCCGCAGCGCCCTGGCCAGCACCAACGGCTGCCGCGGCGGGACGAGCACGCCGGTGACGCCGTGGACGACGGTCTCCTTCTGGCCGCCCACGGCCGACGCGACGATGGGCACCCCGCAGGCCATCGCCTCAAGGGCGACCATGCCGAACGGCTCGTACCACGGGACCGAGACGACGGCGGACGCCGAGCGCATCAGCGCGGGGAGCGCCTCCCGGCCGATCTGCCCCAGGAAGCGGACGCGTGCGCCGACGCCGGCCTGGGCCGCCGTCCAGCGCAGCCGGGTCACCTCGGGGTCGCGGTGCAGCGCCGAGCTCGGCGGGCCGCCCGCGATGACCAGCTCGGCGTCCCTGAGGTACCGCAGGGCCTCGATGATCGTGTCGACCCCCTTGCGCGGCACCAGCCGGCCGACCGACAGCAGCCGCGGCCTCGCTTCGCGGTGACGGCCCGGCCGCTCCAGCGGCGCCACACGGGAGTTGAACATGCCGACGTCGACGCCGCAGGGCACGATGCCGGCGGTCCGGCGTGGCACGCCCATCCGGATCAGCTCGTCCACCTCGTCGCGGCAGGTCGCGATGATGGCGTCGACCCGGTGCCCGATCTCGGCCTCGGCGTGGATCCGGTCACGCGGGCTGGTGTCCGCCGGGCCCTGGTGGCGCCGCTTCACGTTGCCCAGCGCGTGGTAGGTGTGGACGACCGGGACGCGGAGCTCCTCGGCCGCCGCCAGCGTGGCGAGGCCGCTCATCCAGAAGTGGCTGTGCGCGATGTCGGGCCGGTCGAACAGCCACCGGTCGTGCAGCCATTTCCCGAACTCCGGGATCCAGGGCAGGATCTCGTCCTTGGGGAGCTTCTTGGCCGGGCCTGCCGGAACGTGGACGACGTTGAGCCTCGGGCCGAACGCGACCGACTCGGGAAGGCCGGGGCTGTCCTTGCGCGTGTAGACGGTGACCTCGTGCCCCTGCCCCGCGATCTCGCGGGCGAGCGCGGCGACGTGGACGTTCTGGCCGCCGGAGTCGACGCCGCCAAGGGTGGCCAGTGGGCTGGCGTGTTCGGAGATCATTGCTACCTTCACCGGGGTACCTCCATGAGTGGGAGTGGCGTGTACCCGGCTCGGGGGTCATGGAGTCCAGGTGTGAGTGCTCGGAAACCGGGCAGATCGGCGCGGCCTGCGAGGAGGCGGCGCGGCGCGGCAGGCGGCTGTGTACGGCCAGGCTGTGTACGGCCGGGCTGCGTGTCGCCGGACTGTGTGTCGCCGGGCTTCGGGAGATGCCCGTGGTCGGCAACGTGATTCGCCGGGCGGTGACGCCTCCGCGGACGCGCCGGAAGACGCTTGGTGCGGCGCTGGGTGTGGCACTTGTCCAGGGGTCTGCCGACGTGGTCCAGAGGTCTGTCGGCGTGCGGGGAGACGTGACCCATTCCCAAGAACGCTCCTCCATAACGGCATGCTTACGCCAAGGAGATACCTGCGTCTTAGGCACCAAGGTCCTTAAACACCATATCCTGACAGATGGACCTCAAACCAGTGAGTTTCGTCGCGAAGCCGGTGGGCAGCACGGCAGCACGCGCCGGCGGTAGCCGTACAGGATTGAGGGGGAAAGCCATGGAGACACCGCACTATGTCGCGGCCCGCGTCCAGCGGGTTCTCGCTGAGGACGACCGGACCAATGAGCTGGGCATCCGTGTGGACGTGCGGGGGGAAGAGGTGTACCTCAGGGGCCAGGTGTCCTCTGAGGAGCGCCGCCACCAGATCGAGGATGTCGCACAGGAGGCGGCGCCCGGCCTGAGGGTGCACAACGAGATCAAGCTCGTGGAGGTACGCGAGCCGGGGGAGGAGGAGCACCTGTGAGGGAACTGCGGATCGCCGCGGTGGCGGACATCCATCTGGGCGAGGACGTCCGCGGCCACTACCGGAAGAAGCTCGAAGGCATCGAACAGCGCGCCGACGTCCTGCTTGTCGGTGGTGACCTGACCAGGCACGGGACGGTACAGGAGGGCCGCGTGGTCGCCGAAGAGCTGCGCGACCTGCCCATTCCCGTCGTCGCCGTGCTCGGGAACCACGACTACCACTCGGACGCCAACAAAGAGATCATCGAGGTCTTGCGGGACACCGGCATCACCGTGCTCGACGACGAGTCCACGGTCGTGCCGCTCGACGGAGTACGGCTCGGCGTGGCCGGCGGGAAGGGCTTCGGCGGGGGGTTCGCCGGCAAGTGCGCCAGCGAGTTCGGCGAGCCGGAGACCAAGGCGTTCGTCCGGCACACCAGGGAGATCGCCGAGCGGTGGCGCCTGGCGCTGAAGGGCCTGGAAGCCGACCACAAGGTCGTGCTCAGCCACTACTCGCCGGTCAAGGACACCCTTACGGGCGAGCCGCCGGAGATCTACCCGTTCCTGGGCAGCTACCTCCTCGCGGAGGCGGCCGACGCGGAAGGGGCGGACCTGTTCGTGCACGGCCATGCCCACGCGGGCACCGAGAAGGGCGTGACTCCCGGCGGGATACGCGTACGGAACGTCGCGCTGCCCGTGATCGAGCACGCCTACGTCGTCTACTGCCTCAACGGCGACGGCGACTGCTGATCAGCGTACGGCCGGCCTTTTCAAGGACGGCCTCTACGCGTGGCCGGTTTGTATGTGAACGTTGTATGTGAACGCGCGCCTTTCGCGCGGACGGCTTTGCGTGGACAGCTTTGTACGGGCGGCGGCCGGTTGGTAAGCCGGCCGCCGCCCGTTGTACTAGGGATGACGGTTAGGGATTGAAGATACTGACGCCACCCGGGCCGACGAGGAACCCGAGGACAATGAGGACGATCCCCCAGAGGATGTCCCGACGGGCCAGGATGACGTAGATCCCGGCGATCACCAGTACTACGGCGATGATCCAGAGCAGAGTAGCCATGGCCCTCAACTGCCCTCACAAATGGGCTCGTAACATCACCAAGCCCCAGAGAAAGTCGAATTTGCCGCGCAATACCTCGGCCTGACGTTTGCTTTACCGATGCCGGGCATGTGAAGGACATGACCACGTTCGGATACTTTCTGTCAAGCGAGGAGCACGACCCCAAGGAACTGGTACGGCAGGCCAAGCTGGCGGAGCAGGCCGGCTTCGAGGCGCTGTGGATCTCCGACCACTACCACCCCTGGCTCGACGAACAAGGCCAGAGCTCGTTCGTCTGGTCGGTCATCGGGGCACTGTCCGAGGCCACGTCACTGCCCGTGACGACCGCCGTGACCTGCCCGCTCATCCGGATCCATCCGGCGATCATCGCTCAGGCGGCGGCGACGGCGCAGATCCTGCTGGACGGCAGGTTCCGTCTCGGCGTCGGCACGGGCGAGGCGCTCAACGAGCACATCCTCGGAGACCAATGGCCTCCGGCGGAGGAACGCCAGCAGATGCTGGAGGAGGCTCTGGAGATCATCCGCGAGCTGTGGACCGGCGAGCTGGTGACCCATCGCGGTGAGTTCTACGAGGTCGACACCGCACGCATCTACTCACTGCCCGAGCGGCTGCCGCCGATCTACATCTCCGGGTTCGGCCCCAAGGCCGTCGACCTGGCCGGACGGCTCGGCGACGGGTACATCTCCACGGCTCCGGCCGCGGACCTCGTGGAGGCGTTCCACAAGGCCGGGGGAGAGGGCAAGCCCTCGGCGGCAGGGGTCAAGGTCTGCTGGTCGGCCGACGAGAGCCAGGCCCGTCAGACCGTCCACCGGCTGTGGCCCACGAGCGCCATCCCCGGTGAGGCCAACCAGTTGCTGCCGCTGCCGCGCCACTTCAAGCAGCTTTCGGAGCTCGTCACCGAGGAGGAGGCCACCAAGTCGATCGCCTGCGGGCCCTCTCCGGAGGCGCACCTCGCGTCCATCCGGCAGTACGTCGAGGCCGGTTTCGACGAGGTGTACATCTCGCAGATCGGGCCGGAGCAGGACGGGTTCTTCTCGTTCTACTCTTCGGAGATCCTGCCTCGGCTGCGGGACGGCAAATAAATCCCGGAAGCAGCTCCCAGGGCGTACGGCGACGATGAGCGCGACCGCGTTTTGGTGGTCGCGCGGTCGTGATTTCGGAATGGCGTTGTCGTAAGTCACGGTCGCACTGGCTGAGGTGATTCGCGGTCGCACTGGCCGGCGTGATGTAGGGGTGACGCCGGCTGGGGGCGATGCGGGTGTCCGGCGAACCTATGGTGTGCGGCCGTTCTGCAGATCGCGGCTCACGTGATATGTGCTGCCGCCCCTGGACGACTGGCCGCGCTTCCGGGCGCGGAGGAGTGACATGAGCGGCTGGATGAACCAGAGCCAGGCGCTTAGGAAGCCCACTGCCACCCCGATGGCCGCCGCGGGCCACCCACCCGTGAGAGCATCGACGACCAGGCTGGTGGAGCAGGCCATGGAGATCGCCAGTGAGATTCCGCCCACCACTCCCAGCCGGTTGGCCCGGCGGAGCAGGAGCTCTTTCAGCCCCGACCTGAACAGGATGCGCTGCTGGGTCGCGGGGGCGATGAAGCAGATCGACGCCACCGCGGCGGTCACGACCGCGACGTAGAACAGCCCGTGACCCATCGTGTCGATCTTGTGGAAGCCGGACGAGAAGGGCAGCGTCAATAAGAAGGCGAACAGGACCTGCACGCCCGTGCCGGCGACCCGGAGCCCCTGCAGCAGCTCGCCGAGCTCGCGATCGACGCGCTCCTTGGGGGTCTCCCCGGGGTCGGCCAGAGGTTCAAGGGTTTCACCCATCGGTCGCCTTCATCAAACGGCTGTAGGCGAGTTGGAGCCAGTCAGAGATCGCCACGGCCGCCATCGTCGCTCCGGCCACGCGGGTGAAGCGCGGGGCGAAGACCATGCCCGCCGCGTATCCCGTCGCCACCCATTGGGCGAGACAGAACGGGCAGCTCACCAGCTCGCCGAGGGCATGCCGCAGCCCGGAGCCGCGGACTTCCTCCTTGAGCTCCGAAGGCCCGGAAACGCCGACATATCGGGTGAACGGCGCCCGGATCGGGCTCGTGACCGTGTCCTTGGCCAGGGTGCGGGACAGCCGGTGCGTGAAGAGGCCCATCAACATGAGATCCATCGGGCTGATCTTCTCCGGCGCCCTGTGGCCGGTCAGCTTCGCCGCGGCGAGCAGGACCGAGACGGCTCCGCCGTACACCCCGAGGACCCGGGCATATCCCTCGAGTGGGCGGCTCTCATCGCCCTCGTAGTCGCGCTGGATTTCTCTGAGAGTCTCCGTCATGGCAGGCGCCCTACCCTGGATTGTTTGCGATGAACCTGGTTGGGCAAGCGTCGTGAGTGGGTAGTCACAGTCACGCCGTCACCGACGCGATCCTCGAAACGCTCAAGCGCGCCGGCGCCGGCCTCAAGGAGGCCGGGGTGCGCTTCGCTCTTGCCGGAGGCTGCGCCGGCTATGCCAGAGGCGCCGCGCCATCACTACACGACGTCGACTTCGCCCTGGTCGAGGAAGACGTCCCCCTCGCGCTGAAAACCCTGGAAAACCTGGGATTCCGTACCGCGAAACCGCCGGAGGACTGGCTGGTCAAGGCGTTCGACGAGGAGGGCGTGCTCGTCGACATGATCTTCTCGCTCGCCGACCGGCCGGTCACCGAAGCCATGATCGCCCGAGCCGAGATGATCAACACGGCCGCGCTGAGCCTGCCGGTCCTGGAGGCCACCGACCTGGTCATCTCCTGGATCCTGCCGCTCTCCGAGCACACCTGCGACTACGGCTCGATGCTGCCGATGGTCCGGGCCATGCGAGAGCAGGTCAACTGGGACCGGGTGGCCGCGGTCGTCGCGCCGTCGCCGTACGCGTCGACCTTCGTCACCCTGCTCGAACGGCTCAACGTCATCGCCCCGACCTCGCCGTCAGGGGACAGCACGTGGCCGTGATCCGGCCGAGGCCTGATCGCCCGGCCCCGAAGGGGAGGTGACCTGAAGGGGCCGGGTGTGAAGGAAGACATAGCCGGCTCCGCACGAGTCGTCCGGACAGCCGGGACATGAGGAGAGGGCCGCGCCTTTCGGCGCGGCCCCTTCCGATCAACTAGGGGATTGATCGAGTCTTACAGGCCGTCGCCCGTGTAGGGGAAGCGCCCGTAGTACTCGCCGAGACGGTCCCGGTAGGCCGATTCCTTGAACGCCGACTCGTCGAACTCCGGAGCGTTCTTGATCTCCTGCTTGGTCCTGCTGACGAACACCTTGCGCTCCTGCGGGTCGATCTGCGTGACCACGCGCGCCGGCAGCATGACCTTCTTGCCGAAGATCCAGGGACCGGTGTCCACGACGATGTAACTCTGGCCGACCTCGTGGGTGGCCTCGTCGACGGACCCGATCTTCCCGTCCGTCGCCTCGACGTCGTATCCGATCACGTCGAGGTTCTGTCCGGTGTCGTACACGTTCTCGGGGTACGACCAAAGGTCCGGTGTCATGGTTTCTCTCCCTTCGTTGCCAGACCCCCTACCCGAGGCGAAGGGCCGAAACGTCCACGAGGGGTAAGGCTCGGGTTGCCTCGGGGGCAGGCCACCCTTCGGTACGGCTCCCGCCGGCGGCTCCAGGCGCCTCCAAGTGCCGCTACCCTGGTGAAGGTCGCGCGCCGCTAGCTCAGTTGGTTAGAGCAGCTGACTCTTAATCAGCGGGTCCGGGGTTCGAGTCCCTGGCGGCGCACCCCGGAAGAACCCCAGCTCACACCTGTCATGAGCTGGGGTTCTTCGTTTACCGCCAAGCCCGATGTGCCCAATCGCTATTGGAGCACCGTCGGCGGCGAAGGCGGTGGCGCCTGCGGGGCCGGCGGCGAATCGGTAGTCCGTTCTCAGGGGTGTGCGACTACCGAGCTACGGAATCACGGCGTTATGGGATCACGGCCGCCCCGCCGAAGGCGACGATGGCCTTTCTCGACAGGCCCGAGCCGGTGCAGCGGACGTCGGCGGAGCGTTTGACCAGGAGCCGGATCTGGGAGGCGCCGGCGATGGACAGGGCCAGGCGGGTCGGGTTGTCCCGGGAGACGGTTTCCGAGTGGACCTTGAGTCCGTCGAAGTAGACCTCGTAGGTCAGATCGGTGATGTCGTCGTCGCTGGAGTCGCTGATTCCTATCACTGCCTGGAAGGTGTTGTACTGGTCGTCCAGCTTGAAGTCCGCCCAGTTGTCGGCGGCTACAGAATCTCTGTCGCAGTCGGCGCGGATTCCGATCGAGTGGTCGAACTCCACACCGTTGATCACCCTGCCGCGGTAGATCAGACCCTCGTGCGCGGAGTAGTCGAGGTCCAGGGATTCGGCATTGCCCAGGTACTTCGCGTTGGAGGGGGAGTCGACGAATTTCACGGGGGTTCCCGCGCTCACGCTGAGCTGAGGGGTCTTCGGCGAAGGCAGGGGTGAGAGCGTGGCCGAGGTCGTTGTCGTGGCCGGGGTTGTGGCCGGGGTTTTCGTCGTGGCGGGAGGCCGGGCGGTGACGTCCTCTGACAGCCATTGACGAGTCACCCGATAGGCCCCGAGGGCACTCACGATCGAGGTGATGACGATTCCCGTGAGCGCCAAGGCCAGAAGTCTCTTCGCGTGGCTCTTCCTCGCGTGGACAAGCACCAAGACACTGATCCCGAAGAGGAGCAGGCTCACTGTCAACAGCGCCTCGGCCGAGCCGACGGCGAGGATCTGACCGAGGCCGACTACCACTGCGACGATCTGGACCGCTCCCGACACCGTCGCGTCCGGAGTTGAGGCCGCCTGGTTCGGCTTGCCTGGTTTCGCCATGCCGATCTGATCCTCCTCGGCTGTCGTCGCTGATCTCCATTGAACGTCGCGGGGGTAAGACAGTAGGGAGAACGCACGGCATCGATTCCAACTTGTGGCTGGCGGCGGTATGGCAAGCGGGGGAAGCCCACTCACGGGCAGCCCGGCCTGGTAGTCGGGGCCGTCGGGTGAGGGTCCCGGCTTGTCGTAATTCTCCCCATCCAGGGCTGCTCAAGTTGGCACCCGCCCTCATCCTGCGGCAGCGGGATGATCTCGCCTCCACTGACCGTATTGAGCGTCCCGACGCCCGTGGCGGAGGTCAGCCCGGCGAGCCCGCTGATCGATGCGTACGCGTAGAGCTTGGTGCCTGCGCTCAGGCCCACAGCCGGTGCCCTCAGTTCGGCGCCCTCGGCGTAGGTGCCCCGCCAGCCGATGGTCATCTGCTCGCGCGTCGTGGCGCCGGTCGGCATCGTCAGCTCGATCTTGACCTTGATCTCTTGCGTCTGCGTCGAGCCGTTGGGTTTGCACTCGTACTCCACGATGTCGGTCGTGATGACCGACCTCTGCCGCACCTCGGGAGCCGCGTAAGCCGGGTGGCGAAGGAGAACCAGGCCGACGTGGGCGACCTGTGCGAAGGCGAGGAAGGCCGGCGGTGATGAGGGCGATCGCGGGGGAGCGGTATGAGGGGCTCGCCGAGCGTCTTTCGCGGTTCGTGGACGTCACGTCGGCTCCCAGCGGGAGCCGTACGACCCATGTGAGCTGTGCGCCGGCCGTCCTCTGTGAAGATCTCGGACATGCGGTCAGGGCGATGTACGACGACGCTCATGAATGACATGCATGCGTTAACTTTGGCGGCGATCCTCCTCAAGAGTTCCGTTTCGTGCAATGATCTGGGCGTGCGGGACGAGGTGGAGTTCGCCCGAGCAAGCAGTTCACGATCAGCGGCCCCCTATAGGGGAATACGTCTTTTCACGATTTCTTTCCTGTTGCTGGTTCTCACGCTGTGGCCGGATTTCGTCGAGGTTAAGCCCAGCCTGTTCCGATGGCTGGGCGCGAGCTGCGGTCTCGTGGTCTTCGGCGCGTTCTATGTCCGCGTGGTGTCCTGCTCGATACCGCGGTCCGGCCGGCTCCGCACCCCCTGGGCGCTGGCAGGCGTGGTGGTCAGCGGATTCGCTCTGCTGGTGGTCCTGCCGTCGAACTGGATTTACTACCTGCCCTTTTTTGTCCTAACGTGCCTTGTCATAACACACGGGCCCTACGCCGGGATTTTGTCCGGCGCGGGGCTCGTGCTCGTCATGGTCTGTGTCGGGCTCGTGTTGAAACTGTCCCCGATGCGGCTCGTCGTGCTGGCGACACAGTTGAGTGTCTTCACTCTCACTTTGACCGGCATTCACCAGGTGATCGAGTTCGCCGTCACACAATGGGAGACCCAGAAGATCTCCGTGCGACTGGCCACAGAAGGAGTGCGGCAACGGCTGTCCCGCGACCTGCATGATCTGGTCGGACGTGATCTGGCCGCTCTCGTGATGCGAGCCGAAGTGGTCGCGCAGAGCGGCTCCGAAGGCAGCGCGCAGGAGGAGTTACGCCGTATCGCGGCGCTCGCGCGGACGACCTTGAACAACACCTTGGCGGTGGTGGAGGAGATGCGGGCTCCCGATGTCGCGGCGGAACTGGAGGAGGCCCGGGAGCTTCTGGGATGGGCCGGTATCGATCTCACCGTTTTCGGGAGCCCCGCGCAGGCGCATCAGAGCGCAGCCTTCGCGTGGTTCCTGCGCGAGGCCGTCACCAATGTCGTCAAGCACAGTGGTGCGCGGAACTGCCGAGTCATCTTCGGGGCTGATCGGCTGACCGTGGAAGACGACGGACGGCCCACATGGCCTGTCGTACCGGGCGCCGGTCTCACCGGGCTGAGGGAACGCCTGGAGCAGGCAGGCGCCGAACTGCACGTCGCACGTTCTCAGGAGGGTGGTGTCCGCGTGATAGCGAGACCGGCCAAGGGGAGACGATTACATGCCTGAGCCGCCGCTGAGTGTCCTCATCGCGGAAGACCAGAGTCTGATGCGCGGCGCGCTGGAGCTCGTGCTGTCGGGGTATCCGGGGCTGAAGGTGGTCGCCACCGCGGGCAGCATCGAGGAGGCCGTCGCGGTCGGTTCCGTGGTCCGGCCTCACGTCGCTCTGGTCGATCTGAAGATACCGGCGGCCGCGGGGACGGGGGAGAGTCCGTCGAGTGGAGTGGAGGTGGTCGCGGCGCTGAGACGGCGGTCCCCAGACACGAAATGCGTCATCCTTTCGGCGTTCCGCGAACCCGGAGCCTTACGCGCCGCCCTCGCGGCGGGCGCCTGTGGCTATCTGGTCAAGGACACGTCGCCGGCTGAATTGGTCACCGCGATCCGGCAGGTGGCCACCGGTGAACTCATAATCGATCACAAACTCGCCGCCCGCATCGCGCTGGCGAAGCCGTCCCCGCTTACGCCGCAGGAGGTGGCGGTCCTCCGGCACGCGCGCGACATTCTCACCGTCGCCGACATCGCCAAGACCATGCGTCTCAGTTCTGGAACGGTGCGCAACTACCTCACCCGGGCCATCCGCAAGACCGGCGCGCGCAACCGCCACGAAGCCGTACGCATCGCCGCGGGCAACGACTGGCTGTGAGGCGCCCGCTGAAGACTCCCGAGGCAGGACTGAGCTACCGGGCGGGACTGCGCTACCGGGGCAGGGCTGTGAGCTACCGGGTAGGACTGAGCGACTCCGGGCGCAGCCATGCCAGCGCCACCATGCCCGCCAGGGCGGTCCAGCATGCCAGCACCAGAATCGGCGTGGCGACCGAGCCCGAGCCGTGCACCGCGGTGACGCCCAACCGGTAGAGCGCGCTGGTGGGCAGGTAGTCGGTGATCCGCCGCAGCGTCTCGGGGAACGCCGACGTCGGAAACCACAGCCCGCCCAGAATCGCCAGCGGGAAGAACACCCCCAGGCACGCGAACTGCGTCGCCTCCCCGGCGACCAGGAGCCCGACCGCCACTCCGAACACGGCGAAGCAGAGGCTCCCGCCCCAGGTCGCGGCCACCAGGAGCGCCCAGTTGCCCAATGGCATGGCCACCTGGTTGAGCGCGACGCCCAAGATGAAGATCGCTACGAGTGCGGGGAGAGCGAGCAGCCACGCGGCGACGAGCTTGCCGAGCACGTACCGCCGTGGAGAAAGCGGCGTGAGTGTGAGCTGGCGTGCCCACCCGCTTCCCCGCTCCTCGCCGAGCCTGATCCCGCCGCCGGTCAACGCCGCGTAGAACGCGCCGGACACCGCCAGCGCGACCATGTAGGTGACGGCGAACCCGGGGACGGAGGTCCAGCCCGCCACCGTGAACAGCTTGGTGAACATGACGTAGAAACCGGCCGAGAAGAGCACGGAGAAGACGATGAAGTAGCCGCTCCGGACCATGCTGATCACGTCTAGCCGGATGTAACGGGTCATGGCTGGCCGGTCTCCTCTGTGAGCGAGATCAGGACGTCCTCCAGGGAGGTTCGGGAGATCTCCAGGCCGCTGACGCCCGATCGCCGGCTTCCGTACAGGGCGTCAAGGGTCGCGTCCTGGTCGGAGGTGACCAGCTCCCAGCGTCTCGCCTCCTTGGAGTCGCTCCGCACCCGCAGGGTGCCCGGCAGCCGGGCGAGGTCCCCCTGGCGCGCCGTGGGATCGCTGAAGCGGAGGGTCACGTCGCTCACCCGCGCCACGATCTGCTCGGCGGGGCCATCGGCGACCACCTTGCCCGCTTGGAGCACGATGATCCGGTTGGCGTACGCCTCCGCCTCCTCGGTGTAGTGAGTGGCGAACACGATCGTTCTGCCTCGCCCGGCCCGTTCGAGGATGTCCTGCCAGAACAAGTGGCGTGCCTCGACGTCGAGGGAGGCGGTCGGTTCGTCGAGAAAGAGCAGCGGCGGGTCGCCCGCGATGGCCAGCGCGAACTTGACTCGCTGGCGCTGGCCACCCGAGAGCCTGCCGACCCGGCGAGACCCCAGGTCCGCCAGTCCGGCCTCCTGGAGGATCTCACCAGTTCGGGCGGCTCGGCCGTACTGCGCCGCGACCAGGCCCACCAGCTCGCGCACGCTGACATGTCGCATCAGTCCGGTGTCCTGGAGCATCGCCCCGACCCGGCCCCGCGCGACCGCTTCCTGCGGGCCGGCGCCGAAGAGGCTGACGTGGCCGGTCTTCGGGGGCAGGAGTCCCAGCATCACGTGGGTGAGGGTGCTCTTGCCCGCGCCGTTCGGCCCCAGCAGCGCGACGACCTCGCCGGCGGATATCCCCAAGGTCACTCCGGCGAGCGCGTGGACGCTGTCGTAACTGAACGTCACGTCCTTGATGCTCACTTGGGCGGTGTCGTTCGTCATCGCCGTCAGGGCCCTCCCGTTGCTTCATGGACGCGATCAGCCGAGATCGTGAACTTCGCATCGCGTGACGGTCGCGGACCGGATTCCGCCGTCCCCGGCCACCCGAAGAACCTTACGGCCGCGGCCGGCGAATGGGACAGATCTGTTAACTCATCATTTCATGATGATATTTGTCACCAGCGTTGTGGCCTAATGCTCATTATTGACAAAGAATGTCCTCGTGTGATGATCAGTGCGACCGATTCGGAGAAATGGGGCCTTTCGTAGATTCGAGAGCGTGGAGCCCGGGCCAGGCATGAATCCGCGAAACCGATCGGCGGGGGGACTCCATTGTCAAATGTGGAAGGGAGGGTGAAAACGATATGAAGCTTGAGAGCACCGCCACGGTCGACCACCGCAGCATGACTGCTCAGCCGCTCGGGGCCGGCCTGTCCGGTGCCGGGTTCGGCGTCGTCGTTCCCGGCGCGTCGTCGTGCTGCGCGGGCTGCACGTCCAGCTCGTGCGGCACCATCGTGCGGCCGTAGTGAAAAGCGGGCCCGGGGAGCCTCGGCCTCCGGGCTCCGCCTCCCATCAGGCGTCAATTCCCGTCAGGAAGCACGGTGTCAGCCCATGGAAACCAGTTCGGAAATCGACGTATCCGCCATTCCGAAGCCTGTGCTCATCAATGTCCCGGTCGACGACATGGAGCGCGGTCTCGCGTTCTACCAGGCTTTTCTCGGAATGCCGCTCGCCCGTTCCCTGTCGTACGAGATCTCCTATCACGCTCCGGTGTCCAGCGACGGAATCCTGGTCACGGTGAACAAGCGCAGGTTCCCCGGGGAATCGGTGACGATCTACTTCCACGTCACCGACCTCGACGCCGTCCTGAAGAAGATCGTCGAATTCGGCGGCGAGGTGACGGCCGGGCCGTACGACCTGCCGCTGCCCAAGCAGATCAAGCCGGAGTTCCAGGAGCAGTTCCGCGACAGTCCCTTCTACCGCGGTGACGCCGGTGACTCGATGGGGCGCGGCGCCAGCGTTGCCGACGCCGACGGCAACCGCTTCGGGCTGGTGGAGTTCAGCGAATGGGCCCATGCGACGTTCCGGCTGGGCGAGTACGCGACTCCGGTCACGGCCGACCAGCTCGTCGATCAGTCGATCGCCCTTAACCGGAAGGTCCCCCCGCCCACCGAGATCTTCCAGGAGTGACCGCGCCGATGGACTACACCGATCCTCAGCTGGCCGAGGCGAGCGCCGGGGTCAGCGCGTACCGACTGCTCAGCCCGGGCCTGTCGACGGTCGGCCTGCGCACCCACCAGGCCCGCTACGACAACCTGGGCGAGGCACGGTTTCCACGGCCCGCCGAGGATTTCCTCGTGGCCAGCCGCTTCGCGCCCGGGGACCGGGAGGCCCAGCTGTCGGGGGCCGACTACTTCGGGGACGTGATGGCCACCGCGCTGTCCGTGATCGATCAGGAGACGATTCCCGCCGCCCACGCCGTCGAGCTGCCGCCGCCGCTGGAGGTGAACATCGCACTGGACGAGGCCGTCGCCCGGAGGCGGAGCGTACGCGGGTACACCGGCGACCCGGTCGCCCTCGCCGAGGTGGGCACGATGCTCCGCTTCGGCGCCGGCGTCACCGGCGAGGCGGACGCCGAGCTCATGCGCGGCGGCACCGCCACCTACCGGTTCCGCGCCGTGCCGAGCGGCGGTGGGCTCTACCCCGTCGAGGTCCACATCGCCGCCCTCGACGTGCCCGAGCTCGCTGTGGGCACCTACCGCTACAGCCCTGTCGAGGATGTGCTCGTCCGCACCGGGGACAGGGCCGTCGTGGATCGGCTGCGTGACTCGTTCGCGATCCCGGGCGGTGTCATCTCCATCGAGAGCGCGGCCGTCATCGTGCTCCTCGTCGCCAGGCCGTGGCGGTCCATGCGCAAGTACGGCCCGCGGGGGATGCGCTTCGTCCTGCACGAGTGCGGCGGCATCGCCCAGAACATGCACCTGACCGCCACCGGGTTCGGACTGGGGACGACCGACTGCTCCAGCTACGTCGACGACCTGGCCAACGAGGCGCTCGGGCTCGACGGCGTGCTGTCCTTCCTGGCCCACACCATTTTCGTCGGATGGCCCGGATGAGTGAGGCGCGTCCCCTGCTGATCTACGTTCACATCCCGTTCTGCAGCTCGAAGTGCCATTTCTGCGACTGGGTCACCGAGGTTCCCACGGCCGAACTGCTGCTGCGCCCAGCCGACAGCCCCAGGCGCGCCTACATCGCCGCGCTCTGCCGGGAGATCAAGGAGCGGGGCGCGGACCTGGCGGCGCGCGGATACCGCCCGGCCATCATGTACTGGGGCGGCGGTACGGCCAGCATCCTCGCCGAGCACGAGATCGCGCAGATAGGGACGGCACTGCACGAGGTGTTCGACCTGTCCGCGGGCCTGGACGAGGCGACCATCGAGTGCAGCCCGGAAAGCCTCACCCTCGCCAAACTGGCCGCCTTCAGGAATGTGGGTTTCCGCCGCTGGAGCAGCGGAGTGCAGTCGTTCGACGATCGGCGTCTGCGCCGGCTGGGCCGCAGCCATGACGCCGAGCAGGCTCGGCGCGCCGTGCACCTCGCGGCCGAAGCCGGGTTCGACGACCGGTCCGTCGACCTGATCTGCGGGCTGCCGGGAGAGGACCTCGACGAGGTCACGGACTCCGTGCGGGCGGCACTCGAACTGCCGATCACGCATGTCGCGCTCTATCCGTACCGGCCCGCTCACGGCACGGTCCTGCGCCGGCAGGTGACCCGGGGCACCACCGCGATGCTGCGCTCCGAGCAGAAGGCCGCGTACGCGCGAGCCGCCGCGCTCCTCGTGGACGCGGGCTTCCCGGAATACGCGATGAGCCACTTCGGCCATCGCCGCTGCCACAGCGACCTGGCCTACTTCCAGCTCCGCATGGACTGGGCCGGGTTCGGCTCCGGCGCCACCTCGCTCATCGAGGGGGAGTATCTCGCGCACCGGCGCGGCTTCCTGGCCGCCTACAACCGCGATCCGCTGCGGTTCGACGAGTGCTACCCCGCCGCCTCACCGGCCATCGCGGCCCGGCTGCTGTACCAGTCGCTCACCACGTTCGAGGGCGCTTCGCGGGAGCTCTGGCGCGAGCGGACCGGGGTCGCGCTGGACGAGGTCCTGGCCCTGGGGCCCTGCCGGCATCTGCTCGGCTTCCTGGAACGGATGGCCGAGGTCCGCTCCGATGAGGAAGGCGTCCGGCTACGCCGCGACCAGATCGCCGACGCCTTCATCGACCTCCAGTTCGCGGGGCTGGCCGCCGCGGGAGGGGACGAACCCCGGGCGGCGGCGCTGCTCGGCTGACGGCGGCATGGATCTCCTCCACCAGGAAGGAACGGCACTCATGCAACAGAGCAAGAACGTCCGGATCAAACCGTCTTTCAGCGTCGTCGCCCACGACGCGGACACCGTGGAGCTCCGCCACGGTGTCTGGAACGTCCGCTCGTACACCCTGACCGACCATGCCCGCACCGGCCGCCTGTACGGCCTGCTGCGCGGGCTCGACGGCACGACCAGCCGGGCCGAGGTGGCCAAGGCCAACGGTGTCACCCGGGCCGAGGTCGAGGCGCTCGTGGACCACCTCGACCAGCTCGGAGTGATCGCGCGCGCGCCCGAGACCGCGCTGGACAGCTACCTTGAAGGCACCGGTGCCTATGTCGCCGAGGCTCCCGCTCCGCCGGTGGTCGTCCTGGGCGGCGACGAACTGGCGACCGCGACAGCCCGTGTGCTGGAGACCAGCGCGCCGAACGGGGTCGAGGTCGCCGGGGAGGGCGGTTCCCTGCACCGGGCCCTTTCGGAGGCCGACCTGGTCGCCCTGGAAGACGGGCTGAGCTTCGAGCGGTTCGTCGAGCGGTTCGAACCGTGGCGCGGCAAGCTTCTGGTCCATGTCGCCGAGGAGCCGCATCCCCTGCGGTTGTCCGTGCTCAACCGGGTCGCCCTGGCCCTGCGGACGCCGTGGGTCCAGGCCGCCGTCGACGGTCCGATGGTGCTGATAGGGCCCTCGTTCTCCCCGCCGACGTCCGCGTGCTTCGCCTGCTTCGAGACCCGGGTGCTGATGAACCTCCGGGAGTCGGCCGGCTACCAGCGGTACAAGGACGCCCTGGTCCGCCAGACGATTCGAGCCGGTGAGCCACCCACCCTCGACGCCCTGCGCGCCCTGGTCGCGGGGCATGTGGGGCTGGAGGCGCTCAACCTGGCGCTGACCGGGACCACCACGACCCTCGGCAAGGTGCTCGGGATCTATCTGCCGACCATGGAGATCGCCTACTCCGAGGTGCTGCGGCTGCCGGGCTGCCGGGCCTGCGGGCCGGTGGTCGAGCGAGAGGCCACAGAGCTGTACTTCGACGTCCGGCGGTGGATCGATGCCTGACGTTTCCGCCGTGCCCGACGTTTCCGCCGTGCCTGACGTGATGGCCCCGCGCGTCGTTGAAAGTCCCGACCAGTTCACCGCGCGGCTGCGCGCCCGGATGCACTCCCCACTGTGCGGCTTGATGCCGTCGATGGGTTTTCTGCAGCGCCAGCGGGGTGGGCCCCGTTTGATGGTGGCCGGTGGCGAACTGACCGGGGTGCACGTCCTGCGCGGCCTGCCCGCGCCCAAGATCGGCGCCTATCACATCGGTGGATACGGCCTGCGCCCCTTCGAATCGCACATCAGGACGCTCGGCGAGGTGGTGGAGCGGTACGGCGGCTACCTGGCCCCGGTGAGCGGGCGGTTCCCCATCCGCTACGCGTCAGTCGGCGAACTGGTCGCCGCCGGTGAGCTGTGCGACGCCGGCCCCGCCGCGCCGTACACCGCCGGGCAGTACGGCCGCGACGAGTTCCCGTTCCGGCCACGCCGGGACGGCGACCCGCTCGGCTGGGTCCGCGCCACCCGGCTCAGCGACGGCCGTGACTGCTGGGTGCCGGCTCAGCTGCTGCTGGTCGGGTACGTCGTTCAGGACACGATGGGCGAGCCGTGGATCGCCCCCGCCGTCTCCACCGGCACCGCCGCCCACACCGACCCCGACCGGGCGGCGCTCAACGCGCTTGAGGAGATGGTGCAGATCGATGCGGCGATCTGCCACTGGTACGGTGCCTCCCGGTCGACACGGATCGGCGCCGGGGCCAGGACCGCGGCGCTGCAGCGCGTGGTGGCGGCGGCGTTCGATGGAAGGGGCGACCAGCCCGAGTTCCATCTGCTGCCCAGCGCCGACCTGCCGGGGTTCACCATCGCCTGCCTCATCCGCAGCGCGGACGGACGGTTGCCGGCGGTCGCCGTGGGGCTCGGCATCGACGGGGTGCTGGAGCGGGCAATGTACCGGGCACTGCTGGAGGCGGCGGGAGTCCGCGGACTCGCCGTATGGTCCGCCCTGCAGCAGCAGTTCGAGGAGCGCCCCGCGGGCCCCGACCACATCTTCGACCTGGAGTCCAACGTCTCCTTCGCCGCGCGCCCGGAAGGGGCGCGGGTCGTCGACGCCAGGTTCGCCGAATGCGACGAAGCCTCGGCCGACGACCTGCCGGGTGACGACGAAAGGCCGGCGGGGGTCCGGACGCGGGAACTCGTGCGGGCCTTCCACGTCACGGGCAAGCGCCTGTACGCGGCGGACTTCACCACCGTGGACGTGGCCGACCTGGGGTTCGTCGTGGCCCGGTTCTGGTGCCCCGATCTTGTGACGCTGCCGCTGCCCAGTGCCCCGGCGGCGGCGCACGAGCGGTTCGCCGCATACGGAGGATTCCGCCGCCATGATCCCCACCCCTATCCCTGACACGAGGGCATACGCCCTGACGGCGCTCGCGCTGCTGTCCCTGTCGAGCCTGACGCTCGCGGCCCATCTGCACACCCGGTGGGCCTGGGTCCGACGGCTGCCACTGCTCGGTGTTCACGTGCTGCTCATGGGAGCCCTGATCGCCGCCGGCACGGTGCTGCTCGGGCCGGCCGCGGTGGTCCAGCCGGTGCCCGCGCATCCGGCGGGCTGGTGGGGGGTGCCGGCGGGCGTGCTTTCCGGCTTCGCGCTGGGGCTGGTGGTCATCCGGGTGGATCGGGCCATCACCACGGCCTGGCGAGGCCGGCGCGCGACGGCCGCGTCAGCGCGGTCTTCGGCGTTGGCGGGGCCGCCGCGGATGACGGCGGCGCGGCCCGCGGGCTTCGCCGCCTCGGGCACGAGCGTGTCCGAGCGCCGCCGCACCGGTCTGGTCCGTGCCCGCAACGATTACGCGCCGACCGCGAGCGACCTCCAGGTCCGGCTGGAGCTCTTGGTGGCCGTGGCCGTCGGGGAGGAACTGGTCTTCCGCGGGATGCTGACCCGGCTCGCTCTGTCGCTCGCGGACGGCCGGCTCGCGGCGGCGGCGCTCGCCGTGGCCGCGGCGGTGTTCTCCTGCTCACACGTCTTCTTCGGCTGGGTCCAGGTGCTGGCCAAGACGCCCCTGGCGGTGGCCGCGTGCGCGGTCACACTGCTCACCGGGAACGTCCTGGCGGCGATCATCGCCCACGTCGTGTTCAACGTGTGGGTGTGGCGCTACCGGCGTGGCGAGCCGGTGGTGCGGCGGGTGCGGGCGCGAGGGATGTGGGGTGCGCCGGCATGAGCGCTCTGCCGTGGCCGCTTCGCGCTCTCGCGCTGACGGTGCTGGTGGTTCTCTACTACAAGTACGCCAAGTCGGCACTGTTCGCCGCCTGCCGCCGGGTCGCTCATCTGCTCCCGTTCGCCCGCCGCTGGGACGCCAGCGAGCGAAGCGGCGTTCTGGAGTTGGCGGCGGCCGGAGCGAGCCACGTTCTCGTCGTGGCGCTCCTCGCTCTGGTCACGGGCATCGACCTCACGAGGCTCGGACTCGGCCTGGACCGGCCCGATCTAATGGCGCTCGGAGCGGCGATCGGCGTCGGGGAGGTAGCCCTCGGCTCGCTGATCTGCCGCGCGCTGATCGAAGGTGTTCAGGCGACGAGCCGGCGGGACGCTGTTCCGGAGAGGTTCAAGTCACGCGCGCAGCCGGCGACCGCCACGGGGGCCGCCGCGAGCGGGGAGCGCACGCGGCAGTGGCTCGGCCTGTCGAGAGGCGGCTGGATCCGGCACCATCTCAAGACGATGGAGGTCGTCTCCCTCCCGCTCGCCCTGGCGCTCACGGCCGTACAGGTGGGCAGCGAGGAGGTCGTCTTCCGCGGGCTGGTGCTGACGTGGCTGCGTGACGCCGGGCCGGTCCTGGCGGTCGGAATCTCCTGCCTGCTGTTCACCGTCATGCAGGTCTTCCTGATGTCCTCATGGCGGGCCGCGATCTTCCCCGTCGTCGGCGCGGTCGTGATGGGGCTCACGCACAGCCTTCTGTTCTGGCACTACCCGACGCTGATCCCTCTGATGGTGGCGCACGTCACCTTCTTCCTGTTCGCGGTGGCCTGACCGCCACACGCGGAGAAAGGAACGCGGATGTTCCACGGCCTGTCCCTCCTCCCGGACTGCGCGCCCGGGACCAAGGCGCCCGACGACTACTTCCGGGACGTTCTGCTGCTGAGCCGCCTCGCCGATCAGGGCGGGATGAGCCACGTGAAGATGACCGAGCACTACCTCGGCGCCTACGGGGGCTACTGCCCGAGCCCGCTGGCGTTCCTGTCCGCGGTGGCCGCCGCCACCACGCGGATCCGGCTGATGACGGGATGCGTGCTGCCGGTCTTCCACCATCCCGTCCAACTCGCCTCAGAGGCGGCCATGGTCGACGCCATCAGCGGGGGAAGGCTCGACGTCGGCTTCGCGCGGGCGTACCTGCCCCAGGAGTTCGACGCGTTCCAGGTGCCGCTGGACGGCAGCCGGGAACGCTTCACCGCGACGATCGATGCCGTGCGGCGGCTGTGGACCGAGGAGAACGTGAGCGTCGACACGCCGTTCTTCCGGTTCGAGGGTGTGACGGCCCTGCCACGGCCGGTGCAGCGCCCGCACCCGCCGGTGTGGATAGCGGCGGTGCGCTCGCGCTCCAGCTTCGCCTGGATCGGAGAGCAGGGATACAACCTGCTCGTCACCCCCGCCCTCACTCCGCTCGGTGAGATGAGCGACCACATCGCCGTCTACCGCGAAGCGCACGCCGACGCGGGACACGCGCACCGACCGCAGGTGGTGGCAAGTCTCCCGCTGTACGTCGGGGACAGTGACGAGGAGGCGCGGCGGACCGCCGACCCGCTGCTGCGGTCGTATCTGGATGTGTGGGCCGCGGCCACCGACTCCTGGCTCTCGGTGGCCTCCGACGACTACCGCGGCTATACGGGGATGAGCCGGGCTATCCGGGCGCTGGACGCGACGTCGTTCCGGACCATGGGCAGCGCCGTCGTCGGCGCCCCGGCCACCGTGGTCGATCGTGTCCAGGAAATCACCGAGGTGCTCGGAGCCGACGGATTTCTCTGGCAGATGGACTTCGGGGCCGTCCCCGGTCAGATCGCCGTGGCCAGCTTAGAACGGTTCCTCGACAAAGTGCTGCCAAGCCTGTCCTCCGTCCGGTCCTGAGGGGAAAGACATGGGTAAGAATCGATTTTCCAGGTGCCTGACCGCGCTCGCCGGCGGGCTGGCGCTCGTGCTTCTCGCCGGCGTGTACGCGCCGGCCGCCACGGCGTCATCGGCGTCATTGGGGGCGTCGGGGGCGTCGGGGGCGTGGCCGGCCGGTTGCCGCCTGGTCTCCGTGCCGGTGACCGTGGCCGCTCAGCCGGTCACGCTCCGGGGGACGTTGTGCCGGCCGTCAGGTCCGGCGACGGGCACGCTGCAACTGCTGCTCGCCGGCGTGACCTTCGACCAGGCGTACTGGTTCACCCCGGGAGACGTGGGCGCCCCGCCGTACGTGCGGTATATGACCGATGCCGGATATACGGTCCTCGCTCTCGACCGGCCGGGCAGCGGGCTGAGCGAGCGACCGCCCGCCGAGGCCGTCACGCTCGGCAGCGAGGTCGAAGCGATTCACGAGGTGGTGGGCCGGCTGCGAACCGGCCAGGTGGACGGCCAGGCGTACTCGCGCGTCGTGGGCGTCGGGCACTCGTTCGGCGCCGGCGTCCTGATCACTGACGCCGCCCGGCACCACGACCTGGACGCCGTGGTGGCGACCGGCTTCGTCCACTCGATCGGCCCCAAGCTGGACGAGCTCAACCAGGCCATCGTGCCCGCCGCCGGCGACCCCGTCCTCGGGGCGACCCGGCCTCCGTCTGGTTATCTCACGACCAGGGCGGGCAGCCGGACTGGCCTGTTCCTCGACGCGGCCGGCATCTCCCCCCTGATGCCGTCGGTCATCGAGCTGACGAAGGCGACGATGACGAGCGGCGAGCAGGCGACCCTCGCCGAGTCCGGCGATCCCGCTATCTCAGGTGCCGTTCGGGTCCCGGTGTTCCTGGGCGTCGGGCAGCATGACGACCTGTTCTGCAACGGCCCGTATCTCCAGTGCACCGACGCCGCCGCGGTCAGAACCTGGGAGAGCTGGTTCTACCCGCCCGAGGCGAGGCTGGAGACCTTCGTCCTCGGCGGGGCCGGGCACGCGCTCAACCTGCACCGCAACGCCCCGGCCCTCTTCGCCGCGGTCCGCGGATGGTTGCGCGGCCTGTCCTTGTGACGGCCTCTGCTCAGCCTCTCCTGAACGGCGGGAAACCCGGGTTCATGGACGTCTGCAGGCGACCATCGCCGTCCGTGCGTGGGGTCCGCCATACCAGAATCGCCAGCCGAGATCGTAAATCTGAACGTCGGCCGCCCCGCACTCGCGGAGCACGGCGGCATACTCGCGGGCGTGCCGGAAATCCGCCAGCCGAAGCCTGCCGTCCGGCTTGAGCACCCGGAACGCCTCGCGTACCGCTTCGGCGCGCCCATCGTCATCCGGAATGTTGTGGATGGCGAGACTGGCGACCACCAGATCGAACGTGGCGCTCTCGAAGGGCAGATCGCGCATGTCGGCGGTGACCAGTTCGACCCGGTCGGCGACTCCCTCAGCTCGGGCGTTGGCCCAGGTCGCCTCCTGGCTGTTGCCTGACTGATCCCGGGTCCACAGATCGACGCCGGTGACCCGGCCCCGGGGGACTCTCGCCGCCGCCTTGAGCAGGACGAGGCCGCGCCCGCAGCCGAGATCGAGGACGCGTTCGTCGCCTCGCAGGCCGAGCCGGTTCAGCTCCGTGTCCCAGATCTGGAACTTGCCGCGGAGCGTGGTGTGCGCGAACAGCGCCGCACCGGCGACCAGCATGACCCCGCCGATCAGCAGCACCGCCGCCAGGATCGGCCAGCCGACGCCGAACAGTACGGCGGCGAGGGCCAGTTCCGCGATCCCGCCCACGGTCAGACCGGCCAGCACTCCTGGGGCGTCCACACCGTAGTTCGTATGCGTATTCACCACCGTTAGTTCTTACCTTGACTGGGATGTCATGTACAGGGACCAATTCGGCATGATCCCAACGATCGACGACGACACCTCGGTGGTCGCCGGACGTTTGCGGCTGCTCCGCCGTACGGAACCGAGAAAGGTCCTGATCGGACGGGCCCCGCCGGCCAAGCCGGGCGTGCCCGTCACCTCCCGCGGCTGAGCCGAACCGGCCCACAGGCCGGGCGGAAGTCGGTGCCGCGCTATATTGCTGATGCGTCCGCAAACAGCGCGTGCGCCGTGGGAGCCGATCCCTGGCCCCCTTGACGAGCGCGTGCGCGCGGTCGTCCACCGAGAACCGCGCGGACACGACCCCGGAAGGCCCCCATCGCATGACCACCGCACCTGAAATCCACGTCAACGACAACGCGGAGCTGCACCGATTCGAGATCACGGTCGACGGGCACCTCGCCGGCTTCGCCGAATACGCCTTCCGCCCGAGGACGATCGCGTTCGTCCACACGGAGATCGACGACGAGTACGCCGGCCGTGGGCTGGGCAGCGTCCTGGCCAGGGTGGCGCTCGACTCCGCGCGGCATCGGGGGCTCGACGTGCTGCCCTTCTGCCCGTTCATCCGCGACTGGATCCGCAGGCATCCCGCGTACCTCGACCTCGTGCCCTCGACTCGCCGGCGGTCGTTCGAGCTGGACGCCAAGTAGCGGGCGGACGCGTTCGCCACCGCAAGATTATTTGTCGGAGGGGGCGTTCACACTCGCCATCGAAGCCCTTCTTCGAGCCTGGAGGTCTCACGATGGCGAGGCGTAGATCACCGGTACGGAAACGAACCCGGCGGCGAAGGTCTCAGAGCACTTGGCCGCTCGCGGTCCTGGGGATCATTGTCCTCTTCGTTCTCGCGCCGAAGGCGGGTGACGTCCTCGCGTCGAGCTGGCCACTGCTGCTGATTGTCGCCACCGCGCTCGTCGGGCTCCTCGTGATCGCCGCCTTGCTGATCCGCCGCCTCGGCGACGACTACCGGGCCGAAGCTCTCCGGCGTGCCGGCGTCGACCGGCTGACTCCCGGCCAGTTCGAGCACCTGACCGCCGAGCTGCTGCGCAACGACGGGTTCACGAGGGTCCGGGTCGTCGGCGGCAGGAGCGACCGGGGCGTCGACGTCGTCGGTATCGCCCCCGGCGGCGCGCCGTACGCCGTCCAGTGCAAGCTCTACACCCGCCAGGTCGGCCCCGGGCAGGTCCGCGATTTCATCGGCGCGCTCCACGCCCCCGCCTACCGAGGCCATCAAGGCGTCCTCGTCACCTCCCATGTCCTCAGCGACCAGGCCGGCCACGCGGCTCGGGAAGCGGGCTTGATCGTCGTCGATCGACATCGGCTCGGCGACTGGATGATGGGCGTCTACTCGCTCACGCCGGCCAAGCGCTCCCGGCTGGCCTTCCTCGGACGGCTCCGGCGTGGTTACGCCACCGACAGGGGCTCCCGCCTCCCGCCGGAGAACGACCTCGGCCCGGCCTGAGGCCCCCCGGTGCTCGGGTCGGCGGCGCGCGGACGCCGACGATTGGTGCGCCTCTGAACGAACCGAGGTGCCCCGGAGGTGAGTCAGGGGCACCGGGTTCCTAGGTCCGGGCGGGCGATCTTATGTTCGGGCGGGCGCGACCCTGGCGCTCGTGTTCAGGCGCCCGTGTTCAGGCGCCCGTGTTCAGGCGCCCGTGTTCAGGCGCCCGTGTTCAGGCGCCCGTGTTCAGGCGCCCGTGTTCAGGCGCCCGTGTTAGGCACACGCGATCGTGGTGCCCGCCCAGTCGCCGTGATCGCTGTCGACCCCGTCGCCTCCGTCCGTGACGACGAGCCGGAGCAGGGTGGCGCCGGACACGTCGGCGGTGAGGGTCTTCGCGGGCATGGCGTTCGTCATGACCCCCGAGTCCGCCACCTTGTCGCCGTTGGCCCAGATCTCGAAGCTCACGGTTCCCTTCGAGCCCTTCTCGTCGTCCAGGCCCACATCCGTCGTGACGGTGGTGCAGTGGCCGCCGAGGTAGTACTCGATGGTGCTGGGCGCGTGGGCCCCGAGCCCCTTGGCATACTTCGCGCCGTTGATGGTGATCGTGTGGCCGTCGGCCGCCCCCTTCTCACCGTTGCTCCGGTCGCGCTCCACGGGGCCCCAGCCGTTCACCATCGACAGCCACGGCAGGTCGCTCAGGTACCCGTTCGCGGTCGGCGGCGGGGGCGGCACGAGGAACACCGCGAAGGACGACGCCGACGCCGACGCCCTTCCGCCGCTGCTGGTGTAACGGGCGGTCAGCCCGAGGGTGTACTGCCCTTGTGCCAGGGTCGCGGGCGGGGTGACCTGCCAGGTGGCGGATGTCGAGGCTCCTGGCGGAAGGTTCTTGATCGTGGTCGGCGAGGTGGCGGTGACGTCCCATCCCTCCGGTCCCTGGACCCGCAGCTCCACGCGCTGGGCGGGGGTGTGGCCGTTGTCGGTGGCCGAGGCGGTGACGGTGAACGGCTTCCCCGGCTCGGCCAGCACGGGGCCGCCCGGATAGGTGGAAGGCACCTGCACGTCAAGGCCGAGAGCAGGCGGGTAGCTGTTCCACTTGTGGTCGACGCTGACCCGGAGCAGGACCGTGCCGTGGGGCGGCACGGCGGCCGAGATGACGTCCTCGGTGTGCGTGTCGGTGTGCGCCCACAGGTCTCGCAGGCGATAGGCGGGCACGTCACCGCGGTCGAGCCCGATCTCGGTGCCCGAGGTCGCGATGCGCTGCGGCTTGTCGGTCTCGTTGAACAGCGCCACGGCCTCGTCGCCGTTCTTCAGCGGCTTGACGACGACCCAGCCGCCGTTCGCCGACTTCAGCACCGCGCCCTGAACGCCGAGCGGGTCCTGGTCGATCGCGATGACCTCGCGGTTCTCGAGGATCTCATACGTCGCCGGGGTGGCCTTGCGCAGATCGGACCCGATGAGCAGCGGCGCCGCCATGATGGCCCACATGCCGAAGTGCGTGCGGTACTCGGTGTCCGTCATGCCGCCGTTGCCGACTTCGAGCATGTCCGGGTCGTTCCAGTGTCCGGGGCCCGCGTACTGCGCGAGCGGCAGGTTGGCCTTGATGATCGACAGCGTCCGGGGCCAGGTGTCGTTGATGTCGCCGGTCGTGCGCCAGAGGTGGCCGACCTCCTTGCCCCAGAGCCACGGCTTGTTCTGGCCCCACTCACAGATGCTGAACACGATCGGGCGGCCCGTGGCCTTCAGCGCGTCACGCATCTTGGTGTAGCGCTGGACGGCGTCGACGCCCTGGTTGTTGCAGTTGTCGTACTTCAGGTAGTCGATGCCCCACGAGGCGAACAGGTTCGCGTCCTGCTCCTCGTGGCCGAGCCCGCCGGGGAACCCGGCCGTGTTACAGGTCTTGGTGCCCGCGCTCGTGTAGATGCCGAGCTTGAGGCCCTTGTCGTGCACGTAGTCGGCGAGGGCCTTGATGCCGTCCGGGAAGCGCTTCGGATCCGGGACGAGGTTGCCGTCCGCGTCGCGCTGGGGGAGGGCCCAGCAGTCGTCGAGGTTGACGTACTGGTAGCCGGCGTCCTTGAGGCCCTTCGAGACGAAGATGTCGGCGATGCCCTTGACCATCGCCTCGTTGAACTCCGCCCGGCAGTGGGTGCTGTTCCAGTTGTTGAAGCCCATCGGAGGAGTCAGGGCGAGCCCGTCGTCGAGTGCCTGGGCGGGGGCCGCGACCGCGGTGAGCCCCATGCTGACGAGAAACGCCGTGGTAAGAGCCGCGATGGTTTGACGCATGACCTTCTCGATGTGCGTTGTGGTGGAACTCCGTGGGTAGTTCTGTTTGATCTCGATCGATATTGTTTGTAACAGCGCACGGTTGAACAAGCAAGAGGCATGCGTAAAGTCCCCCGGTCAAGACGCAGCGGTGTCAGGACACAGCGGTTCGGACGGCTTCAACGATGAAACCCCGCGTGATCGCGGGTCGTGGTCACCCGCCGGAGAGCACCTTGTGGAGAGTTTCGGCGAACGCGGCCGGATGGCTGCCGTAGCCCGCGTGGTCACCGGGGAAGGTCACGGGGTCTGTTCCGAGCCGCTCGGCCAGCGCGAGTGCGGTGCGGTGGGCGAGTTGTCCGGCGGACGCCTCCCCGACGCCCACGACGACTCGGGTGGAACCGGACCGCAACGCCGCGACGTCCGGGACGTAGCCGCTCAGCGGCCGCGCGCCGTGGGCGATGAAGAATTCGAGATTCGCGATGATCCGGGCCATATCCTCCGGCATCTCGGCCCCCGGATCCATGGGCGGTGGCACTTCGTCATCTTCGCCGCCCATGCCGATCCCCTCCTCGAACTTCCGCATCGCCGGGCCGACGCCCTCCTTGCGGTAGGTGTCGTAGACCTCCCGCATGAGCGCCCGATGCCGCGCGGCGTCCGGGAGCAGCTCCACGGCCGGCGGCTCGTGTGCCACCAGGGTGCGCACCCGCTCAGGATGGCGCGCGGCGAGGTCGAGCCCGATCTGGGCGCCGCCGCTGCTTCCCAGCACGTATGCCGGCTCGCTGGTGACGGCGGCCAGGAGATGGTGGGCGTCGTCCCCGTGGACGTCGAGTCGCTGGTCCTCCGGCGGCCCGTCGAGCACGCTGCGCGAGTTGCCGCGCGGATCGTAGGCCACCGTCGTGTACCTGTCCGCCAGAGCATCGGAGAGACCGGCGAAGACGCTCGCGTCCGTCGGGCCGCCGGGGATCATCAGCAGCACGGGACCGGACCCCCGCACCTCGTAATAGAGCGTCGCGCCCGGCACTTTCAAGGTGTTCCGCGTCATCGGGTACGCCATTGTCCGCCTCCATCGCCCAGTTCACCGGCTTCACCGCCGTCTTCAGGGACCATCAGTACACCCGGGCACCGACACTTTCCCCGGTCGCTGCGGTCAGCGGGGCCAGGAGTAGGTGACCTCGGAATCCTCCACGCCGATCGCGGCGAAGCCGTGCCGTACGTAGAAGCGGCGGGCGCTTGCCGAATCCCACCCGATCCTCCGTGGCATAGACGTATGCGGCGCCTGAGTCCCCCTGCCGGGGGCGCCGGACACGGTCTCACGGTGTCATCTGTCCGCTTCGACCGCCAGCCCGATAGCGCCCGCTCTCTCGGAGACCCGCGCCGTACGGCTACCGCCGGGCCGGTGGGAGCAGGGTGGATGCCGGCGAGGGCGGCAGCGGCGGGATGGCCCACGAGGCCGGCGGGACGAAGTCGCACCACGTCCCGTCGAAGGGGAAGGCCCCGGCCTCGGCCAGACCGGCGACGCGGCGGCCTTCGGCACGGATGGCATGGGCCTCGCCGGCGCTCCAGTAGGCGGGGTGGCCGGTCTTCTCGGCGAAGGACCGCTCGTCCTTCCACTGCCAGGTGCGGTCCGGCGCCACGGTGACGTCGAGTTCGAGATCCTCCACGTCGATGTCGTCGCCACGCCGGGTCCGGCGTTCCAGGTTGACGTACCAGCCGCGGAAGCCGAGGCCGGCGGCGAAGAACCAGAACACCGCGTGGGAGGTGCCGGCGGGCTGGTAGATGAGCGCGTCGCCCAGGTGCCAGCGGCCGGCCTTGACGGGATAGCCGCCGGCCGGCCGGTCGTGCGGTGGCAGGTCGCGCAGGTGCACTCCGTCCGGCAGGTCGACCCGCCATACGGGTGACCCGGTCGCGAGCCATACGAGCAGACCGCCGGGCGTGTCCTCCACCACTCGTACGGGAGTCGCCGTGCTCAGATGGCCGCCGATGTACAGGTTCCAGCGCACGATCTGTCCCGGTTGGAGAGCCACAGGTTCGATCATGGCAGCCGGGAGGCGATGGTCACCAATCACGTTTGCGTGGCCGCGCTCTACCTGCTGGCTTTCGCCTCCGAGCGGATCCCATCCGTTGGTAGCGCCGCGCTAGTCGCCGAACTCGTTGGCCACGCCGTAAGGGGTCAGGGCGGATATGTAATGGTGCGGAAGGTGGTCTTCGAAGGAGTACATGACGGGCAGCGAGCGGGTCGCCTGGAATTTGCGGGATATGAAGGACATCGCGCCCAGGGCGATGCCGAGAGCGCCGGGCATCTGCGGAGTCGGAGACTTCTTCGCCACCCAGTGCCCCTTTCGCGGGTTGTAGGTGCACCCGAGAAGACCGAGCAGGTCCATCAGGCCGTTCCGGACGTGGGGCACCTGATACTGGAACTCGCGGCCGAAATGCTTGAACCGGCCGGATGTGGTCGGGGGAAGGTTCGGGACGATGTCGCTGTCATGGACGTATCGAATCGTCTTCTCCCGCAGGAAGTCGTCCCTCTGACACGCTTCCGCGAAACTGGGATCACCGATCATGGGCTGGCCGAACGTGTACACCGCCTTGAGCCGGTCGGCGAACTCGTCCCGATATTTGCGCTCGTGCCGCATCATCACGCCCATCATCGCGGCCATGGCTCCGCCGAGACTGTGGCCGGTGATGTACAGCGCTTCGAGGTTGTTCTGCATCCCGGGGAGCTCGGCGCCGTAAAGCCCGTTCGGCAGTGCGATACGCACGGATTGCCGGTTACAGGCCTCCCTGAGCGTGTGCATGACCTCGTAGCGGGTGGTCCGTACGTTGCGGTAGAAACCGGCGTGCACGGTGGCGCACGGATCTCCGAACTGGTAGCCCATCCGCTCCGGTTCGAGGTCGATGTCGGTCAGCCAGTTGACGAAGTTCATGGGTTCGGTGCCCCTGTAGCAGAGGATGGCGACCCGCCCGCTGTTGCTCTGAATCACGAACGACGTGGAGCAGATGAGCATCGCGTCGACGGTTGACGCGATCACGCGGCAGTTGTTGTCCGGCAGGCCCATTCTCGCCATGATCATCGAAAGCGTATCGGCTCCCGAATAGGCGTATCCGGCGCAGGTGGCCAGGACGTGGGCGATCACCGGGTCCGGATGGTCCTCAGCGCGCAGAAGCCGCTCTTCGAGGTTCTTGTAGACGGGAAACCCGGAGGTCTCGCGGTGGCCGTACGGCCGGAGCTCCTCGTAGCTGGGAGCACGCGTGTCCCGCGTCCAGAGGCCGCCGGCCGCCATCACGTCGCGCAGTCTCCGCTCCCATTCCATGACGGGAACCTCTCCCATGAGCGGGACTTTCCCGGCCCTCGGCATGCCCCTGGCGCCTGAGTCTCGTGTGCCCTGGTCTCGTGTGCCGGAGTCCCTTGTCGCCGACTCCATCGCGCCCGGGGTCGTCCTCGTGCTCTGGTCCGTTTTCTCGGTCTGACGGGGGGTGCGCCTGGCGGTCTCTGCCACGACATTCACCTTCCGGACGGGATGGGGCCCGATGCGCCCGGTCGTCAGATCCCCGGCGGGTCATGAGGGAAATCCCACGCGCTCATAGATAGCTGTCCATGAACGGATGTCAGATCCAGCTTTCGCGGGCGGCTGCCAAAAGTCAGCACTGAGGGGGAGGGCGATCTGCGCCGGCGTCAGCTCCTGAGAACGTCACGTCCTGAAGCGGACAGGGAGGCTTGCCGCGCATTATTTCCGGTGAGACCGTCAGTCGGGGGGCTTTCTGAAAGGAATCCTGACATGACGGAACTCAGGCAGTTGCCGTTCGATCGGAGCGACCTGCTGGAGCTCTCGCCGGAGTTCGGCGAGCTGCGTGCCGAGGAGCCCATCGTCAAGGTCCTGACCCGGACGGGGGACGAGGCCTGGCTGGTCACGGGTTACGACGAGATCAGGCGGGTCTTCGCGGACGCGCGGTTCGGCCGCTCACATCCCACCCCCGAGTCTGCTCCCCGGTTGTCCAACAGCGCCCTGCTGGGCGGCCCGATCGGCGACTACGAGACCGAGCGGGCCGTCCATCAGCGGATGCGGCGGCTGCTGACGCCCGCCTTCTCGGCCCGCCGCATGAGCCACCTGTCGGACCGGGTCCAGCTTCTGATCGACGACCTGCTGGACGACCTGGCGGAGCAGGGGCCGCCGGCCGACCTGCATGAGCGGTTCTCCGTGCCGCTGCCCATGCAGGTGATCTGCGAGCTGCTCGGCGTGCCGTACGAGGACCGGGAGAAGTTCCGGGCGATGGCCGATGACATGGCCGACCTGGACGATTCCGCGCGTTCCGCCGCCGCGCAGGACGAGATGCGCGCCTACTCCTACGCCATCGTCCAGGCCAAGCGCGAGAGGCCGGACGAGGACGTGTACTCCGACCTGGCGGCCGCGGACCTGCCTGAGGACTACATCGCCAGGATCGCCGCGGGACTGCTGTTCGCAGGGCACGAGACGACCGTCAACCAGATCGACCAGGGCGTGCTGCTGTTTCTGCGTAACCCCGAGCAGCGGGACGCGCTCCTCCGCGACCCCTCGCTCGTCGCCGGCGCCGTGGAGGAGATCATGCGGATGGCCGCGCCGAGCGAGCACGGACTCGTCCGGTACGCCTATGAGGACGTCGAAATCGGCGGGGTCACCATCCGGGCCGGTGACCTCCTGATGCTCGCCACGATCGCGGCGAACCGGGACGAACGCGTCTATCCCGATGCCGAACGGTTCGACGTGGCCCGGGACAACGCTGAGCCGCACGTCGGGTTCGGCTACGCGATGCACTACTGCCTCGGGGCGAGCCTCGCCCGGGTGGAGCTGCGGGCCGTGTTCTCCTCGCTGTTCCAGCGCTTCCCCACGCTGCGCCTGGCCGTGCCGTACGAGCAGCTCAAGCCACGCTCCGACCGGCTCACCGGCGGGTTCGTCGAGCTCCCCGTGACCTGGTAGCTCCCCCTGCGGCCGTCCCAGTGTGTCGGGGCCATCCGACAGAATCACCACCATGCGATTCGGGATCCTGGGCACAACCCGGGCTTGGCATGACGACGGGAGCGAGGTGTCCATCGGCGGCGCGACCCGGCGTGCGCTGCTGGCTCTGCTGCTCGTCCGCCCGGGCGAGGTGGTCACCGCCGACCGCCTCGTCCACGACCTGTACGGCGAGCAGGCCCCGAGCGGAGCCGGGCACGCGCTGCAGTCGCAGGTGTCCAGGCTCCGCCAGGTTTTGAAGCACCACGCGCCGATCGAGCTCGCCCCCGGCGGATATCGGCTCGGGGTCGATCCCGGCGACGTGGACGCCCATCGCTTCGAGCGGCTCGCGGACGCGGGACGGCACGCCCTCCGGAACGGCAGGCCGGGGGAGGCCGCCGCCCTGCTCCACGAGGCGCTCGCCCTGTGGCGGGGACCCGCGCTCGCCGACGCGGCGTCAGGCCCGGCCCGGCCGGGCCACGCGGGGGCCGGTGACGGCGAGTCGGTCCAGGCCGAGGTCGTACGCCTGGAGGAGCGGCGGCTGGCCGCGCTCGAGGACCGGATCGAGGCGGACCTCCAGCTCGGCGAGCACCGGGCGGTCGTGCCGGAGCTGCGGGAATCAGCCGGCCGCCATCCGCTGCGGGAACGGCTGCGCGGGCTTCTCATGCGGGCCCTCCAGGCGGACGGCAGGCAGGCCGAGGCTCTTGTGGTGTTCGAGGAGACCAGGCGGCTACTGGCCGACGAACTCGGCGCGGACCCCTCGGCTGAGCTGGCCGAGATCCACCAGGCTCTGTTGCGGGGCGACCGGTTGTTCGAGCCGCCGTCGCTTCCGGCGCAGCTCACCAGCTTCGTCGGTCGTGCTGACGATCTCGACAAGGTCGGGGAGCTGCTGGCGACGACCCGGCTCGTCACGCTGCTCGGCCCCGGCGGCGCGGGGAAGACCCGGCTGTCGATCGAGGTCGCCGGCCAGGAGCCCGATGTCTGCTTCGTCGAGCTGGCGCCGCTGCGCGACGGGCCGGAGGTGCCGCAGGCCGTGCTGGGCGCGCTCGGCCTGCGCGAGGGCGGGCTCCTCGCGATGCCGGGCGAGACGACGCCTGTCTCCCGGCTGGTCGCGGCGCTGGCCGACCGGCCGCTGCTGCTCGTCCTCGACAACTGCGAGCACGTCGTCGAGGCCGCCGCGGCGCTCGCCGAACGGCTGCTCGCGGGCTGCCGGAACCTCCGCGTCCTGGCCACGAGCCGGGAGCCGCTCGGCATCACCGGTGAGAACCTCTGGCCCGTCCGCGCGCTCTCCCCGTCCGCGGCGGCGCGGCTGTTCGCCGACCGGGCCGCCGCCGTACGGCCGGGCTTCACCGTGGACGACTCCAACGCCGACGCCGTACGGGACGTCTGCCAGGCTCTCGACGGCCTGCCGCTGGCCATCGAGCTCGCGGCGGCGCGGATGCGCACGCACGACGCCGTGGACCTGGCCGCCCGCCTGGGCGACCGGTTCCGCCTGCTGTCGCGCGGCAGCCGTACGGCACAGGCACGGCACCAGACGTTGCGCGCGGTCGTGGCATGGAGCTGGGACCTGCTGTCCGAGGACGAACAGGTGATGGCGCGGCGTCTCACGGCCTTCTCCGGCGGCGCGACGGTCGAGTCGGCGGAGCGCGTGTGCGCCGTCCCCGACGCCGAGGACGTGCTCGATTCGCTCGCCGACAAGTCGTTCGTCGAGGTCGGCAACGGGCGGTTCCGCATGCTGGAGACGATCCGCGCGTACTGCGCCGAGCGGCTCGACGCCGCAGGCGAGTCCGACGCCGTACGGCGGGCGCACGCGGAGCACTTCCTCGCTCTCGCGGAGGACGCCGGCCCGCGCCTGCGTCGTTCCGAGCAGATCGAGTGGCTGGACATCCTCGCCGCCGAGCACGAGAACCTCCAGGCCGCGCTGCGATGGGCCGCGGACGCCGGGGAGCCCGAGCTGGGGCTGAGGCTCCTGGCGTCGCTGTCGTCGTACCTCTGGATGCGCGGCCTGCGGACCTGGGCGACGGGACACGCCGTGGCGCTCCTCGACCTGGTCGGCACCGAGCCGCCGCCGGGGCTGGGGGAGGAGTACGTCTTCTGCGCGCTCACCGCGGCGGCGAGCGCGGCCGGACGGGAGGCGTGGAACCGGAGCCGGCAGCTGGCCGAGCGGCTCGTCGTCGCCCCTGACTGGGGGCATCGCCACCCCATCATCACGTTGCTGTGGCCGATGCTGACCGCCGGGGAGGGCGACCCATCCGTGGCGCTCGCCGTGATGACCCGAGGGGGCGCTGGGCCCGATCCGTGGGAAAGGGCCCTGGTTGAGCTCTCGTGGGGATACCCCCAGCACGCCGCGGGTGACTTCGCGCAGGCCGAGCGGCAGTTCGCCATGGCGGCCGACGTCTTCCGCTCGCTCGGCGACCGGTGGGGGACGGCGTTCGCCCTCGACGCGCTGGCCGGGGTGGCGGACATCTGCGGCGACACCACCAGGGCGATCACCCTGATCGACGAGGCGCTCACTCTCACCGAGGAGCTGGGCGCCGTCGAGGACCTCCCCGACCTGCTCGTCAACCGGGGAGACTACCGCTCTCACGGCGGCGCGGCCCGTGGTGATGTGGGCGGTGGTGATGTGGGCGGTGGCGATCTCGCCGGGGCGCGGGCCGACTACGAGAAGGCGGCCGAGATCGCCCGGCGCGCCGGAAGCCTCACCTACCTGGCGGCGGCGCTGCGCGGCCTCGGCGACATCGCCCGCCAGGAGGGCGACCTGCCGGAGGCGGCCCGGCTGTACGAGGAGGCGCTGGAGCGCTTCGACCCGCACTGGGTCAAGAGCGTGGGAAACCGGGCGGGCGCGCTCATCGGGCTCGGCAAGGTGGCCGAGGCCCGCGGCGACCTCGCCGAGGCGCGGGACCGGTACCGGCAGGCCGTCGAGGTCGTGGTGACCGTGGGGCCGCTCCCGGAGAGCGCGCGTGCGGTCGAGGCCCTGGCGGGAGTGGCGCTCGCGGAGGGCGACGCCGTGTCGGCCGCCGAGTTCCTCGGGGCCGCCACGGCCCTACGGGGCATCGCCACCGGTAGCGATCCCGAGGCGGCGCGGGTGGCCGCCGCCGTTAAGGCGATCCTGGGCGAGTCGCCGTACGACGAGGCGTACCGGAAAGGGATGCGGCTGGCGCCGGAGGACGCGCTCCGCCTCGCTGGCGTGCCGGATGCCGTCATCCTGGCCTCGCCCATCAACGCCGTCATCGACCTCGGCTCCGCCGGCCCCGGCGCGTCCGGCGACGCACCCGATGCGGCGCGCCCGGGAGCCGGTTGAGGCGGGGGCCGGGGCTTGGCGAGGCCGGGGCCGGGGGCTTGGTGAGGATCGGTGAGTCCGTGGTGAGTGCGCGGTGAGCGCCCTCCGCGAGCCTCTGAGCCATGGACACCACAGAGCGCCTCACGAACACGAACATCCTGATCTCCGGAGCGAGCGTCGCCGGCCCCGCGCTGGCCTACTGGCTGCGCCGCCACGGCTTCACCCCCACCGTGGTGGAGCGGGCGCCCGCTCTCCGCGACGGCGGCTACGCGGTCGACTTCCGCGGCGAGGCCCACCTCACCGTGCTGGAGCGCATGGGGATCCTCGACGAGGTCAAGCGCGCCGCGACGAACATGGGCGCGATGTCGTACGTCAACGAGGACGGCAAGCAGATCGCGAGCATGCCAGCCGACCTCTTCAGCGGCGACGTCGAGATCCTGCGCGGCGACCTCGCGCGCATCCTGTACGACGCGACCAGGGACGAGGTCGAGTACATCTTCGACGACTCGATCACCTCCATCTCGGAGACCGCCGACGGCGTCGACGTCACCTTCGAGCGGGGGGCGCCGCGCAGGTTCGACCTGGTGGTGGGCGCCGACGGCCTGCACTCCAATGTGCGCGCGCTCGCCTTCGGCCCCGAGTCGCGGTTCGTCAAGGATCTGGGGCTCCACTGCGCGATCTTCACGACCGCCAACCACCTCGGGCTCGACCACACTGGACAGGCCTACAGCACGCCGGGCAAGCTCGTCGCGATGTACAGCGCCCGGAAGAACACCGAGGCCAAGGCGATGTTCTACTTCGGCTCGCCCTCGCTTGCCTATGACCGCCGGGACGTCGCGCAGCAGAAGAAGATCCTCGCTGAGGCGTTCGCCGGGGTGGGCTGGGAGACTCCCCGGCTGCTGCGGGACATGCGGGACGCCTCCGACTTCTACTTCGACTCGGTCAGTCAGGTCCACATGGACCGGTGGTCCACGGGACGGGTGGTGCTGCTCGGAGACGCGGCCTACTGCGCCTCGCCGCTGTCGGGCATGGGCACCGGCCTCGCCATGGTCGCGGCGTACGTCCTCGCGGGGGAGCTGGCGGAGGCCGGGGGCGACCATCGCACCGCGTTCGCCCGCTACGAGGAGGCGATGCGCGACTACGCCAGGGGCTGCCAGAAGCAGGGGGAGGGGGTCAGCAAGTGGATGGTCCCGGAGAACCGCTTCATCGCCTGGTTCATGAACACGAACTTCCGGCTCCTGCCGTACGTGCCGTGGAAGGGCCTGATCGCCAAGGGTGTCCGGAAGACGGCGAGCGCCATCACGCTGAAGAACTACACCTGATCGAATGTCTGTACGAATAGGCGTCGTACACTGGGCCTATGGAAAGCCTGTTCCAGGGGTCGCTGCTGGACTGGCGCGACGAGACCTGCGCCGGCCCTCTGGGGCCCACGGTGAAGCGGACCCTGCTCGATCACGGAGCCTGGATCGATCTGCGGCGGGGCTGGATCTCCGGGTCGGACGCGCTGTTCGACCGCTTGCTCGATGTGGTGCCCTGGCATGCCGAGAGGCGGCACATGTACGACCGGATGGTGGACGTCCCCCGGCTGCTGAAGTTCTACGACGAGGGAGAGCCCCTTCCGGACCGCGTGCTGGAGGAGGCGCGGGACGCGCTCAACGCCCACTACGCCGAGGAACTGGGCGAGCCGTTCCGCACGGCCGGGATGTGCCTCTACCGCGACGGCAAGGACAGCGTGGCCTGGCACGGCGACACCATCGGGCGCGGCAGCACGGAGGACACGATGGTCGCGATCGTCTCGATCGGCACGCCGCGCAACCTGATGCTCCGGCCTCGTGGCGGGGGAGGCCCCGCGCTGCGTCACGAGGTCGGCCACGGCGACCTCCTCGTGATGGGCGGCAGCTGCCAGCGGACCTGGGAGCACGCCATTCCCAAGAGCACACGGGTCACCGGGGCGCGGATCAGCATCCAGTTCCGCCCGCGCGGTGTCCGCTGAGCAGGTCGCCCGCCGCTCATGGCGTGAGCGTACGTGTCACCACGACCGCATGATCACGAATCCGGTTTCGCAGGTGAAGCGGCTTCGCCGGGAACCTTTGCATGATCACGAAAGTCTTGGACCAGTGGATCACTGGCCGCGAGGCCGGGAGGGCTTCTATAGTCGATTTCCGGTATCCGAGGAGGTCACCGTGAGCGCGCACGGCAGTGATGCCCCCCGAGGCGTGGGTGCCGGCACTCCGAACATCGCCCGGATGTACGACTACTGGCTCGGAGGCAAGGACAACTTCGCCGCCGACCGCGAGAGCGCGGAGGAGATCGTCAGGATCTCCGACGGGCGGGTCCTGCGGGGCGTGCGGCTCAACCGCTCGTTCCTCGGGCGGGCGGTCAGGACGGCGGCGGCCGCCGGGGTGCGGCAGTTCCTCGACCTCGGCTCGGGGCTGCCGACCAGGGAGAACGTGCACCAGGTCGCGGGCCCCGACGCTCGGGTGATCTACGTGGACTCCGACCCGGTGGTGGCCAGCCACGCACGCGCCATCTTGGTGAGATCGGACAACGTGGAGTTCGTCGAGGGGGATCTCCGCCATCCGCGGGAGATCCTCGGCCATCCGGCTGTCCGGAGGCTCATCGACTTCGACGAGCCGGTCGCCCTCATGTTCGTCTCCGTCCTGCACTTCGTCGACGACTCGGAGGACCCGCGGGGCATCCTGGCGGCCTACCGCGACGCCGTCGCGCCCGGAAGCCATCTGATCCTCTCCCACCTGTCGAAGGACGCGTTCCCGCAGAAGATGGCCGCGGCGGAGCGGGTCTACGAGGGCGCCAACACCCGGCTCGGGGCGCGCACGCGGGAGGAGATCCTCGGCCTGTTCGAGGGGTTCGAGGTGCTCGACCCCGGCCTGGTCGGCCCGGCCGAATGGCGTCCGCAGGGGCCGTGGTCGACCGAGAGGTTCGCGGGCCTGGTCGGCGTCGGCCTCAAGCGGTGACCTGCTCCCTTTGACACGAGCTCGCTTATCCGAGTGCGTTCAGCGGTCATTCAGCTTTCCGTCAGGCAATACCGACACCCTTTGGGGAATTGGGAAAGATGTGACGGCGGTCCTGCCGGCTGAATTCGATTGGTAAGCGACCTTGTCGTTGGCTCGTTCCTGTAGCACGATGGCCCTCAAGCGAGGACATATGTGAACATCGCCAGATTTCCGGACGTATAGATAATTCACGGGGCGTGCGCCGGAATTGCGCTGAGCATGGCATATGGCTCGCTGTTGTATTTCCATTGTCGGCGGTGAGTCGGGGCGCTCGTCGGCATGCCTAAGGGGAGGGTCCATGCCTGAATCCGTCGTGCCCAAATCCGTCGTGCCCAAATCCGTCGTGCCCGTTCCGGCTCCGCCGTCCGCCGAGGCCATCGTCATCGGCCACGATCTCCCGGAACCGACCAGCTACCGCGGGCAGCACATCATCCCGCTCGACATCCCTTCCGACGCGTGGCTCAGCTTCGCGGGGCTGAGCTACTGGGTCGCCCCCTACACGTTCGGCTCGGTGGGGACCTGCGCGATCGCCATCGGCGCGGACGAAGGGTTCGACGTCACCTGTGCCGTGTACACCGAGGCGGGGGAGCAGCTCTCGCTCTGGGATTCGTTGCCCGATGTGTCGATGGGGGCCGGCTGGCACTTCTTCGGCATCACGCTGAGGGACCTGCCGGAAGACTCTCCGGGCGACGGCCAGGGACCGTGGCGGGAGCTCGTGCACGGCTCGTCACTCACGTTCCGGTTCAACTACCGGGGCAGCGAGAACGTCAGGGACGTGGTGGTCCCGCTCGACTTCGGCGGGCCGCTGATCACGGCGCTGGACAGGCGCAAGCTGTGCTTCCGGCTGACGAACCAGCCGGTGACCTCGACCAGGCTGGCCGCCCAGGACCGGCGCCGGCCCGAGCCCAAGAGCCCTCTCATCTACCTGCACGGCTACGAGGACCCCGACACGGGCTACGAGACGCCGGGCACCCGGGTGCCGCCGATCGCGCTCACCCGGGAGCGGATCGCCGCGGCGTGGAAGAACGCGAAGGCCACCGGCTACTTCGATCCCGCGGTGTTCCCCAACGTCGCTCCCGGCGATGACGAGGCCGGCCGTACCGGCGCCCTGGCGGCGGTGAGCTCGCTCGACGAGGCCACGGTCGTGGCCCAGCTCACGGCCGGTGGCCGGCTGGCCGTACACCGCGCCGCCACGGGCGAGTACACCTACCGGTTCCTGCCCGCGCCGGCCCACTGCGCGCCCGGCCTGGTGCTCGTGGAGTATTACCAGCTCTCCTCGTTCCCGGCGCGGTACGGCAGTGGGCGCACGATCAAGACCTTCTCGCTGCTGCCGGGAGAGAAGACCAGCATCCGGGTCAGCACGTACAAGCGGTCGGCCGAGAGCCTGCAGAAGACGTCGTCGATCCTCGACTCCACCAACACCGAGACCGAGAGCGAGTTCGCCCGTACGGTCAACTCCGAGCAGTCCAACCAGGACAACGCCAGCAAGAGCTTCGAATACCGGGCGGAGGCCGAGGCGGAGGGCAAGGCGACCTGGGGCTGGGGAAGCGCCAGCGCCAAGATCAGCGGCGGCGTGTCGGGAAGCTCCAACAGCGCGCGGGAGGAGTTCACCAAGAACCTGACCAACGCGGTGAACCAGAACACCGCGCGCGCCTCCTCCCGCCGTGAGGTGCAGGTCGACACGAGCCTCGACGTGAAGCTGGAGCAGGGCGAGGAGCAGGCCGTCGATCGGACGCTGGAGAACATCAACGTCAGCCGCACGCTCAACTTCGTCTTCCGGCAGATGAACCAGGAGTTCGTGACGTTGCTCCACCTGGTGGACGTGCGGGTCGCGTTCTTCAACGGCCACGCCGAGTCCCGCGACGAGGTCCCGCTGGCCGAGCTGGACCGTCTGCTGGGCGACTGCCTGCTGCCCGACCGGGTGGACGAGGTCGGCCACGCGATCTGGGAGGAGCTGCGGGCCATCACCGACTACCGGGGCCAGGAGCAGCCCGGCTTCATCCGGGAGGAGCCGGCCGGGCGCACGCGGGTGAACCCGGGCTTCACCTCGTCGTACACCGGTCCGGACGGCCGTAAGCACACCGTGCCCGGCATCATCCTGGCCGCCGACCAGCACGTGCTGCGCACCGACGGGGTGGTGGTGGACTCCTTCCTCGGTGAGGGCAGCGCGCTGGACGACTACTCCGCGGGCCTCCAGGTCCAGGCCGTCCGCGGCCGGGAGGCCGAGAACCAGGCCCGCCAGGTGGACACCCAACTCCGCCGGCTGGAGGCCGAGAAGCTCAAGCTCGCCCTCTCGATCGTCTCCGACAACGACGCGGAGCGCGCCGCTCTCTTCCAGCGGCTGTTCGTGCGCCCGCAGATCGTCAACCAGATCGACCACGCGGCCGTCAACGGCCAGGCGGTGGGCACGCCGCAGTTCGACGGGCAGACGACTGACGGGCAGATGAACGGCGGCCCGCTGACCGACGATCCGGCGTTCCCGTCGCTTTGAGATCCCCGGTTCGGCAGTCACCACGATCATCCGTCTCCGACGGGGAAAGGGCCGGCAGGCATGTGGGGGTCAGGGGAATCCCGGACGCTGGAGGGCGAGCAGAAGGCGCTGGGAGGAGGGGAGGACACGATGCTGGACGCCGAGCAGAAGGTGCTCGAAGGCGGTCAGCGGGCGGCGCGGACGGACGCGGTCGCGCCCCCCGGGTTCGACCCCGCCAAGGTCGAGGAGGTGAAGAAGTGGGCGTTCGATCGGTACAAGGAGGTCGAGGCGCTCCACGCGCGGATGTCCATCCAGGAGAGCGATCCGTCGAAGGACGATGTCGAAAAGGTCGTGAAAAGGCTGCGGGCGCTCGAAATCGCGGTCGCCGTCAACCACGAGGACCCGGTTGCCGCCAAGCAGCGTTTCGAGGACTGGGCGCGCCGCGAGGCCAAGGTGGCATGGCTGTACTACGTCGAGCACTGGAAGAAGCAAAAGGCAAAGGAAGAAGAGGAGAACGCCCGGAAGGAGCGGGACCGGCGCAAACTGCTGGCCAGACAGGCCGTGGTCGAGTTCCGCAAGACCTACGCCGGAGCCCCTGACCCGGAGTCCGAGGTGGGAACGGTGCTCGCCGGCCTCGTCGACGTGAAGACCGGGCTCGTCTGGCTGGGCAGCAGCGGCGTGCCCAACCGGAGGTATGCGCTGACCACGATCATGCGGGACATCCTCAAGAACGTCCGCCAGGTCGAGAAGTGGAAGACGGACGTGTGCGCCGAGGTCGACGTGATGAACACCTACATCAAGGAGATCGGCATCACGTCGCCGGCCGATATCGTCGGGAAGAACCTGAACTTCCACGCCGAGACGTGGGACGACTTGCGGCAGGTGTGGAAGGCGAGGGGCGCCTGCGGGAACTGCCGCCAGTGGATCACCGACATCAACGCCGATCACGGCGGCTGAGGCGCGCCCCGAGGGGCCGGGGCGTTATCTAGTGATATTTCCTGATAGTCCTTATGTACGGCTTTCGCCACCCCGGCGGGAGCCGTACATCCACGAAGAGAGGCCTCGCATGTCCCCGCAGTCCCCCTATGCCGCCCCTTATGCCGCCGAACCCGGCCGCTACGACACGATGACCTACCGGCGGAGCGGACGGAGCGGGGTCCTGCTGCCGGAGATCTCGCTCGGGCTGTGGCACAACTTCGGTCACACCACGCCGCTGGACCGCCAGCGTGACGTCCTGCGCCGCGCCTTCGACCTCGGCATCACCCACTTCGACCTGGCCAACAACTACGGCCCGCCGTACGGCTCCGCGGAGGAGAACTTCGGGCGGCACTTCAACGCCGACTTCCGGCCGTACCGCGACGAGCTGTTCATCTCCACCAAGGCCGGTTACGACATGTGGCCCGGGCCGTACGGCGAGTGGGGGTCGCGGAAGTACCTGCTGTCGAGCCTGGACCAGTCCCTCAAGCGGATGAACCTCGACTACGTCGACGTCTTCTACCACCACCGCCCCGACCCCGAGACGCCCATCGAGGAGACCATGGGGGCGCTCGACACCGCCGTCCGCTCCGGCCGGGCGCTCTACGCGGGGATCTCGAACTACTCCGCCGAGGAGACCGCCCGCGCCGTGGCCGCCCTGCGGGAGCTCGGCACCCCGCTGCTGATCCACCAGCCCAACTACTCGATGCTCGACCGCTGGATCGAGGGCGGGCTGCTTGACACCCTCGAGGGCGCCGGCGCCGGGTGTATCGTCTACTCGCCGCTCGCCCAGGGGCTGCTGACCGGCCGCTACCTCGACGGGGACGTCCCCGCCGACTCCCGGATGGCGATCGGCCGCTTCCTGTCGCGCGACGACCTCACGCCGGAGCTGCTGGAGACGCTGCGCGGGCTCAACAAGGTCGCCCAGGCCCGTGGGCAGAGCCTCGCCGAGCTCGCGATCTCCTGGATCCTCCGCGACAGCCGCGTCACATCCGTGCTGATCGGCGCGAGCAGCGTCCCGCAGCTCGACCAGAACGTCGCCGCCCTGGCCGGCCCGCCCCTGTCCTCCGAAGAACTCGCGGAGATCGACCGCCTCCTGGGCTAACGGAGGGCTCACTTCGGATGGCGGCCGTGAGTACTCGCTTGATGCCATCCTCCGCATGATCACGCTTGGTTGATGCGCAGGTCGCGGGGTTATGCCGGGAGCCTGCGCATGATCACCAACAAGAGATTGGCAGGTGGGCGGGGCTCACCGGGAACTTGTGCATGATCACAAACAAGGGGAGGGGTCAGTCGACGGGGACCGCCTCCCCGGCCAGGTCGGCGTCCGCCCTGGCCGCGATCCGCCGCCGTACGGACAGGCCGTACGCGGCGACCAGCAGGCCGGCCGCGCCGGAGACGACGAACGGCCCGGCGGGCCGCCACGTGTCGTGCAGCACGCCGCCCAGCGCCGAGATGATCATTACGCCGGCCGCGCCGCAGAGCGTGTGCACGCCGAACGCCGACCCCCGCACGTCGGCGGGCGCCTGCTGCGCGAGCAGCGGGCCGGCCGTGGTGATGACCGCGATCTCGCCTACGCCGATGAGCACGGCGACGACCATCATGCCGGGGCCGAGCGGATCCGCGACGAGCAGCGTCGCCAGGTACGCCACCCCGGCGACGACCTGGGCGACGATCACCAGATCCTGGCGGCGCACGCGATCGCCCAGCCAGCCGAACAGCGGCGCGGTGACGAGCGCGACCGTCTGCGAGATCCCCACGATCGCGCCCGCCTTGGCCACGGCCTCGGCGCTGGTCATGCCCGCGTGCCCCTTGGCGTAGTCGGAGACCCACAGGCTCATGAAGGACACGACGATGGCGAGGTCGGCTCGCGCGACGAACGACGCCGCGTAAGAGAACGCGACCCCCGGATCGCGCGCCAGCGCCACGCCCTCGCGGACCAGCCGGGGCAGTGGGGTCCGCTCGCCGATGGAGCTCACTCTCACCCGCGACAGCGACAGCCACAGCGCGCCCGCGGCCACCAGGATCCCGGCCGCGATCACCAGGAACGCCAGGCGCGCCGCGGCGACCGGCTCCAGTCCCGCGGACTCCAGCGTCTCCGGCAGCCGGACGAGGGCGAGCACGGCGATCACCGCCCCCAGCCCGCCGAAGACGCCGATCAGCCCATACGACGTCCCGCGCGAGCGGGTGCGGACGTAGTCGATCGCGATGGTGGACAGCATCGCGTTGATCGCGGCGACACCCAGCCCGAACACCACACGGAGCGCCACGAGGACGGCCGTGCTCCCGGCGAACGGGAACAGCGCGGTGCCGGCCGCGCACAGCCCGAGGCCGGCCAGCACGACCAGCCGCCGACCGGCCCGGTCGGCGAGCGCGCCGTACCACGCGAGGCTCAGCACCATCGCGAGTTCGGCCGCGAAGTTGAGCACGCCGATCGTCGTTCCCTGGCGCGACTCCGGCACCCCGAGGATCGTGGTGAGGATGTGCGGCTGCGCCGACGGCAGGAAGGACACCACCGCCGTGCCGATCGTCGCGAAGGACAGCAGGGCCCACATGTTGACGGAGGTGATTCCGGAGGCGAGCTGGGCGCCCAGGACCCGGCGCCGGGGGGAAGCGGCCATGGAAGGATCATGGCAGGAAAGAAGATTTTCGTACCATATTTAATAAAAGCCACGACATTTCGTGTCTGAGCTAAGATCGCCCGGAGTGTCGACGAGTGGGAGGGATTCGCATGGACCCGCGCGTCCTCGGTAGTGGCTTCGACCCGACCGTCCCCAACGCGGCACGCATGTACGACTACTTCCTTGGCGGCAAGGACAACCTGCCCGCCGACAGGGCGGCGGCCGAGCAGGTCCTGCGGTACGTCCCCGAGATCCCCATCGGCATCCGGGAGAACCGCGAGTTCCTCGTCCGGGCCGTGCGCTTCCTCGCCGAGCGGGGCATCCGGCAGTTTCTCGACATCGGCGCCGGCCTGCCCACCCAGCGCAACGTGCACGAGGTGGCGGGCGAGCACGCCCCCGGCGCCCGGACCGTGTACGTGGACAACGACTCGCAGGTTCTCGCGCATGCCCGCGCCCTGCTCCAGGACACCCCGCTCGTCCAAGTCGTCGAGGGCGATCTGCGCCGTCCCCAGGACATCCTGAACCATCGGGAGGTGCGGGAGCACCTCGACTTCTCCCAGCCGATCGCCGTCCTCCTGCTCGCCATCGTGCACTTCATCCCCGACTCCAACGACCCCGCCGGGATCATCGCCCACATCCGGGAGGCCCTCGCACCCGGCAGCTACCTGGCGATCTCGCACGTCGCGGCCGACGCGCGTCCCGAGGTCGCGCCCGGGGTGGAGAAGGTCTACCAGAACGCCAGCGCCCAGTTCGCCGCACGCATGACGGACGAGATCGTGCCGTTCTTCGAGGGACTCGATCTCGTCGAGCCCGGCATGGTCAACCTGCACGATTGGCGTCCGGACAACCCCTTCATCGACCCGTCGATCGAGCGGAGGAAGGCGTACTTCCTCTGTGGCGTCGGCCGCGTCGTCTCCGTCTCCTAGCCACGGGCGGGAGACCGGGCGTCAGTCGACCTCGGCGCTGCCGTTGACGCGGAGCTTGCGGCGGGCGCGTTCGTAGAAGGTCGTGGTGCCGAGCCGTACGACCTGGGCGGCGGCCCGGAGGGCGGTCACGGTCAGGCGGTCACCGGGGCACAGGTAGCCGCCGATCGTGCCGTCCACCTCCATGGCGAGCTGCCCGCTGGTGGGGAGCACGTCGAGGGTGACCTCCTCGTCGGCCGACAGGACGAGGGCCCGGTTGAACGCCGAGTGCGCCGCCGCCGGGACGACGAGGAAGCCCTCCACGGTGGGGGAGACGATCGGGCCTCCCGCCGAGAAGCTGTACGCGGTGGACCCCGTGGAGGTTGCGACGATCACGGCGTCGGCGGCGTACCGCACGAACGGATGCCCGTACACGCTGACGGCCACGGCGGACAGCCCGTCGCCGGGGATCCGTACCAGTGCGATGTCGTTGAACGCGGTCACCGTCTTCCCGTCCGAGCCGGTGGCCTGGATCGCCATGCGCGGCTCGACGGTGAATCGGTGGCTGTCGATGGCCGACAGGGCGGGAGGCAGCTCCTCGACGTCGATCTCCGCGAGGAATCCCAGTTTGCCGAGATTGACGCCCAGAATGGGGGTGGGGTGGCCCTCGATCAGCCTCATGGTGCGCAGCATCGTGCCGTCGCCCCCGAGGCTGACGAGCAGGTCGGAACGCTTCACGAGGGTCGGAGCGTCGACCGGGACCGCGTCGCAGTCGATGCGGCCCACCTCGTCGGGCAGGCCGAGCACCGCGCCCCCGCGCCCGCGCGCCCACTCGACGATCGTCTCGATCGCCTCCGCCGAGTCGCGCCGAGGATGCAGTACGAGCCCGACCGTGCTGACCATGCCCATGACCACACTGTACGAGCAGCCGCGAGTGAGGTGGGCCACTCGCCCGCTGGCTAGACGGAGGCTCCGTCGTTGATCGGCAGGTAGACCCGGAACCTGGTGTCGCCAGGAACGGAATCCACCCGGATGTCACCGTGATGCTTGTTCACGATAATCCGGTAGGAGATGTCCAGCCCCAGGCCCGTGCCCTCGCCGACCGGTTTGGTGGTGAAGAACGGCTCGAAGATCCTCGGCCGGACCTCGGGCGGGATGCCGGGGCCCGTGTCGCCGACCTCGACGACGAGCCGGTCGTCCTCACGACTGGTGCGAATGGTCAGGGTGCCGCTCTCGCCCATCGCGGACACCGCGTTGTCGATCAGGTTGGTCCACACCTGGTTCAGCTCGGCGGCGTACGCGGGGATCTCCGGCAGCGTCCGGTCGAACTCCTTGACCTTGCGGATCCCCGGCGGGATCTTGGCCTGCATCATCGTCAGGGTGGCGATGAGCAGGTCGTGCACGTCGACGGTCTGGTGCGGCGCGCGGTCGAGCTGGGAGTACTGCTTGGCCGCCGCGACGAGCCCGGAGATGCGGGTGACCGCGTCCTCGATCTCCCCCATCAGCAGTTCCGTGTCGATGGTGTAGGTCAGCCACCGTACGGCCGGCTCCAGGTTGTCCTCGCCCACCGCGCCCGCGATCTGCTCCAGCCACGTGATGTCGACGCTCCCCGCGACGAGCGTCGGGGCCAGGTCCCACCCGCCGGTGATGTCGTGGTCGTCGAGCCAGTCGGCGATCACGTCCTCGGCGTCGGACGTCTCCAGCGCGGACAGCTCCGGCGCGGTGGCGGCCCGCTTGACGGCGGCCTCCTGGAGCTCGACGAGGTCGTGCAGCTGGGTGCCGTCCAGCCGCCCGTCGGCGATCATGGCCAGCTTGTTGCGCATGCCGGCGACCCGGTCCCGCAGCGCGGAGGTCGCCCGTACGGCCGCCGCCGCCGGGTTGTTCAGCTCGTGGGTCAGCCCGGCCGACAGCGAGCCGAGCGCCAGCAGCCGCTCCCGCTCGCCGACGATCGTCTGGCTGGCCCGCATGCCGACGAACAGCCCTTCGAGCAGGTGCATCGCCATGGGGAACCATTCGCGCACCGACGCGGCCATGACGTCGGCGGGCAGCACGAAGAACTCGGCGTCGGTGATGGCCCGGAGGGTGTTCATGTAGACCTGGTCGGCCAGGGCGAAGTACGCCTGGGTCGCTCCGCCGTAGACCCCGCGCTGCTCGGTGCGGCTGACCTCCACGTCGTCGCCGTGGATCCGCCTGCTCATCGCGACTGTGCCGTTGAGCAGCACGAAGAAGCAGGTCGCCGGCTCGCCCTCGGAGTAGACGGCGGTGCCCGCGGCCCGCTGCTCGGCCTCTCCCACCTCGGCCAGCCGGGCGAGCTGGCTGTCGTCGAGAGCCTCGAAGAGGAAGAGTGTGCGCAACTCGTCGGGCGTTAGCCGCCGGGTCATCGGGCCTCCAGGTAACGGTGGATGAGCGACACCGCCATCGCGCCCTCGCCCACGGCCGAGGCGACGCGCTTGACCGAGTCGGCTCGCACGTCTCCGGCGGCGAAGACGCCCGGCATGCTCGACTCGAGATGGTAGGGGTCCCGGGGCGGCGTCCAGCCGGGCGGGCGGCGTCCCTCGGTGAGCAGGTCGGGACCGGTGATCACGAAGCCGTGCTCGTCCCGGGCGACGGCGCCGCCGATCCAGTCGGTCCGCGGCTCGGCCCCGATGAACACGAAGAGCCAGGAGGTCTCGACGGTCCTCGTCCTGCCCGAGTGGGGGTCGCACAGGGTCAGCCGTTCGAGGTGGTCGGTGCCCTCGCCGCGTACGACGGTCGACCGCGGATGCACCTCGATGTTCGGGATGCCGGCGATCTGATCGATGAGATAGCGCGACATCGAGCGGGTCAGGTCGTCGCCGCGGATCAGGATGTGCACGCGGCTCGCGTACCGGGAGAAGTACACGGCCGCCTGACCGGCGGAGTTGGCCCCGCCGACGATGTAGATCTCTTCGCCCGAGCAACTGGGCGCCTCGGTCGACGCCGAGCCGTAGAAGACCCCGCGACCGGTCAGCTCGGCGAGCCCCGGGGCCTCCAGCATCCGGTAGGAAACGCCGGTGGCCAGGACGATCGTGTGTGCGGCGATGGCCGTACCGTCGCAGAAGTGCAGCACCCGGGCCGAGCCCGCGCATTCGAGGCCGACCACCTCGCGGGTGGTGAGCAGTTCTGCGCCGAACTTGAGCGCCTGCCTGCGGGCCCGATCGGTGAGCTGGGCTCCGGACACGCCGTCGGGGAAGCCGAGGTAGTTCTCGATCCGGCTGCTCTGGCCGGCCTGGCCGCCGGTCGCCCGCTGCTCGACGAGCACGGTCCGCAGCCCCTCGGACGCGCCGTAGACGGCCGCGCCGAGGCCGGCCGGCCCTCCGCCGACGACGGCGACGTCGTAGAACTCCAACGCCGGCGTGGTCGTCAGCCCCACGTGGGCCGCCAGATCGATCTCGCTCGGCCTGGCCAGCGACTTGCCGTCGGCGGTCACCACGACCGGCACGTCCGCCTCGGACAGCCCCGCCGCGCTCAGCAGGCGCCGGCCTTCCGGGTCGTCGGCCAGCAGCCACCGGTACGGCACGAGGTTGCGGGCCAGGAAGTCACGCACCTCGAAAGACGGCGCCGACCAGCGGTGGCCGATGACCCGCGTCTCCGGCATCGCCGTGTCCGGGGTGGCCGTCCACGCGTCGAGGAGGGCGTCGACCACCGGGTAAAGCTTCTCCTCGGGCGGGTTCCAGGGCTTGAGCAGGTAGTGGTCGAGGTCGACGACGTTGATCGCGTCGATGGCCGCGTCGGTGTCGGCGTACGCCGTGAGCAGAACTCTGCGGGCCAGCGGGAACAGGTCCATCGCGGCCTCGAGGAACTGGATGCCGTTCATCTGCGGCATCCGATAGTCGGCGAGCATGACGGCCACCTGCTCGCCGCGCAGCTTGATCTCGCGCAGCGCGTCAAGGGCCGCGTCGCCGGACTCGGCCCGGACCACGCGGTAGCGGTCACCGTACCGGCGCCGCACGTCACGGGCCACGGCGCGGGACACGGCCGGGTCGTCGTCGACGGTCAGGATCGCGGGGTTCGCCATAAACGACATCAAACCATGCGTTTTCTGTGTCCGCTTGAGTCGATTGACGGTATCGCCTTGGGGCGGGCGCACTGTCTATCCCAGAAGAACGGTGATTTGGGCGGGGACGTAAGTCCCGGAACGGGGTGACCTTCGCCGCTGCCCGCTCCCGGCCGGGCGGCGGACCCTTGAGCGGAGGGCGGAGCCTTGAGCGGAGGGCGGAGCGGGAGCGCATCATGTCGATGACCGTGAGAGACGTCATGCACCGGTTCGTGATCGCGGTCGAGACGGGCGCCTCGCTCACCGACGTGGTGAAGGCGATGTGCCGGTTCCACGTGGACGCCGTACCCGTCGTCGATGAGGACAGGCGCGTGCTGGGGGTCATCTCGGACGACGATCTGCTCCTCAAGGAGATCGACACCAGACGCCCCGGCGATTCGATTTTCGAGGGTCCGTCGCGCCGCCGGCAGCACCGGAAAGCGGCCGGCCGTACCGCCGCTGAGCTCATGACGAGCCCGGCGATCACCGTCACCGAGGAGACCGACCTCCGGTGGGCGGCCGGGATCATGCACAAGAACAGGGTCAAGCAACTGCCCGTGGTCGACCCCGAGACGGGGCGGATCTTAGGCCTCGTCCGCCAGTCCGACCTGCTTCAGGTCTTCGTCCGGCCGGGGGTGGAGGTCCGCGACGAGGTCGCCGCGGCGGCCGGGCTGCTGTGCCGTGATTGTTCCGTTCGGGTGAACAACGGTGTCGTCTCGCTGGCGGGCACCGTGGAACGCCGTTCGCAGATCGCCCCTCTGCTCGACGAGGTCTGGAAGGTGGACGGAGTCGTCGACGTGGAGGCCGACCTCTCCTTCGAGATCGATGATCTCCCCCGGGCCGTCCCGCCCCTCTACATCTGAGCGGGGAACGAGCACTGAGTACGGGTATTCGGCACGAACAGTGCCTCTACCCCTGCTGGAGTCGCTCGCGCACCCGCGGTGCGACCTCGGTGCCGAAGAGGCGGAGGTTCTCCATGATGTGTTCGTGCGGCATCGGGCCCATGCCGTACTTGAGATCGAAGCGGGTGGCGTCCAGGGCGGTCATGGTCCTGACGATGCGCTGGGCGACGGTCTCGGGGGACCCGACGTAGAGGGAGCCATATTCCACCTCGTGCTCGAAATACTCGCGAGTGATCGCCGGGAATCCGCGCTGCCGCCGCGTGTCGAGCATGAAGCTCTCGTAGGTGGGCCAGTACTCCTCCTTCGCCTCCTCGTCCGTGGCCGCGACATGTCCAGGCGAGTGCACACCGATGGGCAGGGGAGCGAGGCCCGCCTGCGCGGTGGCCTCGCGGTACAGCTTGGACAGCCGGGCGAAGCGCGCGGGGTTGCCGCCGATGATCGCGAGCATCAGCGGGAAGCCGTACTTCGCGGCGCGCACGACGGACGCAGGGTTGCCGCCGACGCCCACCCAGGTCGGCAACGCCCCGCCGGCGGTGCGCGGGTAGACCTGAAGCCCGGGTAGGGCGGCCCGTGTGGTTCCTGCCCAGGTGACCGGCTGTTCCGTGCGCAATTGGGCGAACAGTTCGAGTTTCTCCTCGAAGAGGCGCTCGTAGTCCGCGAGGTCGAATCCGAACAGCGGGAACGACTCGATGCTCGACCCGCGGCCGAGGATCACTTCGGCGCGCCCTGAGGAGAGGGCATCGAGGGTCGCGTACCGCTGGAAGACGCGCACGGGGTCGTCGGAGCTGAGCACCGTCACCGCGGACCCCAGGTGGATTCGTGAGGTACGGGCCGCGATGGAGGCCAGGACCAGGTCCGGCGCCGGCAGCGGCATCTCCTTGATGTGGTGCTCGCCCAGGCCGAAGAAGTCGATGCCCGACTCCTCCGATAGGACCCCCTCCGCGACGAGTTCTCGGATGTTCTGCGGCTGGCTGAACATGGTGCCGTCGCCGTCGAGGGTCATGTCTCCGAAGCTGTCGACCCCGATCACGATCGGGTGCTCTTCAGGCGTGGTCGCCATCGTCGTCCCTTCAATGCTTGACACGTCAAGCATAGGCATATGATTGACGTGTCAAACAAGGGGCCCGGCGGACCGTCTTCGGGGCTCGTCGCTACGACTTCGAGCAGGCCCTGCGGAACAAGGTCGCCTAGGACGTTCCCGCTCGCCTTGCCCGGTTCAGATCCTCCTGCTGCTGGAGAACCCCGAGGCCGGCTACCCGCTCGGCCGGGGAAGCTGACCGGATTCCGCAAGCTTGTCGTCGGCTGGAACATCTGGCGGGTCGTCTACCGGATCACCGACGACAAGGCGGTCGAGATCTGCGAGATCTGGGCTGTCGGAGAAAGGGCCGGCGCCGAGGTCTATACCGAAGCCAGAGCGATCATTCAGCCGGGATCTCGTGGTCGATGCCATCTGACTCCGGAGGTTCATCCCCTGATCTCACTCAGGCTGGACAGAGAGGGCTCCCTTTGCCGGCAAGTATGGGCGCGGCACTCTTTCTCTGCCCGCCGGGTATCAGAATGTGTTCTGACTTACGATGGTGGGGTGTCCACGAGAAATGCCGACGCCGTCACCTTCTCGGATCTGTCGAGAAACCCCCGAGCCGTCGCCGAACGCGCCGCACGCCTCGGTCGAGTACGCGTGACTCACCGCGATGCCCCCGACTTCTACCTAACCGCGGCCGATCGTGAGGATCAGCGTGGGGAGACGCTGGCTACGGCATCTCGCCTGTTCCTCGCCCTCCTCAAGCACGATCCGACCGCCCGCGCGCTGGTCATCGCCATGCCCGAAGTCTTCCCCTGGGTCCGCCACCTCGCCTCCGCCGAACTTCGCGCGTTTACCCTCGAACTGGTCGAAGCGCTCTCTGATGCCGCAGAGCTAGACGTTGACACCACCACGCAAGAAGTAATCGCAGGCTGGAGGGCAACCGCTCGCATCAAGGCCGACCCCGCGCGCTACTCTCAGGCCCGTACGGCTACGAGCGGCGACTTCGGGCCGGTAGAGGTCTCGGCGTGAGTCCGAAGCGTGGAGACCGGGTGACGCTCCCACCTCCGGACAACGAGTGGGATGTCCGGTTTGGTGCCAGTGATGCGGTCAAGGGCTGGGAGGAGTTGTGCCGTCACGCTCTGGCCAACACGCGCCGATGTTTCGAGGCACTGCGGCGACCAAGTAGGCCACGTCCCCTGCCAGTGACCATGAATCGCCGGCTCCAGTGAACGCAAAATCAGCAGTAGGGCTCGGGCCAGCGATGACTATGGCAACCGGTTGATTACTCTCGGTCGCGCGATGCGAGAACTCCGTCAGCCCTGGGATCTATCTCGAAAGGCTCCGAATTACTTTTGCGCAAGATTGATCTACACGCGGCATTCCAGTATGCCTTCTTTCCTTGCATGAAATTTTGGCGGGAGGATGGCCAATACAACCGGCCGGCTGCCCGGTCCGCACCTGCCGAGGATCCAGGAGGATTGGCGCTCACTGTCGAGAGCGACGCCTGTGTTTATCGATCGCAGGCACGGGGATGGCTACTGTCGCAATCGCTCATTTCGGGCGAATCGACAGATCCGGGAGGCAGACATGAACGGATACCTACCGTATCGTGATTCCACTCCGGCTGCCCGCATTGGGGCCGTACGCGGCTGGCAGGCGGAAATTCTACGCGGCCAGTCGTAGCCGAGTGAGCCGAGGTACTGCGGTGCGTATAGGCCGCAGTGCCTCGACCTATGGCAGGCGGGGCAACACATCGGGGGGCGTTTATGGCGCGATTGCTTTACCCTGCCGCTTGGCGCAGCGATGTGGTGGAGGATCTGTTCGGATTCCCGGTTTCCGATCCCTACCGGTGGTTGGAAGACGGCGATGATGCGCGCGTGCGCGACTGGGCGGCGGCCCAGGATCGTCTCTTCCGCGGGTATCGCGCCGAATGGCGTGAGAAGCAATCGTGGGCGTCCTTGGTGGATGAGGTGTCATCCTTCGGCGTGTCGGAGCCTCCAATGGCGCGTGGTTCGGTCATGTTCCTTGCCGAGCAGCTCCGTGGGGATGAGCAACGGCGCCTGCTCGTCGTTGACGCCCAGGGGAACAGGCGGGTGCTGGTCGATCCGGTAGAGATCGATCCGTCCGGCCATACCGGGCTGCATGCCTGGTGGCCATCGCGTGAGGGCGAACGTGTGGCTGTCCAAATGGAGGTCGGCGAGCAGCCCGGCAGCGACATCATGGTGCTGGACGTGCGTACCGGCGAGGCGGTGGACGGGCCGTTGCCACGTGCCCGTAACACCTCGCTCGCCTGGCTGCCGGGAGGGGATGCGTTCTACTACGTCAGCCGTGTCCCTGATGAGGAACTGGCCCCCGGCGACATGCGTCTGCAGCGGCGGGTGAGGTTGCATCGGATCGGTTCGCCGTGGCGGACCGACGCTGTGGTGCTCGGCGGCGACGATGCCCCAGACCACTATTACGGGCTCACGGTCAGCGCCGACGGCCGTTATCTGGCGATCACTGCGATGGTTGGGCCCGCCTCACACAACGATGTGTACGTGGCCGAGCTCATCGATCCGGAAGCCCCGCATTTCGTCAAGATCGTGGACGGGCGCACCATACGCGCCCGTGTTCTCCCACGCTTCCTCGCGGACAACAATCTGTTGCTGGTCACCGACTACCAGGCCCCGTGTGGCCGCATCTGTATGGCGCACCGGGACGATGCCGACCCGGCTGCATGGCGCGCGCTGGTAGCCGAAGATCTCCAGGCTCCCTTGGACGAGTGTCTGGTCCTGGACGACCCGGCACTTCCGCGGCCCCTCCTGCTGGTGGCACGCACCCGCCAGGGCACCTCCACCCTGACCCTGCATGACCTGGCCAGTGGCCGGCTGCTCACCGGTCTGCCCCTTCCCGGCGCGGGCGTCGTGTCATCCCTGCGCACAAACATCCCACACGGACATCGCGCATGGTTCAGCTACTGCGACGCGACCACACCCCCCACCATCTATCGCTACGACGCGACCAGCGGGACGACGGAACAAGAAACCGGCGCCACGATAGCCGGACATACTCCAGAAATCCGCAGCCGCAGCGTTCGCTATCAGGCCGGCGACGGCACCGAGATCACGCTGTTCCTGTTCACCCCGGCTGAAGAACATCAGGGCCCCCGACCCACCCTCCTTTACGGTTACGGCAGCTTCGGCATGCCTATGCGCCCATGGTTCTTCCCCATGGCGGCCGCATGGGTCAGCGCCGGCGGCACCTACGCGGTCGCCTGTGTACGCGGAGGCGGCGAAGAAGGCCAACACTGGCACGACGCCGGCCGCGGACCACACAAACACCGCGCGGTCAGCGACTTCAACGACGCCGCGACCTGGCTCATCAACACCGGTCGAACCACGCGCGACCAACTGGCGATCTTCGGCCAATCCGCCGGCGGACTACTGGTCACCGCCGCCGCCATACAGCGACCAGACCTGTATGCCGCGGTTATCGCCGAAGGGCCGCTATGTGACATGGTGCGCTACGAACACTTCGGCCTGGGATGCACGTGGACCGACGAATTCGGTACCGCCTCCCAACCCGAACAACTCCAATGGCTACTCACATACTCCCCCTACCACAACATCACGCCCGGAGCCCCCTATCCCGCATTCCTCCTCGCCGGCGCGGTAACCGATCTGCAGACCGGAGAGGCCCACGTCACCAAAATGTGCGCGGCCCTCCAACACGCCACCATTAGTGACCGGCCGATCCTCATGCGCCGAGAACCCGACACCGCCCACGCCGCCTTTCCCGCGAGCAAAGAACGCGCCCTGGCCGCGGACATCCTAGCTTTCGCCGGAAAATACACCGGTCTATCACCGGAAAAGACACCCATGCGTCTTCACGAGACTGCCGCAGAACCACACTGAGAACGGCCTGACCGTAACCACTGGAATCAGGCGGCGTATAGAAATCAGCGTGGAGTCGCGCGCCTGCGGGCAGGGGCCCCGTGAAAGATGGCCCACCGGCCACAGCGCCCCCACACCGGCGATCACCAGAGACCGTGGTGGGCACCGATTCTTGGGTCTTCGGCTCCATCTGTGCCAACATCGGGTGATCCTGATCGCGCTCCATTAGTCTCGGTCCCCAACGGCTACTGCGGCATAGGCGGCGCCAACGTCAAGTTGGGTGACCCATCCGCGTGCCTGACAAGTCGGGCCTGGCGCCCAGCGAGGAATAGCCCTTCAAGTCCTGGTTGTACTGGATCGCACCTCGCCGCCGGATCGTGCTCTTGACCGTGTTCCACAAGACACGGTCACGCGATCATCGTGAGGTTGAGCGGGCTCGGCGAGCCATGCGTCGCTGTGTCGAACTGGCGCACACCGTCGACGAGGAAGAAGAAGCGGTATGAGCGAGCAGGGAAGCTGGCGGGAACTCAGAGATCGCCGGATGGCCGAGCCGGGTGCGGCTGAGGCCTACGAAGCCACACGTCTCGCCTACGAACTGGGCAAGACAGTGCGCGCGATGCGTGAGGAGCGTGGCTGGAGCCAGAACGACCTGGCACGCGAGGCCGGCATGACCCAGTCGGCAGTGGCGCGGTTCGAAGCGGGCGGAACCATTCCCACGTTGCCGGTTCTGGAGCGCCTGGCACGTGCCTTGGACGCGGATGTCGAGGTCCGGCTGACGCGCCGGGCACCCGCTGCCTGAACTGAGGTGCCAGTGCCGCTCGGAGCCCATTATCACGTGCCGAGAGCCTTGGGGCTACTGCGGCCTCGGCGGTACCAGCGTCAAGCTATGTGACCCTTCGCGGCATGCTCCTCGACAGGGCTGTCGCCCTCGCCGGAAGAGTAGCCCTGGCATTGATGAGATCTCCCGGCGTGGTTAGGCCTGCTCGGAGGTCTCCTGCGATGAGATTCAGCACGTATTTGATACAGCAGGTGGCTGGAGTGACAGTTGACCTCACCGTTGGCGTTCGGCGGCGCGGGGTCTCAGGAGTGACCGCAGGTCGCGGGACAGAACTTGACCTCGGGGTAGCGGGATGACGGCCTCTCCAGCAGGGGCGGCCGCTGCGACTTCAGGTGCTGGTCGAGGAAGGCTGCCACGTAGGTGCGGGTGAGTTCTGCGCCACGGGCCGCGGGCAGCATGCCAGGGAGAGGTTCGAGGCCGAGGACGTCCGCCACCAGCGAGATGTCGGTGAAGGACTGGTGTTCGGCGTCCGACAGCACGAGCCAGCGCTTCCACCCGGTCAGCAGCTTCCAGTCACGGTCCCACGAATTGTCGCCGCCGCCCGGGACATGCTCTTGCGCACCCCAGGAACCGGCTCATCTCCTAGGAGGGCCGGGGGTGCAGGGGGCGGAGCCCCCTTGCGGCTTTTCTTCTACAGCAGACGCCGGTGACCTGCCAGCCTCGGCGTTCGACCAGGGCTCGGCAGCCGGCTTCCTGATGCGACGCCGAGCCCAGCACCGGCTCGGTCCTGGCTGATCCGGCAGTGGCGAGAGGATCCCGGATGGTCACCGGACGGTTCGGCCGGGGGCCTTACTCAGCACTATGGCTTGGTGCATGACTCAGCGTTACATGAACAGGACGGCGGCGCCGTCGACGCGATCGGCGGCGAGGTCGCGCAGCGCCTCATCGGCGGCGTCGAAGGAATAGGGAGTGGTCGTCACGCGGGGCCGGTGGAGCGATGACAGTTCCAGGAACCGCTGGCCGTCGGCCCGCGTGTTCGCGGTGACACTGCGCAGTGTCCGCTCCTGGAACAGGTGGCGCTGATAGTTGAGCACCGGGATGTCGGTCAGGTGGATGCCCGCCACGGCGAGCGTCCCGCCCCGGTCCAGGGCGGCCAGCGCGACCGGCACCAGGTCGCCGACGGGGGCGAACAGAATGGCGGCGTCGAGCGGTTCGGGTGGCACGTCCGCGCTGCCGCCGACCGAGGCCGCGCCCAGCGTCCTGGCCAGCTCCTGCGCCGCCTCCGACCTGGTCATCACGTGTACGGCGGCGCCCTCGGCGATGGCGATCTGGGCCGTCAGGTGCGCCGAGGCGCCGAAGCCGTAGATGCCGAGCCGGCCGCCCGGCGGCAGGTCCGCCCGCATGAGGGCGCGATAGCCGATGATCCCGGCGCACAGGAGGGGCGCGAGCTTGTCGGCCGGTTCGTCTTCGGGGAGGACGTAGACGTAGTCCGCGAGGGCGGTGAGGTATTCGGCGTAGCCGCCGTCGGCGTCCCAGCCCGTGTAGGTGGACGACGGGCACAGGTTCTCCGCACCACGGCGGCAGTATCGGCAGATCCCGCAGGTCGAGCGCAACCAGGCCACGCCCACTCGCGTGCCGGGCGCCGGCCCCGCCGTACCGGGACCGAGAGCCGCCACCCATCCCACCACCTCGTGCCCCGGCACGGTCCGCGGCCGCCGTGGTGTCAGGTCGCCCTCGGCGAGGTGAAGGTCGGTGCGGCAGACCGCGCACACCTCGACCCGCACGAGCAGCTCGCCCGGTCCCGGTGTGGGCACCGGCAGCCGCGTCCGCTCCAGGGGGTGCGTCTCCACAGGCCCCGGCCGGGCCACCACCCAGGCGTCCATCTCCCTGGGTAGCCGCTCCGGACCCTCCACTCGCTCCTGCGCCACGACGTCCGTAGCCGCGACCCCCGGTCCGGACAGCGTGTTCGCGCTCCGTGCTGCGACGGTCTTGTCTGCGGCGGTGGCGGGCGAGTTGGCGGGATGGCTTCCCGCCGCGACGGGTGAGTGTGTGGCCTCGTCCTGCTCTCCGGACAGCGCATTGCCGGATGGATGGATCTGTCGCATTCGATGCGCGCCCGACTTATGCGTGCTGGATCCGGCGGCCGCTGATCTCGACGGGCGCGATCCTGATGTACAGCTCGCGCTCGCCGCCCGCCCAGGACTGGACACCCGACTCGGCCGCTTCCGCGCGCTCCTCGCTGGAGACGACGTGGTGCAGACCACCCCGCACGAGGACGCTCCAGCCTTGACGGGTGGTCTCGTCGATGTGGTCCACCTCGAAGGCGACGATGAACTCGGCTCCCTCCACGCCGGTGCGGAGCTCCTGGTCCAGCGGTCCTCCGAGCGCCGTGCGGAACAGGACCGCGCCGTCGTGGATCACGTAGTTGACCGGGAGGATCACGGGGCCGGTGTAATCGTTGAAGGCCACGCGCCCGACGCCCCCTGGGGAGATCAACCGCAGGCACTCGTCTCCCTCGAGCTTCTCCAGCTTCGGCAGGGCCGCTTCCGGGCCGCCCGGAGTGCCGGCCGGTGTGGCGTGCTCAGTCATGCGAATCTCCCCATAGCGCAAGATCGGCCGGAGTTCGTGACCCGCCAGATCAACCGGCCGAAGCCGTCATCCGCGTTCGTCGAACACCGTGGCTCCAGCATCTCCCGTGTGCTCCTTCCCGCGGCACCGCCTTCCGTCACCCTTCGTAGGGACGAAAGGCCTGCCCGATAATTCCCGAATGATCGCCCCTGTCCATGGGTGAGGTAATCGGCCGGCACGGGCAGAAACGACACATGGAAGTGCTGAGCAGCCGGTTCCTACTCCGGCCGAACGACCTGGGCGCGAGCCGTCGTTTCTATCGAGACGTGCTGGGCCTGGCGGTCTACCGCGAGTTCGGCCCGGCCGACGACCCGGGCGTGGTGTTCTTCCTCGGACAGGGCTTCCTGGAGGTGTCCGGACATTCGGACGGCCCGGTCGGCTCCGACGGCCCGGACGGCCCGGGTGCGCCGGGTGGCGCGAGTGGATCAGGTGGCTCGGGCGGGTCTGGTGGCTCCTTTGGCCACGGGCCCGGCATCTGGCTCCAGGTCCGGGACGTCGACGCCGAGCACGACAGGCTGGTGGCCGGTGGGGTGACGGTGGTCCGGCCGCCTAAGCTCGAGCCCTGGGGCCTGGTGGAGATGTGGATTGAGGATCCTGACGGCACGCCCATCGTCCTGGTCGAGATCCCCCCGGATCACCCGCTGCGGCGTGACCAGCGGTGACGGATTGAGATTCTTCACGGTTCGCGACATCATGCCACCGACGAAGGGGGCAAAAGTCATATGGACGAGTTCACCGCGGAGCTGCGTGCTCGCGTGCTGGAAGCTCGGGAGAAGTTGCAGCAGGCACATGACGATCGGGATGAGTACGACATCCAGGTCATCACGGGGCGCCTCGACAACCTCCTGCGGCTCGCCTCCGAGCATGGAATCGACCCGCAGTCGATCGTTTCCCAGGACGCCGGTGAAGAGAGCTGAGAGCATGCCGGTGTCCTTCTGACCGGCCGTCGCCTTCCGAGGTGTCTCCGCCTGGCGGGTGAGCAAGGCGAAAGTAGCCATATTACCTACCAAGAATGTGGGACAATGAGGTATGAGCTCGTGGCCCCGCGCTGAGACGCCGATAACCGCCGCCATCATGGCCGCGCGCTGGGTGCGGTCCGCGGCCGTCGATGACGCGCTCGGCCGCCACTGGCTGGCCAATCCGGACCCCCGGGGCCAGTCGGCCAAGGCCGGGCAGCCGTCGTCGCTTTACTCCGGTGCCGCCGGGATCGTCCTGTTCTTCCTGGAACTGGCGGCGGCCACCGGACACGAGGCGTACCTTGAAGACGCCAAGGCCGGGGCCCGCTACCTCGCCGCCACCTGGCGTGACCAGGCCGACCTGACCTTCTACCACGGCCTGGCGGGCAGCGTCTTCGCGATGGCCGAGGCGGGATGGGTGACGGGTGACGAGTACGTCACGGACAGTGCCAGAGCGGCGGCCGACCAGATCGTCCGCAGTGTGCGACCCATGGGCGACGGCATCGGCTGGACCGGCGACCCCGCCCAACGTGGCGACGGCGGCATCGTGCTGGCGCTGCTCCACGCGGCCGGGAGCCTCGGCGTCTCCGTCTACGAGCAGGTGGCCGTCGAAGCGGGTGAGCGCATCGCCGGGCTGGCCGTGCCGGGACACCGCTTCGGCGGTGACTCCTGCGCCGACCTGCCCGTCGACGCCGTCACACCCGGCTTCCTCTCCGGTACGGCGGGCACGGCGTTCCTGCTCGCCCGTCTGTACGGTGTGACGAGGGACGAGCGGTTCCTGGCCGCCGCCCGCAGGGGCGCGGACTTCGTCCGTACGATCAGCGCGGTGACGGAGAAGTGCTCCCTCGTGCCGCACCACGTGCCGCAGGGGCGCGGCCTGCACTACCTCGGTTTCTGCTCGGGGTCGGCGGGGGTCGCCCGGATGTTCTACGAGCTCCACCGGGTCACCGGCGATCCGGGCGACCTCGACTGGGTCGAACGGCTGGCGCACGGCATCGTCCAGAGCGGCGTGCCGCAGCGGCACACCCCGGGCTACTGGAACGTGGCCTGCCAGTGCTGCGGCGCGGCCGGGATCCTGGAGCTGTTCGTCGGCCTCTGGGCCGCCACGGGGCGCGAGCAGTACCTCGAGTTCGCCCGGTCCCTGGCGGAGAACCTCATCGGGCGGGCCACGGGGCATGACGAGACCGGCTACCGCTGGTATCAGGCCTACCGGCGGCTGCGGCCGTGGGACGTCACGGCGGACACCGGTTACATGGTCGGCGCGGCGGGAATCGGGTCGGCGCTGCTCCACCTGGACGCCGCGGGCCTCTCCAACGCGCCGCGCCGCCTGATCCTGCTGCCCGACAACCCCTTCCCGGCCATCCCGCTCCCCGCCGCCGTGCTCAGAGACGGCTCCGCTTAGGGACGGGCCTGCTGTAGGCACGGGCCTGCGGAACAGCGCGGCCGACGGTGGGGCAACGCGGCTCGGCCGGACGGTACGGCCCGGCCTGACTGGGCGGGCCGTACCGCCACGGGCTTAGATCTTCTGCCAGAGGGCCGGGACGTTCGGGGGCTCCCAGCCGGGCAGGGACGTGTGTCCCTGGAGGCACTGGTAGTTGGAACCGCCGTAGCTGACCTTCGCTCCGGTGGCGTACACGGTGTTGGTCTTCCACGCGGGGTAGGCGCCGGTCGGGGTGGGAGTCGGCGTCGGCGTCTTGGTGGGCGTGGGAGTCGGGGTCGGCGTGGGGGTCTTGGTGGGGGTCGGAGTCGGGGTGGGGGTCGGCGTGGGGGTGGGGGTCGGCGTGGGGGTGGGGGTCGGCGTGGGGGTGCCCCCGCCGAAGACCACGTCCGAGCACGTGTAGAACGCCTCGGGGCTGTCGGAGCGCTGCCAGATCGAGTAGATCAGGTGGCGGCCGGTCTTTCCGGAGGGGATCGTGCCGGTCATGACGTACGACCCGTTGGTGAGTGCGGGGTTGGTCACCCTGAGGAACGGCGTCGCCTCCAGGTCGGACCACTTGAGCGGTAGGGCGGGGTTGTAGCCGCTCTTCGTGATGTAGAACTCGAAGGTGCCGCGGTGAGGCGCCGTGACGCGGTAGGTGAAGGTGTAGGAGCCGGCGCTGAGATTCGTGGCGGGCCAGTCGGTCCTCGGAACGTCGAACCCCTTGTACTTGTCGCGGCCCGCGCTGCAGAGCTTGCCGTCCGGGATGATCGACTTGCTCTGGCCGTTGGCGTTGGCCAGGTTGATCTCGTTCCAGTCGTAGAGGGCCTGGGTGCCCCCGGTGGCGACGGCCGCCTTGCAGGCCGCCGACTGCGGGGTTTCCGGTCCTTCCAGAAAGCACGCGTAGACGCGGCTGACCGGGTTCTGCATGGTGCCGTGGGCGTTGGCTGCGGGGACGATGAGCAGAGGGGTGCTGCCGAGAGCGGCCACGAGCACCGCTGTTCGTCGCCTGTTCATCAGGCATCTCCTTTACCGTGGAGTTTTGGCGCAGGTCACGGCATCGTGCTGCATTTAACTCTTAGTTAAGTTTCCTAAGAGTTTGCCCGAAGCTACTCTCAACGAAGTGGCCGGTCAAGGCCCATCCCGACTCCCCGCGCCCACCTTGTGGTGATCATGCACGGGTTCCCGGCTCTGCGGTGTGACCTGCGCTCTCTCCGCCCGTGATCATGCATCCCCTCGGGGGGCATGATCACGGATGGCCCTGCTCCAGGTCATGTGCCATCGCCGGGAACGTCTGCGTGATCACGAACGGGGAGGGTGCGGGTCGGAGGGCGTTGCCGGGAAGGTGTGCGTGATCACCACCGGAGGGGTGCGGGTTATGGCAGGCCCGCACCAAGGAGGATGCGCCGCAACCGGCCGAGGCGTAACCCTCCCGCACGTCCAAGGGCCGCGACCACTCGTCGCGGCCCTTCGCCGCTGAACCCTGCACAGCAGGACCTTGCCGTACGGCACAGCCGTCGGGTTGTCCTACCTTTTTGTCCAGTTATGATCGTTTATTCCCCCGAAAGTAAAATCTCGTCACGAAGCTTTGAGTTTGATGTGGTTCCTGACTTAGTGTCCGATTACCAAACCGTGACCAGTCAGGAGATCCCCCATTTCCAGCATCGCGGACAACCTCCCCGCCACCCCCGCACACCAGCTGCTGAGCTCGGCGGAGCGCCAGGACGCCGGTGACTGCGGCGCCAAGGGCGGCAGCCAGCAGCCGCTGCTCAAGGGCAGCACCATCGCGTCGTACTTCTGGGACGACGGCTCGGGCGTCAACGGCGACACCGGGTCTCCCGCCTCCGGCGAGCCCATGCAGAAGGGCCTCGCGGCCAGCCCCAGCTGGCCGATGGGCACCAAGGGCTACGTCGTCTACAAGGGCAAGAAGGCCGACTTCTTCATCGGGGACCGCGGCCCGGGAATTCCGTCGAACAAGGGCGTCATGCTCGACCTCGACGGCAAGACCTTCGCGGACCTCACGGGAGGCACCTGGGACAGCTCGTCGCTGACGGTCGAGGGCGCAGGCGGCATGGGCCACATCCCGGTGGAGTACGTCGTCACAGAGTGGGGGTCCGGGCCGGGGAAGAAGGGCGCCCCGATGCCGTTTTCGTCGGGCGCCTACCGCACCCGGAACGACTCGTCACAGACGGCCCCGAGCGCGAGCCCCTGCCCTGCGGCGGCCAAGGAGAGCACCACCGTGGGCTTCAGTTCCGTCTCGGCGTCCGGGCCCCAGACCGAACAGGCCATGCCGCTTCCGGTGGTCTCGGCCGCTCTGGTCGTCGGCGCGCTCGCTGTGACCGCCACCAAGATGGTCCTCCGCCGCGCCGCGACCGCTCACGCCGCCGCCCCCTCCTCCCCGTGATCATGCACACATTCCTGAATTCCGCTGTGACCTGCGAAAAGCCTCTTCGTGATCTGGCATTGCCTGCTCTGCTGCAAGGTCACCAGACGGGCTGACGCAGGTCAGCGGCCCGACGAGGAATCCCTGCATGATCACGTGCCTTATGTGGGCACGTCAGGAGGCGTGCCAGGGAGCCTATTCATGATCACCATCACGTGCCGCGGTTGCGGCGCTTGAGGGCTCCGGACACGCGCTGGAGGATCCGGTCCCACTCGGAGCCGAACGGGTTGTCCTGAACGAGATACGTCCAGGTGGCGGTGGGCCGCTTGAGACCCTGGTCCGCCAGGTCGCGGGTGATGTCGGCCGTCTCGAAGGTCTCCTTGGAGCGCCGCTCGACCTCGTCGAGGAGGCTCCGATAGGCCGGGACAGCCTCGCGGTTGAACTCGTCGAGCGGGTTGAGACGGCCGAGCGCCCGAAGGTGGATGCCTTCGCGGAGGTCGGCCAGGTAGCCGAGATGCTCGGTCCAGCAGCGGTCCAGATGGAACAGCACGATCTGCCGGGCGGCCCGCTTCACCAGGTCCTCACCGACGGCTTCGGACAGCTCGCGGTACCGGTCCGGGCACGCCTCCCTCAGCGCGTCCGCCGCGGTGTCGCCGTGGAGCACCCGATCACGGCGTTCGAGCAGTTGGGCCCGCTGCTGCTCCAGCAGCCGCGTGTAGCGCCAGGTGTTCCGGTGGATCTCCAGGTTGACGCCCTCCGCCACTCGCTGCGCGTGCGCGATCAGCTCGGCGGCCCGCTTGTGCCGTACGACGCCGTCGGGGTCGGCGGGGTCGGCGGGAGGCGGTGACTCGTCCGGCACGTAGGCGGTGAGCAGCGCGTCTTCACCGCTGACGAAGAAGACCGAGCCACCGGGATCGCCCTGCCGTCCCGCCCGCCCCCGGAGCTGGTCGTCGAGCCTGCTGCTGTCATGCCGCCCGGTGCCGATGACGTAAAGCCCGCCGAGGTCCGCGACCTCCCGCTCCCGCGCGGCCGCGTCTCCATCTTGCTCAGGTACGGCCTGGCCATCGGGGGTGGCGCCGTTCGTGTCCGGTACGGCCTGGCCGCCGAGGCGGATGTCGGTGCCGCGGCCGGCCATCTGGGTGGAGACGGTGATCGTGCCACGGGCGCCGGCTCCGGCGATGATCGCGGCCTCCTCCGCGTCGTTCTTCGCGTTGAGGACGACGGGCCGCAGGCCCCGGGTTCGGAGCAGCTCGTCCAGGTGCTCCGATTCGGCCACATCGAGCGTGCCGATCAGGATGGGGCGGCCGGTGGCGTGCTGGGCGGCGATCTCGTCCAGCAGGGCGCGCTCTTTGTCCTCCGCCGTGGCATAGATCCGATCCGGCTCGTCGAGCCTGACGCACGGCTTGTTGGGCGGGATCACGGCGACCCGCAGGTCGTAGAACTCGCGGAGTTGCTCGCCCACCGCGACCGCCGTACCCGTCATGCCGCATATTTCGGGATAACGCCGGAGCAGGCCCTGGATGGTCAGCGAGTCGAGGATCTCGCCGGTCTCCGAGGCGGGCAGCTTCTCCTTCGCCTCCACGGCGGCCTGGAGACCGTCGGGCCACCGCTGCAGGATGGCGACCCGCCCCCGTGACGGGTTGATGAGATGGACCCGACCGTCCCTGACGATGTAGTCGACGTCGCGGGTGAGCAGCGCGTGCGCGTGCAGGGCCAGGTTGACCTCGGTCACCATGCCGGGGTCGTGGTAGAGGTCGATGCCGAGGGCCTTCTCCACCGTGTCGGTGCCCTTGGCGGTGAGAAAGACGTTGCGACCCTCTTCGTCGATCTTGTAGTGGTAGCCCCTCGACAGCCGCCGGACGAGGGCGGCCATCTCCGGCACCGCCGCACCCGGATCCGCGGCGCCGGCCAGCACGAGCGGCACGCGCGCCTCGTCCACGAGCACCGAGTCGGCCTCGTCGACCAGGGCGACCTGCGGCGTGGGGACGACCAGGTCGGCGGGGTCGGTGCGGAGCCGGTCGCGCAGCACGTCGAAGCCGAGCTCGCTGACCGCCGCGTACGTCACGTCCCGGGAGTAGGCCTCCCGGCGCTCCTCGGGGGACGAGGTTTCGGCGATCCAGCCGACGGTGAGGCCCAGCGCCTCGTACAGCGGGGCCATCCATTCGGCGTCACGCCGGGCCAGGTAGTCGTTCACCGAGACCGCGTGGACCCGCTTGCCCCGCAGGGCGAACCCGGCCGCGGTCAGGGCGCCCGCCAGCGTCTTGCCCTCGCCGGTGGCCATCTGGACGACGTGACCGTTCAGCATGGCGAGCACGCCCACCAGTTGGACGTCGAAGGGCCGCTGGCCCAGCGTACGGCGGGCCGCCTCCCGGACCACGGCGCAGAACTCGGCGGTCCCGACCGTGTCCGGGCGGAGGCCGGCGCGCCGGTCTCGACGAGGGCGCCCGCGGACCTCGTCTTCCAGCTCGCCGGCCTCGGCGACGATCCGCTCGAACGGCGAGAGATCGATACTGCCGGGCTTGTCGAGGAAACGCCGGATGAACCCAACTACCGAGGCCATGCACGCTCCAACGACTCACCTGCCGGACTGGTTCCGTCTGCCCGATTCATGGTCCCACTATCCGGGCGCGGCCGGGGTGAAGGGCATCCCCGGCATAGCTGACATCGGTTGACAGGTATGGCGGGCAGGATGGCGGCCATGACAACGACCGCGAAGCTGATCGCCATGACCATCGACTGCGCCGAGCCGCGCAAGCTGGCCGAGTTCTACGCCAAGGTGACCGGATATGAGGTGCAGTACGCCGAGGACGAGTACGCCGGAATCAGCGACGGCACGGTCAACATCTTCTTCCAGCGGGTGCCGGACCGGAAGCCCGCCTCCTGGCCCGGCCCCGACAAGCAGTTCCACCTCGACTTCCGGGTGCCCGACGTGGCGGAAGCCGTACAGGAGTATCTCGACCTCGGCGCCACCAAGCCCGAGTTCCAGCCCGGGGACGGATGGGTCGTGCTCGCCGACCCGGAGGGTCATCTCTTCTGCGTCTGCCCGGAAAGGTCGTAGCTTTCACGTGTTCTGTCCCGGTCGAAGGGGCCGGGACAGTCCGCTTAGTCCCTAAGCTTGCGTGGTGACCCTCGACTCGCGACTCACCGGCCGGCGCCCATGATCTGGGTGGGAATCTCGATCGCCCTCGTCGGCGCCCTGGGATACGCGCTGGGCGCCGCCCTGCAGCAGTTCGAGGCGGTCAGCGAGGGCGCCACGCTCAAGCTGGTGAAGCGGCCACGCTGGTGGATCGGCGGCGTCATCGGCTTCACCGGGGCGTCCCTGCACGCGGTGGCGCTGAGCTTCGCGCCACTCGTCGTCGTGCAGCCGGTCAGCGTGGCGACGCTCGTCTTCGCCGTGCCGCTGTCCGCGCTGCTGCACGGTAGACGCCCGCACCGCGCTGAGATCCTCGGGTCGGTCGCGGTCGCGGCCGGGCTGCTGGGGCTGATGCTGCTGATCCCGGCGCGCAACGTGACCCCCGTGCTGTCGGACCGCGCCGCGCTGGGGCTCATCGGCTGCGTCGCTCTGATCGTCGCCGTGACGTTCACCATCGCACGGTGGCTGCGAGGGCCGCTGAAGGCGCTGTCCATGGCGATCGGCGCGGGCTCGGTCACCGCCACGGTGTCCACGTTCGTGCGGGTCGTGGGAGGCGGGCTCGGCGGGGACCTCACCCGGCTGCTCCACTGGTTCACTCTCGCCGTCCCCGTGCTGCTGGTCTGCGCCGTGGTGCTGCTGCAGAAGTCGTACGCCGTGGGCTACTTCGGCATCGCCTACGCCGGGGTGCAGGTGGTGGACCCGATCACCTCGGTCACGGCCGGAGCCCTGCTGCTGGGCGAGCCGCTGCCCACGGGAGTGGGGAACGTCATCCCGGCCCTGGTGGCCGCCGCCGTGCTCATCGCCGGGACCATAACGCTCGGCCGCCTTACCCCCGACCATCTGCGTGCGGCCACCGTCGCCGAGGAGGTCTCCGGCACGGCGGTCGATGCCGCCCGCACCTGACGGCATTTGGCATCGTTTGACCGTTTTGGCACTACCGGCCTCCCTCGATACGCCCGGCGTCCATCTGGGATCACCTGCCGTTCACGTAAGGACCCATGCTTCACAGGGGAAACACCGGCTGGTCACTGTCGCAGCCCCGGCGATTAACCGTCGCTCGCGAGCCTTTCGCTGCCCGACGAACTTCGCTGCCCGACAAACAGTGAACCCCCTCACCATGCTGAAAGGCCGAGCATCGTGCCTCTCCTGCCGGCTGGGCTCCGGGCCGGCGTCGTCCTCGCGTTCATATCCCTAGGAACGGTCCTTCCGCAGGACGCCGCGGCCGCAGACACCCAGATCCTCAACGTGCCCTACACCTGCGGCGCCGGCGCCATAACGCTCGACGTCACCTTGGACGCTCCCCGCGCCGGCCTCATCGGCTCCACGATCACCGTGAAGTGGTCGCTCGCCGGCGGGCCCAGCTATGCCGGAGAGACGGCCCTGGCGCAGGGCTCCGACGTCGGCGCGTACGGCAGGCTCCGTCTGAACGGTGCGATCAAGGGAGAGCTGGCCCCCCTGACCGGCGGGTCGACGCTGGCGACCGCCGTGAAGCCCGGCGAGGCTCTGGCCGTGCCACCCATGACCGGGAATCTCACCATCCCGGCGGACATGGCCCCCGGCAAGGTCATCACGATCATGCCAGGCGACTTCCAGCTCGACCTCGGCGCGGACGCGGGGAAGGTCACCTGCGTCACGACGGCCCCGAGTGGCGGCGCACAGGTGACGGTGAGCAGCCCGCCGCCCTCCCCGTCACCGTCGCCGTCGCCTTCGGCTTCACCCTCGGCGGCCTCCTCCCCGTCGGCGTCGCCTTCTCCCTCTTCCACCCCGTCTCCCACGTCGTCCGCCTCGTCGTCAGCATCGCCCAGCGCCACGCCGAAGCCGACCATCACGGTGACGGCGACGGCCACCGCCTCGCCGCAGGTGACCCTCACCCCGCAGGGAGCCGCCGCGACGGGAGAGGCCCCCGGACCACGACGGAACCTCTGGGCGCTGGCCATCACCTCTGGGCTGGCCGGGCTGGCCGGGCTGGCCGGGCTGGCGCTGCTCCGGAGGCGTCCGGCCCGTAACGCGCGAAAGGACTGAACAGGATGGAAGAGCTGAACCAGGACGCAGGCCAGCCTCTTGCGGCCTCGGCTCCAGACGCGGGCACCTCTGAAGTGGCGAGCGGTCAACTCCCGCCGGCCCCGGATACCGGTGCGCCTGGAATGGTGATGGGGCCGGCGCAGGTCCCGGGTTGGCCGGGCCCGGCGGCCGGTGGGCCCGGTGTGGTCGTTGGTGGGCCCGGTGTGGTCGTTGGTGGGTCTGGTGTGGTGCCTGGAGCGCAGGCTCCGGCGTGGTGGGTTCCCGATCCCGGAAACCCTTCGGGCCCCGCGATCGGACCTCTGCGCGTCGCGCTCCTGCTGGGAACGGTGGCGGCGCTCGTGACCGCGGTGGTCAGCCTGCTTCTGCTGGCGACCGCGCCGGAGCGGGACGCGGCGTTCACCTCGGGCACCTCGGGCACCTCGGGCATTCCCGGGCCCAAGAGGCCGGGGGCGCTCGCCCTCGCGCCGGCGGTGGGGCCGGGAGGTCCAGGTGTCGCTCTGACCGCCGCGGTGGAGTCCGCGCCGCCGCCGCCTCCGTACGTGCAGCCCGTCGAGCCACTCGCCAAGTCCGCACCGACCCGGCTCGTCATCCACGACATAGGCGTGGACGCGCCGCTCCGCGCCGTCGGGCTCACCCCGAACGGCGAGATCGAGGTGCCGCCGTTGTCGGCGCGCAACCTCGCGGGCTGGTACCAGTACGGCCCGACACCCGGAGAACTGGGCCCCGCGGTCATCGTGGGGCACGTGAACACCCGCTCGGGTCCGGCCGTCTTCATGAGGCTGCGGGAGCTCGCTCAGGGAGACACGGTGCAGATCGGCCGCCGCGATGGAACGGTCGCCGTGTTCACCGTCGACGGGGTCGAGCAGGTGTCCAAGAAGGCATTCCCCACCGAGCGGGTCTACGGGAACACCGACCACGCCGCGCTCCGGCTGATCACCTGCGGCGGCGTCTACAACAGGAAGACCCACAGCTACACCGACAACCTCGTCGTGTACGCCTCGCTGAGCTCGGTGAAGTCGCCATGAGCCCGACCGCGGGCCTGTCCGCCGACGTGGCGGCAGCCGTACCGGCCCCGAGTTTCCGACGCCCGATAACGAGACCTCTTGTGGTGGTTGGCAATGAACAGTGCGCGTGACGGCCGGCGACGCCGGGCCCGCAGGCTGACGGCTCTGGCCGTCGTGCAGTTGGCCTTCGGGGCGATGGCGACCATAGGCGCGCTCGCCGCCACCGCCCCGGATGCCCCGACGGCCAGGGAGGTGACGGGCGGCAGCCTCACCTGGGCGGTGAGCGACCTGCTCCTCCCGGCCCCCAAAGGCGGCGACGAGCCCAATACCCACGGCGAATCGAAGACCCATGAGGCGCCGAAGGGCCACGACGGGCCGGAGGGCCACGACGAGGTGAAGGTCGGGCTCGAAGGCGGCGCCGAGCGGCTGCCGGACGGCACGGTGCGGTTCCCGGCCAAGAGCGGCGCCTACGATCCCGTGTCGGGAAGGGCGACGGTGACTTACGACGGTACGGTGACCCTGACCGACGCCCGCAGGACCGTGGTGATCGCCCGTCCGCAGGTCGTCATCGACGGCGGGGGGTCCGTGCTGCGCGCCGAGATCTCCAGCCCCGAGGCGCCGGCGACGCCGTCGCCTTCTCCCTCCGTGCACCAGAGCTCTTCGCCGGTCGGGACACCACTGACTCCCGGGCCGTCGGACGCCGCGGATCCCCGTGCCGACGTGGCACGGCTCGCCGCCGCGCAGCCCCAGGTCACCGGCCAGACGGTGAGCTGGCTCAACATGGCGGCGACCGTGACGGAGGAGACCGCCAAGCCGCTGGCGTCCCTCGCCACGTCCACTGGCTCGCTGGCTCCGGTGTCGATCAGCATCACCTACAGCGAGACCACCAACCCCACCGCGCAGCAGCAACTGGCCCTGGCATCGACCTCGGCGAGTCCGTCGCCGAGCCCGAGCGCCTCCGTTAGCCCGAGCGCGTCGGCAAGCACCTCTGCCAGCGCCTCGGCGAGCTCGTCCGCCAGCGCGTCGGCCAGCGCGAGTGCGTCGGCGTCGCGCTCCTCCTTCTCCACCCCGTGTCCGTCGCCGAGTGCGACCGCCTCGGCGAGCGCCTCCGCGAGTGCGTCGGCCAGTGCGAGTGCGTCCGCCAGCGCGAGTGCGTCGGCCAGCCCGTCCGCGAGCGCCTCCCGGAGCGTGGCCGCGATGGCGTTCACCCTGATGGCGGCGGAGGTGGACACCAGCACCAGCCCCAGCGCGTCGGCCAGCGCGAGCGCGTCGCCCAGTGCCAGTGCGTCGGCCAGCGCCAGCGCCTCCGCCAGCGCCTCCGCCAGCGCCTCCGCCAGTGCCAGCGCGTCCGCGAGCACCTCCCCGAGCACCTCCCCGAGCACCTCCGCGAGCACCTCCGCGTCGGCCTGCCCCTCCTCCACCACATCGACGTCTCACACGCCGACGAACACGACCACCACGGGGACGTCCCACACGCCTGCCGCCAGCAACACGCCCACTCATCACGGGCCCTCCACGACGTACAAGACCGTCGAGGCGGGAGGGGGCGGCTCTGACGACGACACGCTGGCCAAGACCGGCGACGGTTTCGTCGCTCCGCTCACGCTGGCGGGCGTCGCGCTGATCATGGGTGGCGTGCTGACGCTGCGGGTCGCGCGCCGTGGCGGCCACGTCGCGGACGAATTCTGATCGTGGTCGCCGACCAGGTGGCGCCGACCGGCGCGACGGCTGAGGAACTGTGGGATCCGCCGTCGCGGCGGATCGCACGCGGCGCCGGCGAGGTGATGATCACGCTCGGCCTGCTGGCCTGCCTCTTCGCGGCGTACGAGTTCTACGGCAAGGCGTGGCGGATCCAGGCCGAGCAGGACCAGGTCGACACGACGCTCGACCGTCAGTGGAAGACGGCCGCAGCGGCCACGCCGGTGGAGGGGCAGCCGATCGGGCGCATCCACATCCCGAAGCTGGATCGGAAGTGGGCCGTCGTCGAGGGCGTCACCTGGGACGACCTGCGGAAGGGGCCGGGCCACTACCCCGGCACGGCCCAGCCCGGCCAGGTGGGCAACATGGCGATCGCCGGGCACCGCATCCTCTCGGTGTTCTGGGACATCGACCGGCTGCGCGACGGCGACGCCATCGTGGCCGAGACCAAGACCGGCTGGTACATCTACCGCGTGGTCGGGCAGCGCAAGGTGCTGCCCACGCAGGTCGAGGTCATCGCGCCCGACCCCTTCCATCCCAAGGCGCGGCCGGAGAAGGCCATGCTGACCCTGACCACCTGCAACCCCAAGCTGCAGAACTGGCAGCGGCTCATCGTGTTCGCCGAGCTGGACCACACGCAGGCCAAGTCACAGGGGCGTCCCGCGGAGCTGAAGGGGAAACCGTGATCTATCCGTGGATCTGGCAGAGGCTTCCCGGGAGGTTCTTCGGCAAGCTGGCGACCGCCGTGGTCATCGTGGCGGTCGTGCTGGCCCTGCTCTGGTACGCCGTGTTCCCGATGCTTGAGGCCCTGCTGGGACTCGACGACGCCACGGTCTCCCAGTGACCTGCGCGGCCCCGCAAACGCCGAATGCTCAATAGGCGCCGTCGCGGCGGAGCACCGCGCCGATCGTCTTCCACAGGATCACCAGGTCGGTGGTGATCGACCAGTTCTCCACGTAGTAGAGGTCGAGCCTCACCGTGTCCTCCCAGGACAGGTCCGACCGGCCGCTCACCTGCCACAGCCCCGTCAGGCCGGGCCGTACGAGCAGGCGCCGGGAGGCGTCGGCGCCGTACGTCGCGACCTCGGCGGGCAGCGGGGGACGCGGGCCGACCAGGCTCATGTCGCCTTTGATCACGTTGACCAGCTGGGGCAGCTCGTCGAGCGACCACCTGCGGAGGAGGCCGCCGACGCGGGTGACGCGGGGGTCGCGCCGCATCTTGAACAGGACGCCGTTGCCGTCGTTCCGCAGGGTCTCGCGGATGCTCTCGGCGTCGCGGACCATCGAGCGGAACTTGTACAGGGTGAAACGGCGGCCCCCGATGCCCACCCTTGTCTGCCGGAACAGGGCCGGCCCGGGGCTGTCGAGGCGGATGGCCATCGCGATGATCGCGCCTACTGGGAGGAGTAAGGCGACGGCGGCCACCGCGATGGCCCGCTCCAGGACGTTCTTGGCGATTCGCCTGGGGCCCTGGAGTTCTGGCTCCTCCACATGGAGGAGGGGGAGGCCGGCCACCGGCCGGGTGTGGACGCGCGGTCCCGCGACATCGGTGAGCGCGGGGGCGACGACCAGGTCGACTCCCGTGCCCTCCAGCTCCCACGCGAGAGAGCGCATCCGGGGGATGGTCAGCCCGGTCACCGCCACGGTGTCGGCGCCCAGCCGCGCGAGGGTCTGCCGTACGTCGTCGAAGGTGCCGAGCACGGGGACGTCGGGGAAACCCGGGAGCGTGTCGTCGTAGCCGTCCGGCAGGCACACCCCGGCCACCGCGTACCCGGCGTACGGTTCACGCCGGAGCTGCCGGATGAGGTGCGCGGCGCGGAACTCGGTGCCGACCACGAGAACGCGGTGCGACCAGGAGGCGTCCCGCCGCCTCCGGCTGTGCAGCCACTTCCGCGCGGCGAACCGCCAGCCGATCAGGCCCGCGGTGCCGGCCGGCCATGCCAGGGCGACGAAGCCACGAGCGAGCGGCAGGTCGAGCACGTAGCACCCGATGGCGACGAAGGCCGCGACGTGCAGGCTGCCGGTCGCCACCCGGCGATACTCGTCGCTGCCGTGGCCGAGCACGCGCCCGTCGTAGCAGCGCATCTGCTGCAGGGAGAGCAGCCAGGCCGCCGCGAGGCTCAAGCCCACCACCGCGTACGGCACGCCGGAGACGAGGGGCGACGGCAGCTCGAACCGGCTCCCGAACCGGCCCCCGTAGACGCCCGCGAGTGCGGAGCAGATGACGAGCGCGTCGCCGGCCACCACCCACCGCCGGTAGCGTCCCACCCACGACAGCGCCGGGGTGCTCGATGTGGTGACCGGCCTGGCGAGGGACGTGGCGGTCATCGCACCCGCCTCGGCGTCGCGAGCAGCGAGCGGTAGAGCGCCTCGGTCAGGTCGGCGGCGACGTCCCAGGAGTATCGGCTGAGCACGTTCTCGGTCCTGGCCCGCGCGCTGTCCCTCTCGTCGTCGAGCGCGGCCAGCACCCGCACCATGACGTCCCGCAGGTGTCTCGCGTCGCCCTCGCGGAAGAGCCAGCCGCCCGGGCCCTCCTCCGCGATCACTTCGCGATGGCAGCCAAGAGAGCTGGCGATGGTGGGCAGGCCGTACGACGCGGCTTCGAGCAGGGCGAGCGGGAGACCCTCCAGGTGCGAGGGCTGAACGTAGACGGCGGCGTTGCGGTAGAGGGACGCCAGCTCGTCGCCGTAGACGTACCCCAGCATGTGCACCCGGGGGTCGGCCGCTGCGAGCTCGTGCAGTCCGGAGACGTAGCCGTCGGTGAAGGACGAGCCGCCCGCGACGGCGAGCTGGATGTCACCGGGCACCCCGCTGAACGCCCCGAGCAGCAGGTCGACGGCCTTCTCGGGCACCAGCCGACCGACGAACAGCACGTACTTCCCGGGACGCAGCCCGCGCTGGATGACGGGTTCGGGGGAGAGGCCGGACATCGGCCGTTCGACCCCGTTCGGGATGTGGACGGTGGGACGGCCGCGGACCAGCGCGTACTCGTCGGCGATCTCGCGAGAGACGCCGATGACGGCGTCGGGGACGTGCTCGCTCAGCCAGCGCGCGCTGCGCAGCACGGCCTTGGCGGTGCCGCCCCACTTCTGCCGGCGGTCGTCGTGCCCGTGGATGGTCTGCACGACCCGCGCGCCCGACAGGTAGCGGGGCAGCGGAGCGCACAGGCCGGGGCCCAGCGCGTGGTAGTGGACGATGTCGTTGCCGGCGCCCAGGGCGGACACGGTGGAGAGCAGGCTGTGCGTCAACGCGTCGAGGTGCTTGGTGCCGAGGGTGGGCAGGTGCCGCAGTCGCATGCCGTCCACGGCGTCGTGCCGCTCGGGCACGTAGTTGCTGCGGCAGTAGACGGTTACCTCGTGTCCCCGGGCGGCCAGCCGCCGGCCGAGATGGGCGACGTGGTGCTCGATGCCGCCGAAGGTGGCCGGCAGGCCGCGCTGCCCGATCATGGCGATGCGGAGCACCCGGCGGTCAGCGGAGGCCGGGGAGAAGGTGATGGATCCTGACGTGTCGGCGGCGGGCATGCCCGAACCCCCCATATAAGACAAACGCGGAACGCGCCTTTGGCCTGGACGTTAGGGAATCGCAGAAGGCCCGAAAAGAGGTGATCACGGTATTTCCGCGCTCTTCACTACCGGTTAGCCCCGGCGACCGCCCCAGGGCGCACCGCCGGACCGGCCTCCGTCTCATTTGCCGGATGTTCACGTCTGTGCCCGCCAACGTTCGTGCGGCGCACGAATGAATTGCCATAAATCCGGTATAAAGAGCGCCCTCTCGGGCTGTGGCCCTGGTCGTGAGCTGGGCCTGTGCGGCTCTGCCGGCGGATCGGCGCGGCTGTCCGGGGCGGCGGAGGATAACCCACAAAATGTGCAGGGAATTAGGCTGTGCCGCTGCCTCTAGCGCCTTTATGCCCTTTTGTGGGAGTGAGTCTTTGCCGGGGAACGAGGGTGAACTTTGCTTTACCGGTCATTCGCGTCCGCGTATCTTCCGGTTTGCTCGATAGTGACTGTGCAATCCCGACATGTCCGGCTATAAAGGGCTGTCCGTCGGGAGGGGAAGAACGTGATTCGGGGCGCCGCGGCCGTACTCGCGATCCTGGCCCTGCTGTGGGCCACGGGGTGCACCGCCGCTTCCGAGCGTCCGGGTGCCGGCGCGACGCGGGCCGCCCGGCAGTTGCCCGAGCAGCCGTTCGGGCTGAAGTGGGACGGATATCAGCATCCGCCCACCCGCTACGACCCCGTCATCGAGGCGTACGGCGGCGGCGCGACGTTCCACGAGATCGTCTGGTGCGCGGTCGAGCCGCGGCAGGGCGAGCGGAACTGGTGGCTCGACGACCGTGTCGTCACCGATCTGCTCGCGTACGGCTACCGCGTGATGCTGCGGATCCGCACCGGCTCCTGCTGGGCGAGCGGTCAGCCGACCGCCGGCCGCCCGCGGGTGGCCGTCTCCTTCCCTCCGGCGGACATGGCGGCCTACCAGGCGTTCGTGCGTGACCTCGTGACCCGTTACGCCGCCAAGGGCGTCCACCTGTACGGGATCGAGAACGAGATCGACGCCTACACCATGTGGGGCGCGGATCCCCTCGCCTTCCGCGAGGTGGGCAGGGCCGGAGCGCAGGCCGTACGCGAGGCGGACCCGCAGGCGCGGGTCCTCGACGTGGGGGTCACCAGCGCCGGCTACGGAATCACGGTGGCGCGTGACCTCCTCGACTCCGGCCAGACCGACCGGGCCCTCGCCTTCTACCGGGCGTTCTACGCGGGGCGCGCCGACGGCGGGTTTCCTCTGGCGAACACCGCCGACGAGCTACGGGCCGTCTTCACCCTGCCCAGGGCGCAGCGGGCGATCGCCGCCCACGCAGTGAACTTCGAGCTGGACAAGGCGGGGGTCTTCGACATCGTCCAGCTTCACTACTACGGGGGCTGGGCGGCGGTGCCCGACGTGATCGGCTACATCCACGAGAGCGTTCCGCCCAGCATGCCGATCGAGGCGTGGGAGCTGGGTTCCTACTGGCCGGGCTCGGACTACGACCCCGTGGCCCACGGCGTCGAGACCGCCAAGCTCGTCGCCACCCTTCTCGCCCGCGGCGTCAAGCGCATCGTCTACCTTCCGTTGAACTACAAGGCCGGTGGGGCGATCGTCTCGACGGAGCACTGGCGGGGGCTGTACGGCGACGACAACGTCGCCCGCCCGGCCAAGATGGTGTTCGACCAGTTCAGGCAGCATTTTGCGACGGGCGCCTGGCATCCCGTGACGCGCCCGGGGCTGGACGGCGGGATCGTCGACCAGGGGGCCACGTCGGCGTTGGTGGTCTGGAGCACCGGCGGCGGCACCGTCTCCCTGCCGCGCCCGGCGGACGGGTCGCCGGCGGCCATCACGGTCACCACGCTGCCGGCCGGACAGTCCCGGACGTGGTCGAGCGGGACGCCGCTGGACGTGGGCGCGGAGCCGCTCATCGTCACTTTCCCCGAGCCGTACGCGGCCACGCTGCGCTGGCTGGAGTCGACGTGATCCCGCACACCGCCTCGCATAGCCGGCGGCGCGTCCCCGTCGAGAAGGGACTCGTCGCCGCCGGCCTCGTCGCGGTCGTCCTGGCGGTGTACAGCGGCGTCGTCTTCGCCTCGGGCGGGTCGCGCACCGCGGTGGTCCTTCCGGTCGCGCTGGCGATGGCCGTCGCGCTGACCGTCGTCGCCTTCTCCCGGTTCACGGTGTTCCTCGTCGTCGTCCTCGTGGTCCGGGCGAGCCTGGACGCGACCAAGCTGGCCAGCATGGGCGACACCGTCGACGCGGGTGGCGGGCAGCCGACGTCGTCGAGCCTGTTCGATCCGTCCTCCATGCTGGGCGTGCTGTTCATCTGCGCCGGTCTCGCGTGGCTGGTCGTGCAGGAACGTCGCCTCCCCGAGGCCCGTCCGCACCCGGCGTTGCCGGTGGCGGCCGCGGCCTTCTTCGGCGCCTCGCTGCTCAGCCTGCTCGGTTCGCGCGCCCCCGCCGTCAGCGTCGGCGAGGTGTCGCGCATCGGGGCGTTCCTCATCATGATCTTCGTGGTCGAGCGGCTGGTGGCCGACGATCCGAGCCGGACGGTTCCGCTGCTCGGCGCCGCGTTGGTCTCCGGGGTGATTCCGGTGCTCGTGACGATCTACCAGGTCGTCACAGGTAACGGGTTGGTGGATCTCGACGGGCTGATGCGGCCGGTCGGCACCTTCTGGCATCCGAATCCGCTCGGCGAATTCTGTTACACCTTGCTGGTCATGGGCGTGGCGCTGTTGTGGCACGTGCGCGGGCGGACCAGGATCGCGCTTCTTCTGCTGCTCGCCGGTCTCGGCGCCGCTCTGCTGGCGACGGCCGCGCGCGGGGCCTGGATCGCGGCTCTCGCCGGTGTCGTCGTGGTCGGTCTCCTCCAGGATCGCCGTGTCATCTACGCACTGGGGTTGATCGTCGCGGGCGTGCTCGTGGCGGTGCCCTCGGTGCTGCAGCGGTTCTCCGACCTGTCGCAGGCTTACACGCCCGGCGGCCGGGAGGCCAACTCTCTGGTGTGGCGGCTCGATCACTGGTTCGAGGCCGTCGATCTGCTGCCCGACAATCCGGTCACCGGCATCGGGCTCGGAACCACACGCCTGGTCCTCTACAAAGAGGTGCACAACGACTACGTGCGCGCGCTGGTGGAGTCCGGCGTCGTCGGCCTGCTGGCGTACCTGGGGCTGCTGGCCGCGTTGTTCGTCACCGCCCGGCGTGCTCTGCGCGTCACAAGCCCGCGAGCGGGAGCGCCGGCCGTCAGCCTGGAACGCGGGATCGCCGTGGGCTTCACCGGCTGCGTGGTCGCTCTGAGCGTGTCGGCGCTCTCCGACAACATCATGACCGCTGTGGCCGTGATGTGGTACCAAGCGGCGTTCGCCGGGCTGGCCCTTCACATCGGGGCGCCCGAAAGGGAGATCCAGTGAGGGTCCTGCACGTCAACAAGTTCCTCTACCGGCGCGGTGGCGCGGAAGCGTACATGCTGGACCTGGCCGACCTGCAGGTCGAGCGGGGCAGTGAGGTGGCCTTCTTCGCCATGGCGCACCCGGACAACATCCCCTCCCGGTACGAGGAGCACTTCCCCCGCAATCTGGAGCTGAACCCGCCGCCCAGGGGCCCGATAGCCAGGGCGAAGAGCGTCGGCCGCATGCTGTGGTCGACCAGCGCCCGCCGGGGGATCGCACGGGTGATCGAGGACTTCAAACCGGACGTGGCCCACCTGCACAACATCTACCACCAGCTCTCGCCCTCGGTGCTGTCCGCCTTGAGCAATGCCGGCGTGCCGGTCGTGATGACCCTGCACGACTGCAAGCTGGTGTGCCCGTCGTACTCCTTCCTCGATCACGGCAATGTGTGCACCGCGTGTGTGGGCGGAAGCCTGCGGGAGGCGGTGCGGCGCCGGTGCAAGGACGACTCTCTCGGAGCCAGCGCCGTACTGGCTACGGAAACCTGGCTGCACCGCCGGTTCCGCGCCTACGACGCGGTGAACGTGTTCATCAGCCCGAGCAGGTTCCTGGCCGGGCAGCTCACTCGCGCGGATGTGTATCCCGACCGGCTGCGCATCCTGGACAACTTCACCGATCCCACCAGTGTGCCGCCCAAGTCCGAACCGGGGGGCCCGCTCGTCTGCGTCGGCCGCCTGCACGAGGGCAAGGGCATCGACACGGCCATCCGCGCCATGGGTCTGCTCGGAGCGGACGCGCGCCTGGTCATCGCCGGTGATGGGCCCGAGCGCGAGACATTGGAGCGGATGGCCGCCGACGTCGCCCCCGGACGTGTGAGCTTCCTCGGTCAGAGATCACGGCAGGAGGTGCTGGAGCTGTTCCGTTCCGCCACCGCGCTGCTGGTGCCCTCGCGCTGGCATGAGAACCAGCCGATGACGGTCATCGAGGCCTTCTCGTGCGGCGTGCCTGTGATCGGCACGGCGCTCGGCGGCATGGGCGAGCTCATCATCGACGGCGCCACCGGCCGCCTGATCCCTCCCGGTGAGCCCATGGAGCTGGCGTCGGCCGCGTTGGCGCTGCTGCGGGACCCCGAGGGAAGCCTCGCCATGGGCAAGTCCGCCCGCCGGATGGCGATGGCGCGGTTCTCGTCCGAGGGTCACCTGAGCGCTCTCGGCGAGCTGTATGCCGAAGCCCGTCGCGCCAGGGCGAAGAGCGGGACGTCACATCAGAGAGATGAGGAACAGAGATGACAGCGGTGGGTGAAGCCCGTCCGAGCTCTGGTGAAAGGCTGCGGAAACGCCTGATCGGCCAGCCGGGCTCGCTGAACACGGGCTTGCGCGCCCGGCGCATGAGGATGCTGCTGGAACGCTTCCCGGATCTGGAGCGCATGGAGGTGATCGATCTCGGCGGCACCGTGCGCACCTGGACCCGCTCTCCGGTGCGCCCCGCCCACGTCCACCTGATCAACCCTGTGCCTCCGGTCAGGGGAGTCGCCGACGACGAGCTCCCCGACTGGGTCACCATGGAGCTGGGCGACGCCTGCGACCTTCCCCGCCACCTCGCCGAACGCCGCTTCGACCTGGTCTTCTCCAACTCGGTGATGGAGCATGTGGGCGGCCACGAGATGCGCGGGCGGTTCGCCGACTCCGTCCACCGGCTCTCGGACCGTCACTGGGTGCAGGTGCCGTATCTGTACTTCCCGATCGAACCGCACTGGGTGTTCCCGCTGTTCCAGTTCCTGCCGCTGCCGCTGCAGACGGCGTTCGCCGCGCGCTGGCCGCTGTCGGCCTGGGCGAAACGGCCGCGGACCCGCGCCGAGGCGCTGCCCCTGGTGCTGGAGGTCGAGCTGCTGAGCCGTACCCAGATGCGGCACTACTTCCCGGACTCCACGCTCATCGCCGAACGTTTCGCCGGGCTCACCAAGTCGCTGATCGCCTGCCGTAACGGCTGACCGTACGGCAGGGCGCGCGTCATCCCACCGCGCTCGCGGCGGGGGTGGGCTCCGAGCTCGGCTGGGGAAGGACCTCCACGACGCCGGCGGGATCGTCCGACTTCCCGATCCGGTAGGCGAAGGAGCCCGCCGTGTCGAAGACGTGCGTGTACGTGCCGCCGGGCGGGATGGCGCCCGAGGGCTTGCTGCCGTCGATCAACCGTACGGAGATCGGCTTGGCCGTCTCGTTCCGCCACGTGATCGTCTCACCGGTGCCGGTGACCAGCTGCCGCGGCACCGGGCCCTTGCCGGTGACGCGGATCGAATCCCCTGCGCTGATCACATCGGGGGAGGCGGGCAGCGGGCTCGCGGGCTGCTCCATCTGGGCGATGGTCCGTGCCTGAGGCGACTGCTCGGGCCGGCCGTCCGGGTCGCCGGCGGCGCATCCGGTGACGCCGACGAGCCCGGTCATCGCGACAGAGACAGTGATCAGCAGTTTTCTCATGGGACGGCACTATGCGGGGAGGAAATGCCCTCGGCCCGACTTGCCGGTGCTAATTCGGTAAACGGCGAGAAAAGTCGCGGGAAGGGGCTGCGCATTCTGGAATATCCGCATTTCTAACCTCGTGTTCTCGCTGCCGACACGTCGGGTTAGTTGGCGAACGGCCGGGCCCCACTGATGATCCCAGTGGTGTCGCGACCAAGCCTCCCGCCATTCGTAGTCGGGAATGGGCGGCGCACCGAATGTTCGCTGTCCCCAGAGGATTGAGGATTCATGTCCGGCGAAATGCACGAGCAAAAGAAGTTCCGATTCCGCGGTCTGAGCAAGCGCATCGGCGCGATCGCCTTCGTGATCGCCTCCGTCGGCGCCCTGGCGTCCCCCGCCTCCGCGTCCCCCGACTTCTCCGACGGCAAGTTCAACTTCGTCATGACCGGCACCGGGTCGGACACGACCTTCTTCGCCATGCAGGCCATGGACACGCTGTTCAACCAGGCCCCCGGCTGTAACCTGACCGTCCCGCCGGCGACCCCGCAGTGGACCTGCGTCGCCGACACCCCGACCACGGTGACGACGGAGAACTACGACCACGAGGTCGCGACCGAGATGTACCCGCAGGGCTCCGGGGCCGGTCTCCGCCAGCTCTGCCAGGAGAACGACGGTCTCGCGGGCACCCTCTACTACAGCTACGCGCGTTCCTCGTCCGCGCCGGCCAGCGCTCCCTCCGAGTGCAAGAACGACCCCAACGACCACCTGCGCTACGTCGGGTGGGCCAAGGACGCCATCGCGATCCCGCGCTGGAAGGGTGGCGCCTCCGACGGCGTGACCAACCTGACCGTGGCCCAGGTCAAGGAGATCTTCCTCGGCACCGGCCCGCGGGGCTGCAACACCAACTGGTCGGACTACGGCGGCGCCGACGTCGCGATCATCGTGAACGGCATCCAGACCAGCTCCGGCACCTACTCCGCGTTCTCGTCCTTCATCGGAGGCGACCCGAACACCTGCGTCTCGGCCACCGGCGGTCAGGTCCTGTTCGAGAACAACTGCGTTCCCATCAACAACCTCCCCAGCGCGAACGACCGTCAGCGCTCGATCTGGGCCCTGTCGTTCGGCAAGTACACCACCGGTGAGGCTGACTGCAGCGCTACGGACACCGCGCTGATCAGCGTGGGCGGCGTCGCTCCGGCCCCGACCACCATCCAGAACGGCACCTACCAGTTCAACCGCACCCTGTTCAACGTCTACCGCACCGGCGGTCCGGCGTGGATCCAGGGCTACGTCGGCGAGGCCGGCTTCATCTGCAAGCCGAACGCGCTGCACAGCAAGCCGACCAGCGACCCCAACCCCGGCATCCCGAACAACAACGTCGACCGTAACTGGGGCGCGGCCGTGGACAAGGTCATCACCTCCAACGGCTTCGTGAAGGTCAACCCGATCGGCAACAAGTGCGTGACCTTCGACATCCACTGACCTAGGACACCACCCGGGTCCACAGTGCCGGGCCGGGCTTCGCTGGGAGCCCGGCCCGGTTCCGCCGTTCACCCCTCACGTCATCGGGCACTCGAGGTCGTCTCCGTGCGGCTCAGAGCCACTTCGAGCGATTTCAGGGCAGGAGAGCACGTGCTCAGCTTCGTCATCGGCACTGGACGTTGCGGGTCGACACTCGTCCACGAGGTGCTGGCCAGGCATCCGGACGTGGGGTTCGTCTCCAACCTCGACGACCGGTACGCACGTTGCCCCGGCTGGATACGCCGCCGCAGCGGCGTGATCTACCGGAGAGTGCCGCCGGCGCTGACCGCCAAGGGCCGCCTCCGCTACGCCCCCTCCGAGGGGTATGACGCGCTCGCCCGAGAGGTCTCGCCCCTGCTCGTCGATCCGTCCAGGGACCTTCTGGCCTCCGACGTGACCCCCTGGCTCGCCCGCCGTACGAAGGCCTTCTTCGAGTCCCGCTCGGTGGCGGAGGGCGCGCCGGCCTACCTCCACAAGTTCACGGGGTGGCCGCGGACGGGCTTCCTGCGGGAGATCTTTCCGGAGGCGCGCTTCGTCCACATCGTCCGCGACGGGCGCGCGGTGGCCAACTCTCTGCTTCAGATGCCCTGGTGGCGGGGGCACCTCGGCCCCGAGGGCTGGCCGTTCGGCCCGCTGCCCGCGACGTACGAGCGGGAGTGGGACGGCGCGGGCCGCTCATACGTCCAGCTTGCCGGTATCGCGTGGAAGCACCTGATCGACGCCTACGCCATGGCCCGGGCGGCCCTCCCGGACGACGTCTGGCTGGAGGTCCGCTACGAGGACATCGTCGCGGACCCGCGCAAGCAACTCGAGGCGATCCTCGAGTTCCTCGGCCTGCCCTGGACGCCGGGCTTCGAGCGCGGATTCGTCAGGCATTCCTTCTCCGCCGGCCGTGCTGACGCCTTCCGCCGCGACCTCACTCCGGACCAGTTGGCCCTGCTCGACCGATCGCTCGGCGGACATCTCGAACGGTACGGCTACGCGGTCTGAGCGGTCCTGTTCGCCTCGTCGTGAGCCGGTCCACGTCAGCGGAGCTGATGGTCGGGGCGATCCGCGGTGGTGCGCTCGATGATGAGCAACTCGGCGGGACTCACGGCCGGATGCGGGGGGCCGGTTGGCGCGCGGACCGCCGAGGCCCGTGAGGGCCCCAGGTGGGCGGCGGGGCGTCGCTGGCGCAGGAGCTCGCGCAACATCAAGATGACGAGCGCCAGAAGGGCGCCGACGCCACCGGCCATCGCCGCGGCCCTGGCGACCAGCGAGGACTTCTCGACGACCACCCCCTCAGGGGTGACCGGCGTGATGGACGCCTTCGACTGGGTGAGACGGGCCTCGGCCTGGCGCAGGTTCTGCTCGGCCTCCACGAGGTAGCGGTTCGCCTGGTCGGCCTCGTTCTGGATCGACATGAAGGGGACGAGGTCCGGCGTGAGGGCGGCGAGCTGTCTCTGCCGGTCGCCGATGGCCTTGAGGATCGCGTCGCGCTCCCGGGTTCCGCTCGGCGCCGCGAGTTCGGACTGCAGCCGGGTGATCTCGGCGTAGAGCACGCGATATCGATCGGGCGCCAGACCGCTCTTCTTCACTGCCTTCGCCATTGCTTTGGCGCTGCCGGCGGCGGTCTGCTTCGCCGTCTCGACATCGGACTTCGCCCGCTCGATGTAGGGGCGGATCAGCTCGCTCACCGCGGCGATCGCGGCGGACCGCGTGACCGCCGCGGCCTTGACGGGGTCCTTTCCGACGTAGATGACCTGCACGACGGTGCCGCGTTCCTTGACGTTGTCGGGCCGCGCGGTGGTCAGCCCGTCGGCGATCTCGCCGGGATCGGTGCCCGTCTCGCGCGCGACGGTCGCGGTCACCGTGGGGGAGGTGACCAGGGTGCGGTAGTTGGCAACGGTCTGCTCGGCGAGGGCGGCGCCGACGGCGTCGGCCGGTGTGGTCACCTGCAGCGAGACGACGTGCTGGTAGGTCACAGGCTGGACGATCGCCCAGCCCCCGCCGCCTACCGCGGCGACAATGGGGATGGCGGCCAGCGGAAGGATGATCCCGCGATACCGTCGCCCATATTCGGAGAGTTCCATCGTGTCTCCTCGGGTGACTTGTTGGATGGGGGGAACGGCGGATCGTGACGCCGCCGCGAAGGTGGGCACGGGTCTGGTGGGCACGGGGATGGTGAGCACGGATACAGCGGGCACGGGGGTCGTCAGGCGTGGTGGGGGACTCGGCGGCTCGGTTTTGCGGAGCGCGTCGTGGAACTGCCAGATCCAGAGCGCCGCGCCGGCCAGATTGGCGAGAGCCAGGCCCGTCATGGCTCCAGCGGCCCCCTGCGCGGCCGCCCCGGCCACGCCGAAGCCGATGTAAAGAGGGGCGAACAGCAGGCGGACGGCCGGGCTGCGGCGGTTGTCGCCCAGGGCGCGCAGCCCCACGATCGGGCCCGTCATGGCGGCGACGCACGCGTAGAGCAGCGCGGTAGGCAGCAGTATGGCCTCCGCCAGGCCCCACGACTCCCCGACCAGCGCTCTGCCCAGTCCGGCGGGCAGGATGAGGGCGAACGCGGCATAGCCGGCGGACAGGACGATCAAAGCGCCGGACTGGGCGACCACCGTGGCGCGCAGCGTCGCGACGGACCGCCTCAGGGCGCCCACCGCCTGCGGGATGGCCACCAGGTTGCCCGCCTGGAGTAGCACGTTCAGCGGGCCGAACACCACCTCCGCGGCGCGGATCGCGCCCAGAGTGGGCAGCCCGCTGACCCAGCCTACGGCCAGGAGGGCCAGGTTGCGCCCGCCGACGCGGGCGACGAACTCGACGGTGTAGGCGGGCAGCAGGTCTCTGGTGCCGTGGATCCACCTGCGGGCCAGCCAGGGGGCCGGCAGAAGGCGCGCCTGCAGCACCCCGGCGGCCGCGGCGACGGTCGCCGAGACGGCCCAGGCCGCCACGATCCCGCCCACGGTCGGATGCCCCGAGCCGATGACCCAGCCGACCCCGGCGACCTGGCCGAGTGCCCAGATGAGGTCGTTGAGTATGGCATGTCCCGGCCGTTCAGCCGCGATGAAGGCGAACCGCCAGGCGTCCTTGAGCAGGAGCCCGGGAAGGAAGATCGCGAGCGGCATGATCGCCTCCGCCACCAGGCCCCCGTACAGCAGCGCGGCGCCCAGCAGGAGCGCTCCGCCGAGCAGGCCGATCAGCAGCGCGAGCCCCGTCGACTGGCGGACGCCCTGCCGGTGCTCGGTCTCCGCCACGTGGCTGAACCGGACCAGCAGGGGCTCGGAGACGACAGTCCGCGAGAAGCCGAGAACGATCATGTAGAGGGTGTTGGCGGTCGCGAACGCGCCCAGTGCCCAGGTGTCGACCTCGCGGGCGACCACCACGGTGAGAGCGATGCTCGTCGCGCTGGCCAGCGCCTGGTCCGCCAGTCCCCATGCGGTCTTCGGCGTGAACGCGAGCCTGCTGCGGCGAATCGTGGCCTCCACGGATCAGAACGTCGAAGGGATCAGGCGCGCGAGTGCCTCGAACCAGATGAGCGCGATGGCCAGCAGTGCCGGGGTGGTGAGCAGGTAGGTCGAGATCCGGCGCCAGCGGCGGTAGAGCATGAGCGTGCCGCTGAGCAAGCCGAAGAACACGGCACCCCACCCGAGTGTCGGCCACCACGCGGAGGGGTCGCGACCCAGGCCCAGCTCATCGAGCTTGACCTGGTTCGGGTCGCGGGTCTTCAGGGACGCCGCCTGGCCGTCGAGCCGCGCGATGACGGCCAGTCTGCCACCGGGCCGGTCACCGTCGGAGGTGGTCAGCAGCGTGAGCCGGTTGACGATCGTCGCCTGGGAGATGAAGTCCTGCTCTCCGGTCCTCGCCCGCAGCGTCGTCTCGACGGTGTAGGAGAACCGGCCCTCCTGCGTGGTGGCGACGATCTTGTCTCCGCGATTGAGCTCCGCGATGCGGGCGAACGGCGCGCCGTAGAGGTTCCGGTGCCCGGCCAGTACGGTGTTGCCGACCTGGCCCGGCATCGGCGAGGGGCGGTAGTGCCCGACGGCCGACCTCAGCTCCGCCGTACCGGTGCCCTGGACGACGGCCTCACGGACACCGATCTTGGGGATCTCCAGCAGCGCGATCGGCTCGCCCCGGGGCGGGAGGGCCGCCAGGTTCTTGTCCCCCGCGACGGGGGCGGCGGCGATGGCGGCGGCGACCCTGAAGTTCTCGTTGAGCTGGTCGATCATGATCCGCTGGTTGCGCTCGTAGGTCAGATGGCCGATAGAGGACGCGTAGAGGGAGAAGGCGAGCAGTAGCGCACCCATAAAGGTCAGGGCGGTCATCGAGACGCCGCCGAGCCTGCGCACCTCCGGGGGGAGCCCGTTCACGAACTCCCGCAGCGTCTTCCGCTTCGCACGGGGAGCGGGCGGCACGAACCCCGTCATGGCGCCGGTGGTGGACGTAGCTCCGGTGGCCGGCATGCCGTACATGGTCTGGCCGTACATCGTCTGGCCGTACACGGTCTGCGTCGCGGGCCCGATCATCGTCGGACTGGTCATTGTGGGCGCTGTGGCACCGGGCGCCCCCGGGTGGGCTGCGGGCGCCCCGGGCCGGCCGACTGGCATCGTGGGCGGTGGGCCGGCCGGCGCGCTCTGGCCGGGTGCCGCCGCCGGTGGCATGCCAGGGCCCGGCGGGTAGCCCGGCGGCAGGCCGTAGCCCGGCGGGTAGCCCGGGGGCACGCCGTAGCCGGGCGGCATGCCGTACATCTGAGGCACGGCGTAGCCCGGCGGCATCGGATAGCCGGGCGGCAAGGCATATCCCGGGGGGACGGCATGGCCCACCTGAGCCACCTGGGCCCACTGGCCTGGGCCGATCTGGACCCACTGCGCCTGGCCGTACGGCGGGGCGGACGGGGGCTGTCCCGGAGAAGGGACCGCTCCAAGCCGCAGGAGCGCGTCGTCGTAGCGCGAACGCAGGGCCGCTGTCTTGGCCTGGACAGTCGTGCCGGCAGAGCCGACGGTCACCTCGACCTGCCCGAGCAGCACCGAGGCCGACCCGGCGAGGACCAGCGCGCTGGCGTGCTCGGGGCCGCCGCTGGTCCCCGCGAGGCGGGCGACCGTCTCCTCCAGCCGTTGTACGGCCTGCTCAGCCAGCTCCAGGGCGGCGGAGTACGCCGCCTCGTCCTCTTCGCCGTCGCCTGCCGACGTGGCGGTGTCCATCGGCGTCATGCCGTGACATCCGGGGTCGCCGAAGGTCCGGCGGAAGCTGCGGCCTCGGGCGGGCCGGCCGTGGTTGAGGAGGCCGTGGTTGAGGAGGCCGCCGCGCCGGAGGGCTTCGAGCGGATCTTCCACAGGAGGTAGCCGCGCCACGTGCCGCCCAGCGACAGGGCGATGGCTCCGAGGATCATCAGCATGCTCGTCTGCACGACCCAGGAGGGCGCGGGGATCGTGCCGCCTCGGACGGTGCCTTCATTGGCCAGCGTCTGAGGGGCGGGTTGCGCGTTGGCGACCGGGCTCGGCTGCGGGTTCCCCGCAGGCGGCTGGCCCTGACCCGTTCCCGTCCCGGCCCCCGCCCCGGTGTCGGTTCCAGTGCCGGTGTCAGCGCCGGTGTGAGTATCGGTGTGAGTGTCGGCGCCGGTGTGCGGGCTCGTGTCCGCCGAGCCGCCGTTCCGGGAGCCGCTGTTCTGGGATCGTGTCGAGGTGCCGCTGCCGCCGTTGCGGGTGGTGGTGGCACGGTGCGTCGCGGTCGGCCGGTGGGTCGAGGTGATCGTGACGGTGGGTGCCGGCTTCGAGTTGCCGTCGATCACGTCCGCGTTCGGGTCGGCGGGTCCGGGAGTGCCGCCTTCCGTCCTCGTGCCGCCGCCCGACGTGCCTCCGGTCGTGGTGCCGCCGTTCCCGTTCCCGTTGTTGCTCGTCTGCGACGTCGAGGGGGTCGGGCTCGGAGACGAGGAGGGAGTCGGGTCGGGCGCGAGCAGCATGTCGGCGACCTGGTTCGACTGGTCACGGAGCGCCTTCGGAAGCGGCGCGCCCCCGAGCTGCTCGATACGGGCCTGTGCCGCGTCGCTCACGGCGTACTTGATGAACAAGGACAGGGCCTTGCGCTTCTCGAGGGGGAGTGGGTTCTTGCCCGTCGCGTCGGGCTTGGGCACGGCGATGTAGTGGACCATCGGCAGCGGGTAGGCGCCGGCCTGGTCCTTGTCGTCGAAGACGGCCGTGTAGATCCCGTCGGTGTTCTTCTTCATCGTCGAGAACGCGGCGAGGATCGAGTCCTTGGTGGGCGCGACGTACTTGCCGGCCGCGTTCTTCAGCGCGGAGACGCCGAGGGGGAAGCCGCGTTCGGCCAGTGCCTTGACCTCGGTGATGTCCACATACCCCAGCCCCGCCCTGGAGTCTCTCTTCGCGAGCGCGTCCGGGTCGGGCTTGCCGTCCACACCCAGCTTGGTGAGGTCGCCGAACTGCGTCGCGATCTGCCGGGCGGTCTCGGCGCCGGTCGTGGTGCCACGCGTTCCGGCCTGGGTCGCCAGTAGTTCGAGACCACCTGGCTCGCTGCCGGCGAACTCGCGATCGAAGAGGTCCTTGGGGATGGTCGCCCCGAGCCACGCCGACAGCACCTGGTTCTGAGCCGACTGCCCCAGGCGGAAGAGGGGGACGATGTCGCGCGGAGGGAGCTCGCAGCCGTGGTTGTCGAGGGCGAGCAAGGTCTTCGCGGGGGACAGAGCGCCCCAGCTCGTCTCGTACCCGTTCAGGTACGCGAGCGGCCCGGAGTTGGGCGCGGAGGCTCGGCCGAGCATCCAGGCGACGGTGAGTGGGCTCATCCGCACCTCGCGGACGGAGCGGCCGGCGATCTCGACCTCGTTGGCGATGGCGAGCGCCGTGAGCGAGATGGGCGCGTAGGCGACATCCCCTCCGACCGTGTCCTTGTCGTACGGCACGCCGGTGACGGCGAAGTCGGCGCCCCGCGTGAACTTGCTCTGAAACCCGGACTTGAGCGTCGCGGCGCCCTGCATCGACGTCGTGCGGGAGAAGCTCACGTCGGCGGCCTGGGACTGGCTGCGGACGCCGGTCAGCCAGGTCTCGAAGGCCATGGCGACGTTTGAGGCCCCCGTGCCGTAAATCGGCGCGCCCACCTGCTGCCCCGTGACGGGCTCCAGCACGGGCGGCGGCTTCTCGGTCGGGAAGTCCGGCGGCCTGAGCGCGGGGACGACGCTGGTGATCGGTTTCCCGTCGCTGCCCGGGGCGAAGTTCAGGTTCTGGCTCGCCGCCGCGCGGGCGGGCTCGTCGACCCCTGCCGGTGGCGTCGTCTGAGGGAGCAATGCCTGTGGCCAGTCGGTGTGGTACTGCAGCGGCTGCTGCCACTCGCACTCGCTGGCGATGACGACGCAGGCCGCGTTCGCCGTACACGTGAAGGCCGTGTTCGCCGTACTGGAGCCCGAGTTGTAGTAGATGGTGGAAGGCGCCATCGTGCCCTGCTTCACTGTGAAGGTCGCCGAGCCGGTTCCATCCGCCTTGGTGGTGCCCGCCTGGCGGGTCTGGGGAGCGCACCAGTCGAAGGGGTGCCACTCGGTGTAGTTGTACAGCGCGCCGTTGTACTGGTACCAGGCTCGGCCTGGGCTGACGCACTGGGTGAGCACGACGGACGAGTTCGGGGTGAAGCCCTTCCAGCGGACGGTCACCTGCTGGTCGGCGCCGAGCTTCTGGTCGGCGTCGCCGTCCAGTCTCGTGCCGTCACTCGCGGAGGTCCACACCCCGACTGTCGGCGCGTCCTCCGCCGCGTGCGCGGTGGGCTGCTGTGGAACCGGGGTGAGGGCCAAGGCGGCTGATGTCCCGGTCACCGCGATCGCCAGCAGCCCCAAACGCCTACCTCGCCACACGTCCGCTCTCCTCAAGTTCCCCAGCGCGAGGGCTATGCGGTTTCGTACGCGCATGCCCCCATATAGGGAAGCGCTCGGGACTTCCCCAGACAATGGCCGGCGGCATTCGTCGAGGTGCCGTCCTGTGGCGTTCATCCGGCATTCGCGCTTTGGAAATTGGGTCAAATCCGCTCTGAACGTCGAAGCGAAGCCGTCGGGGAGCCGTCTGCGCCTGTTCACGCGCCATTCGCGCGTCCGCCACACACCTCGCCCGACACTTGCGGCGGACCTCCGGAAACGCGGACTACCGACCTCTGAACGGGGACTGCCGCGGGAATCCACCGACGAACTCACCACCCGCTGACGAGGGGATCGACGTGCAGACAACTGACCCCGAGGGGTCGGTCACGAGTGGCATGCCCGAAGCAGGGCTTGAGGCTCAGCAACCACGCAAGCTGGAGGCCCGTCTCACCGATGCCGATCGCGTCTACCGGGCATTCGTCTCGGCCGGCGCGGGCGCGACTCTGCTGCTGATCACGCTCATCGGCATATTCCTGCTGATCGGGGCGTTGCCGGCGCTGAAGACTGCCGGTTTCTCGTTCCTCACGACGCAGACCTGGGCTCCCGACGGCCAGCCACCGAAGTTCGGTGTCGCCGCGATGATGTTCGGCACGTTCGTGAGCGCCGCCGTGGCGATGCTGATCACCGTGCCGATCGCGGTGTGCACGTCACTGTTCATCAACGAGTACGCCCACCGTGCCATTCGCAGGACTCTCACGTCGCTGGTCGACCTGATGGCGGCCATCCCGAGCCTGATCCTCGCGATCTGGGGCCTGTTCTTCCTCGTGCCGCTGCTCCAGCCGATCGAGGACTGGGCCGTCGCGCAGTTCGGCGGATGGCTGCCACTGGCGAAGGCCTCGGCCACAGGCGGCTCCCTCTTCAACGCGGGACTGATCATTTCGTGCATGGCCATCCCGATCACCACCTCGATCATCCGTGAGGTGCTCGGGCAGGCGCCGCGGCACGAATGCGAGGGCGCACTGGCCCTGGGCGGGACGCGCTGGGGAATGATCAGCGCGGTGATCCTCCCCTTCGGCCGGACCGGCATCATCGGCGGCTCGATGCTGGGACTCGGCCGCGCGCTCGGGGAGACGCTCGCCGCCACGCTCATCCTGTCCATCGCCTTCGAGATCAAGCCCCGGATCCTCGAGAACGGCGGCATCACGGTGGCGAGCGGCATCGCCATCGAGTTCAGGGACGCGCAGGAGATGGGGCTCAGCGCTCTCATGGCCGCGGGTCTCGCCCTCTTCCTGGTGACCTTCGCCATCAACTTCCTCGCGGCCATGGTGGTCAACAAGTCACGGTCGGGAGCGGGCGCGTGACGACGCCGGAGACCAAGGTGCTGCCCATCACATCGGGGGTCCGAGAGGGGGCCCGAGAAAGCGCGCGGAAGCGGCCCGATCCCGTCCCGGCCGCCGGACCGTCCCGCAAAGTCCCGCCGCGCCGGCGGCCCAAGGCGTGGCGGTGGAGCGATGTCGCGGAGTTCGCCGGCTCGCTGGCGGCGGCGTTCTTCCTGACGTGGCTGATCTTCGCCCGGCTGCTGCCCTTCCGGATCATGCCGATCGCCTTCTTCGTGCTGTGGTACCTGCTCTTCCTGCCGGTCTACTGGTTCGTGATCAATGACGGCCAGGGCGCGACGGCGGCGAAGGACAGACTGGTCACGGTTCTCATCACAACCGGTGCCTTGATCGCCTTCGCACCGATCGTGCTCGTGGTCGGATACGTCGTGTACCGCGGTGTCGCGGTGCTGCGCCCGAACTTCTTCACCGAGACCATGCAGATCGTCGGCCCCCTGTCGAAGGCGACCGAGGGCGGCGCCCTCCACTCGATCATCGGCACCCTGGAGCAGTTGGCGCTCGCCACGGCGGTCGCGGTTCCGCTGGGCGTGCTCACCGCGGTCTATCTGAGTGAGATCCGGGGTCCGCTCGCCCGCCCGGTTCGCCTCGTGGCCGACGCCATGACCGCGTTGCCGTCGATCGTCGCGGGCCTCTTCGTCTTCTCCATGCTGATCAAGCCCCACATTTGGTTGCAGTCGGGGATCGTGGGCAGCCTCGCGCTGGCCATCCTCATGCTTCCGACGGTGACGATCGCCGCCGAGCAGGTGTTGCGCGTGGTCCCCGGAAGCCTGCGCGAGGCCGCGCTCGCGCTTGGCGCGCCGTACTGGCGCAGTGTGCTGATGGTGGTCCTTCCGACCGCCCGCGCGGGCCTGGCCACCGCTGTGATCCTCGGCATGGCGCGCGTGGTGGGGGAGACCGCCCCGGTGCTGATGACCACGGGTGGGACGACGGTGCTGAACACCAACCCGCTCCACGGCTACCAGGACAACCTGCCGCTGTTCGTGTTCACGCAGATCAGAAGCTCGCAGGAGAACCAGGTGGACCGGGCGTGGGCGGGCGCGCTCGTCCTGCTGGTCGTCGTGCTGCTGCTGTTCGTGCTCGCCCGGGTCGCCGGCTCGGCGGGCCCTGGACGGCGCCGCTTCCGGCTCCCCGGCCGCGGGAGGCAGCGCCGTGGCCGCTAACGCCGTATTCGACGCACCCGCTGTGGAAGGACGGACATCATGACCGCGCCAGAGATCGACCACACGGCGCCCATGTCGCGGGAGGTCGCGGCCCAGGAGGCCGCGCCGGGCCCGTTGGGCGGTGTCCTCGAGGGCGTGGAGGTGAGCTGCTGGTTCGGCTCCCGCAAGGTGCTCGAAGGCGTCAACATCAAGATGGACGCGGGGGTCGTGACCGCCCTGATCGGGCCATCCGGGTGCGGCAAGTCCACCTTCCTGCGGACCCTGAACCGGATGCACGAGCTGGTGCCGATCGCGACACTCGCGGGGTCGGTGCTGCTGGACGGACACGACATCTACGGCATCGGCCTGCGCCTCACCGAGGTCCGCCGCCGCATCGGCATGGTCTTCCAGAAGCCGAACCCGTTTCCAGCGATGACGATCGCCGACAACGTGGCGGCGGGCCTGAAGCTGACGGGGGCGAAGGTGCGCGATCGCGACGAGCTCATCGAGACGAGCCTGCGCAGGGCGGGCCTGTGGAACGAGGTCCGCAACCGGCTGGACGCCCCGGCGGGCGGCCTCTCCGGTGGACAGCAGCAGCGGCTCTGCATCGCGAGGTCCCTCGCCGTCCGCCCCGACGTGCTGCTCATGGACGAGCCGTGCTCGGCCCTCGACCCCACGTCGACCAGGCGGATCGAGGAGACCATCCTCGAGCTGAAGGACCAGGTCACGATCGTCATCGTCACCCACAACATGCAGCAGGCGCAGCGCGTCTCCCAGCACTGCGCCTTCTTCCTCGCGGCCGAGAACGAGCCCGGGCGGGTCGTCGAGCAGGGCCCCACGGAGCAGATCTTCTCGGACCCCCACGACCCGCGGACGGCCGACTACGTCAACGGCCGGTTCGGCTGAGCCGCCGGCGAACGCAGGAGCACGGACATGCGAAATCTCCGCCGAGGCACCCATGTGATCATGGTGATGCTGATCGTCATGCTGGCGCCGCTGAGCGCTTCACCCGCGTGGGGGGCCACCGGCGTCAACGGCTCCGGGTCCACCTTCGCCTATGTCGCCATCCAGCAGTGGATGTCTGACGTCGCCCGGCTGCAGGGGCTGAGCGTCAACTTCGCGCCCAAGGGCTCGACCCAGGGGCGGCAGGAGTTCGCCAGCCGCCTGGTCGACTTCGCCTCAAGTGACGTGTCCTACAACTTTCCCGGAGGCCTGGGCGTCGAGCAGGACCCGCCCTTCAAGTTCACCTACATGCCGCTCGTCGCCGGCGGCACCGCGATCATGGTCAACCTGAAGGACAACGCCGGCAGGCCCATCACGAACCTGCAGCTCTCCGGCAACCTCCTGGTGAAGTTGTTCACGCAGAACATGTTCTCGTGCGCCAACAAGAGCACGGACCCGGAGATGTACTGGGACGACCAGGCCGTCAAGGATGAGAACCCCACCATCGCGGCCCAGTTGCCGCACGTACGGGTGCGCCCGGTCGTACGCGCCGGTGGTTCCGGCACGACGGCGGTGTTCACCGACTACCTGAACCAGATGGACCCGGCCCGGTGGAAGGCCTACATGCAGGGCGTCGCCGGCAATCCCAACGGATGCTCCACCGAGCAGTCGCCCAAGTGCACCGACAAGGTGTGCGGCCCGACCGATGTGTGGCCGAACCGGCCCGACACCGACCTCGTGGACGGCTCCGACCGCGTGGCGATCCAGGTGAAGAACGGCAACGCGAGCTGGGGCTGGATCGGCTACGCGGAGTACGCGTACGCCATCCAGCTCAACGTCCCGGTGGCGAAAATCAAGAACGCCTCGGGCAACTACACCCTGCCCACGGCCTGCAACCAGGCCATCGCGCTCACCGCCGCGGAGCGCAACGGCGACGGCACGTACAAGCTCGACAACGTGCACACGCACCCGCATCCGAGCGCCTACCCGATCTCCAGCTACAACTACATCATCGTTCCCACCGACGGCTTCGACGCCGGCAAGGGCGAGACGCTCGCCAAGTTCGTGCTGTACTCCATCACCGACGGGCAGAAGAACGTCGACCAGATCGGGTATTCGCCGCTGCCGTCGAACCTCATCCAGCAGGGTTTCGACGTGCTCGGGCAGGTGCCCGGCCATCCCGCGGTCCCCGGAAACCCCGACACGTGGGGCAAGTACTACGAGAGCCTGCAGTTGCCGGACGGCAAGAAATGCGGCGACGTGGGAGAGCAGACCGCGAACGACCCTCCTCCCGCCAACAACAACAATAACAACAACAATAACAACGGCGGAAACAACGGCGGAAACAACGGCGGAAACAACAACGGCGGAAACAACAACGATAACGCCGGAAACAACAACGGCAACCAGAATCAGAATCAAAACAACAATAACAATAACAATCAGAACAACCAGAACAACCAGAACCAGAACAACGCGCAGAACAACAACAAGAGCGGCAACGGAACCAAGAGCAACAAGGGCGGCAGCGGCAGCACTCCCTCCAAGAGTCCTGGCGCGGGCTCGAAGGCGCACGGAACGAACGGAACGACCGGAACGAACGGCACGCCGACGGCGGGCGCCAAGGCCAGTGGGGGTCCCACCACGCCCGGCTCCGCCTCCCCCGGCACCACGGCGGGCGCCACAGCCCCCGGCGTCACCGCATCCGGGACCACCGTTCCAGGCGCGACGGGCGGTGCCACCGATACGAGCGGCGTCCCGGTGACCCTGGACCAGAACGGGCAGCCCGTGCCGAGCGTGCCCGGCTCGACCGGCAACGGCCTCATCGATCCCACTCTCGCGGCGGGAGCCTCCAAAGAGCTCAACACGGTGGCGTCGTCGGCCGGAACGCCATGGAGCCTGTTCGCACTGGCGCTGATGATGCTCGCCATCGTGTTCGCGCCCATGATCGTGGGCGGCCTGCGCCGTCTCATCCGGATGAGCCAGCCCCGCGACTGAACAGCCCGGACTACTGACAAGCCCCGTCCGGCGAGTGAGAGCGAAGAAAGAGCACGATGAGGATTCGAGGACTACTCGCCGGTGTGGCGGCCTTGGCGGCCCTCGGCGTCGGCCTGCTGGTCGTGGCCGCCCAGCCCGCCGTCGCCGCTCCCGTGGGCACGATCGCGGAGCCCGCCTCGGACGGCGTCCTGTACACGCGGGCGCCGATCACGTTCCGGGGCACCTTGAGCGGCGCGGTCAAGATGATCGTGGCCATCTCCGACCGGGTGAACAACGTCTGGTGGCACGCCGACGGAAGCTGGGGCGACTACGAAGGCCAGGAGGCCACGCTCGACGGGGCGGGGTCGTGGAGCTTCACCTGGCAGAGCCCCGAGCCCGGTGACTACCTCGTCCAGGCCAAGGCAATAGCGGCGGACGGCTCCATCGACACCGCCCTGCCGTACACGCGGTTCACCGTCGTGGACCTCCCGGCGACCCCGGCGGAGCCGACGGGGGTCGTGGCGAGCCCCACCCAGGGAGCCATCGCCCGGGTGGGGACGGCGATGACGATGCGCGGCGTGGGCCAGGCGGCCAACGGAGTCATCTGGGCAGCCCTCACGATCTTCGACAGGGCCTCGGGGACCTTCTGGCACGCGGACGGCACCTGGGGGGGATTCGAGGCGCTTCCGGTGACACTGGACTCGCCCGGCGCCGCCAAGGTGAAGTGGTCCTTCGACTGGACGCCGCCGCGCGACGGGGAGTACTGGGTGGCCGTGCGGACCCGGGATGCCCAGAACGTTACCAACGTCTCGCAATCGGTGCTCCTGGTCGTGGATGCCGCGCCGCCGGTGGTCACGGCCGCCGCCGGGCAGCCCACCTACCCCGCGCAGCACCCGATCACCTGGACGGGATCCGTCACCGACAACCACGGAGTCTCCTCCGTCCGGGTGGCGATCTTCGACCGGGCCGCCAAGCTGTGGTGGCGCAACGACGGCACCTGGGGCGCCTACCAGGACCGCCCGGCGACGCTGACCGGCCCGCTCAACGGGAAGCCGTGGGCGGCGTCGGCGACCGGGCAGCTGTCCTTCACGGAGGCCGGCTGGTCGTACACCTGGACCCCGCCCGCAGTGGGGGACTACGGCCTGTCGGTGCTGTCCACCGACGTGACGGGGCTGGTCGACACCGCGCATCCCTGGGTGCCCTTCTCCGTCGTCACACCCGGTCCCGACGCGAGCGCGCCCACGGGAACGATGACCGAACCGGCCGGAGGCCAGGGCCTCACCTCGCCCGACATCCGCATGCGGGGCACCGTGACCGACGACGTGGCGGTCGCGAAGGTGCTCATCGGAGTCGAGGACCGGGACACCGGCAAGTGGTGGCAGGGGGCGGCGAACTGGGGCGCCGCCAAGTGGTTCCCCGCGACGGTGACGGGAGAGACCTGGTCGTACGTCTGGCACGCTCCGGCCGCCGGCCACTACATCCTCGCCGCGAGGCTCATCGACACGGCAAGCAAGGAGATCACCCGCTGGCAGTCCTTCGACTACGACCCCAGGACGAACGACAGGTACGTCACGCTGCTCATGTCCCGGTCGCAGTGGGGCGCCACGGACCCGAGCTGCCGTCCGCTGCGCGGCGCCGTACCACTGGACGAGATGGCCCGCCTGTTCAAGGCGCAGGGGTTCACCGCCACCGGCACGGTGGTGGTCAACCGGGCGCTGGACCAGGGCCGCCAGTGCGGCCCCGAGTTCGTCGGCTACGCCAACTGGGCCGATCTGGCAGGCCTGCGCGACCAGTACGGCTGGACCTTCGTGAGCCACGGCGCGGCCTACCGAGACATGACGTCGCTGAGCCCGGACGAGCAGCGCGCGGAGTCGTGCGGATCCCTCGGCGCGCTCGCGAGCCACGGGCACACCCGGGCGTGGGGGCTGTTCGTCTACCCCAACGACAAGCTGACCACGCAGATCCAGCAGGACGTGGTCTCCACCTGCTTCGCCTTCGGCCGCAAGTACGGCACGGGCGTCAACAAGCCTCCGAACACCCCGGGCGGCGTGGCCCCGCCGTACTTCCAGAGCACCTGGAGCATCCCCGGAGGCAAGTGCGCCGATGTGTCGCTGCTTTGCGGCCGGTGGGTGCCGAGCTCGGACAATGCCAACAGCTACGTCTACATCTCCCCGGACCGGGTGGCGGACTTCCTCAAGGGGTATCCCGGCACCTGGCGATCCCTGCAGGCGTACAAGTTCATGCGCGGCAAGCGGATCGTGAACTCCGGCATGGGCGAGTCGTGGGACTGCACCGGGTCCGACTGGCGCACCCACTGGACGGGGGGCGCCGAGGCGTACTGCCTCAACGACTTCCTCACCGCGCTCGTCGCGGCCCGCGGCCAGGCGACCGTCACCGACCCCGCGACCATCGCCGAGGCCTGGGGCCGTGGCAACCCCGCCCCGCAGTGACGCCTCATGACGCCTCATGACGCCTCAGTGATGCAACGGTGATGCCACGCAGTGACGCCGGTCAGTGATCCCGGCCGACCAGACAGGATTCCGATGACCAATTCTGACGCTCCTGAACGCGCGGCGGGCCCGGGCCCCGTCACCTACGCGGCCTCGGGCCAGCCTCGGCTCGCGTGGTGGCTCGGCGGCCTGGGCATGGGCCTGGCCAACGCCGTACGGCACCGGCTGCGCGGCTACCGGACGCCGCGTCCCTTCACAACCGACGAGGTCGAGCGCAGCGTGGACTACGTCATCGGAGTGGCCGACCGGTGGGCCGAGGACGGCGATCTAGACTTCGTGGGGCGCAGGGTCCTGGAGCTCGGCCCCGGCCCCGATCTCGGCACGGGGGCGATCCTGCTGGCACGCGGGGCGAAGTCGTACGCGGCCGCCGACCTGTTCCCGCTGGCGGCGGACACCAACCCGGCGTTCTATGAGGCCCTCGGCCATCGTCTCGGCCAGCCGGTCGATCTCGGCCGGATCGGTTACCATGTCACCCGCTTTCCCGGGATGCCCGACGTCGAAGGGCCCTTCGACCTGGTGGTCAGCAACGCGGCGCTCGAACATTTCGATGACGTCCCGGCGACCTTCGCACGGCTGGCAGAGCTGGTCGTCCCCGGCGGCGTGATGTGCCACCACATCGACGGCATGATCCATATGCGCGGCATCCGGTCGCGTGATCCGCTCAACATGCTGCGCTACCCGGGATGGCTCTACCGGGCGATGAGCTTCCCCGGCATCCCGAACCGGCTCCGCGCGCACGACTTCCTTACCGCCGCGCGAGCGACGGGCTGGACCGCGCGGATCGTGCCCTGTCTCGTGGCCCCCGCTCACTACGTCGACTGGGCCCGTCGCGGCCTCGCCGCGCCGTACAGCGCTTACGACCCCGCCGACCTGGCCCTGCTCACCTTCACCCTCGTCGCGACCCGCTGAGCCCGAGGCGCGACGAAATCGGCGGTGTGGCACCTGATTGAAACCCTTTTGTCAAGGTGTCAGCGAGGGAATAGCCGATGACCTAGTGGCGCACAGATCGCCGATTCCAATGGAATTGTGAGCAGGGGCGATTGATCACCTCCGGTTGAGATCAACGATCTCAGTATTGAGCGAAATTCCAATTTCGGCCCTTCGCTCTCTGGCCGATACGCATCGTCACGGCCGGACCGCTGGTGAAACCGGTTCTGGTGGATTAATCCTGTGCGCCGGGCGCGCAGGATTAATCCTTTGTTCGCCTGATATTGCCAGGAAAGATAGATCGCCAACTTAGCGTCCGGGAAATGAGACGACTGCTCGTTCGGCTGTTATGCGTTCTCACCCTCGCTCAAGCGGCATTCATCGGCGCCACTCCCGCGGGGGCCGCTTCTTCTCTGCGCTATCTGTCGAGCTTTGGGGATTACGACAAGGTGGCTGGAACAATCGTGCTGCGGGCCAACGAGTGCCCGGCCAATGACCTTTTCCAGGTCGACACCACAACGGGCGATCCAATACATCTCCACCCCGCCTGTGTAACCGATAACGGCCGGACGCAGCTGAAGCTGACCATTGACACGACAACGCTCGTTCAGGACCACCCGTACGTGATCAATCTCTATGGCGGCACGTGGCAGCTCGCCGGTCAGGCGATGTTCACGCCGCACAACCCGCAGCCCGCCGCGCCAAAGTCGCTGAGTAAGGGGGTTTATGTAACCGGCGGCTGGGCTGACACGCCTGTCGCCGGGGCGTTCTCCTACATCGAGGACGGTGGGAAGATACCCAACTGGGTGCAGGGCATCGCCATCGAAGTCGCGTGGCGGACCCTCCAGGACTCAAGTCCGGCGGCTCTGGACACGTCACGTATCGACGAGGCGCTTGCCTACGCTAAGGGGCACGCCGCCGAAGGCCGCTCCGGACCCCTGCCGGTGATCTTCATCATCAAGCAGGGCGACGACGCCACCCCCCTCTGGTTCGTCGAAGACACCACCGACGGGTTCGGGGAGCGGGTCGTAAGCTACCTCGGCGGGCCAGACGCCTTTGGCTTCACACCTTGGGACAAGCTCGCCGGGGACATGTTCAACAACATGACCGCGCGCCTGGCGGCGAAGTTCGACCAGGACGCCAATTTCGGCGGAATATACCTCGGCGGCGCGGGGACGCCGCGATACCCGGAAATGTGGTACCCCAAGTTCACCGGTTGCAACGGTCGCTACGGCTCTGACGTCGGCGGCGGCCCGGGCGGGACGCAGCCCGACGGCATCCCCAAGGCCGGAGAGTTCACCTGGTCGACCGACTGCCCTTCGAATTCGGCGAACCCGGGCCTTCAGGCTGACGCTTGGAAGGGCACCTACGCCCTGATGACGTCACAGTTCCGAAGCACGCCGCTCATCGGGATGCTCGATGTGACCCGCGAGAACGACGCCAGCATGCAGCGCACCACCACGGCCATGAGTTCGATTCTTGAGGGCATCACCCTGCGCCCGAATGACTCCGTCGGGGTAACGAACATGCGCACGCACACGTTTGACCAGGCCGATACCAGAGATTACGCCAATGGTGACTGGCAGAAGTACAACACGATCAACGTCCTTCCTTCCACCGTGTTCCGGCTCAACGAGGTCGATCCGAGGTTCTACAACGACACGGGCAGCACGAACGCCGCCGCCTACATGCCTGCGAACCAGAGCGAGCCGGCGGGCGGCGACTACGCCAGATGGCTGCAGAACGTCGTCCAATACTGCGGAGACAACACTGCCCTTCCCGAGCCGAACGGCGCGGCACAGCCGTTCAGCGTGAAATGCGACGCCGTCCTGGTGCACCGGACCAACCTTGATGCGAACTTCTTCCCGCACCAGTGGGTGTTCGACACCTGCACCTTGCGGGAGGCGTCCGAGGCGACCTGGCACGTGGGTGGCGCGGGGTCGTGCGGCACGCCCGCGGCGGCGCAACCGCCGGTTCCGCCGATCCAGTAGGAGTTGTGGCCAGGTGGCCGGTTCGTGGGAGTGGACCCGTGACCCGGCGTCGACGGCCCGGCGGTCACCTGCCTGACATTGATCGTGACGCTAGCGACCATCCGTCAGCGAGACGGGTCGCCGCGGCACTTAGTGAGATCTCTCTCCGGCAGTCCCTCGCGCCCGCTCGTCCGCAACGTGTGCCTGCCATTGGGCACTCCGAGAAACCGCACAAGGAGTTCATGTGAAGCGCATCCGTCTCAGGCCCGCCAGAGCCTTTCAGGCGGCGGCCCTGGCCGCCGTCATGTCCATGACGCTGATTTCCCCGGGGCACGCCGCCGTGGAGACCGGCGCCGTGACCTTACCGAGCCCGCCGCTTCCGGTGGCCACCATAGCGGGTGAAGCCATCGTGGCCGGTCAACTCGATCGCGAGTACGAAGACGATCAGGTATTTCCTGTCTACCGGTTCCCCTCTGCGATCAGCGCCGACGGCAATACGATCGCTTACGGCGGCATAAGCACCCCCTCCGGTCATTCGGGTTCGACTACGTACGGCAATGCGGTGCTGAACAGGAAGACCGGGACGAAATTCTTCCTGGACTACCAGATAGTCGCCGGTCTGAGCGAGGACGGCAGCAAGGTGGTCTACTACCCCGGCTGCGCCGATTGCTACGGAGGCCTTTTCGTGAAGGACCTCACCACGGGAGCCGTCACCCGGGTGGATCAGCCGAAAATGAGCGATTACAATCCCGTCGACGCCGCCACGTTCGACGGATCCCGTACGGTCGTCTTCCGATCCGAACTTCCCCTGCTCCCGTCGGCGGGGCCCAACAACATGTACTTCCGTGACGTGGTGACCGGCGTGACCGGGCTGCTGAAGGACCCCCAGGCTCCCCAGCCCACTACTTACGACGGCGTCGGCTATGGCGGCGTCAGTTCGGCGATCAGCCCGGGGGGCAGGTTCATCGCCTTCACCTGGAAGATGGCCGACGGCAAATCCGCGGTGTCGGTCTACGATCAGGTGACCGGACAATACACCCGGGTGACCAGCACAAACCGGCCGGAGTCGGCGATCGGCGGTATCAGCAACGGCGGCAAGCTGACGTTCACCACCACTGACCAGCTGGTCCCGGAGGACACCAACACCGTGGCCGACGCCTACATCCGTGATCTGGTGAACGGAACGGTCACCTTGGCCAGCACCGACGAGAGCGGAGCGGCCACTGGTACGGACGAAAGCTCCCGGACGACCATCACCGCGGACGGCCACTACATGATCTACCGACGCCCTGGCACGAATGGTGAGCGGGTCTTCTGGAATCTCACCACGGGTGCGAAGCGGGTGCTGACCGGCATGGACGGCACGGCGACGTCCCTGGGTTGGGGCGTGCTGTCCCGCAACGGCCGCTACCTGCTGTCGGCCGTCCAGACCGAGACGGGCCGGTGGGGCATCGGTCTGCGTGACCAGGCGCAGGACTGCGCGGGTGATTTCGTCACCGGCTCCGGTTCCGGGACGCTCTATGGTTCCCCGGTGGACGACGTCCTGTACGGGTCTCCCGGCCCGGACACCATCAATGGCGGCGGCGGGAACGACGTGATCTGCGGGCTGGGCGGTGACGACGTCATCGATGGTGGTCTCGGTGACGACGCCGTCTACGGTGGCGCGGGTGACGACCGGATCGAGGGCAACGAGGGCAACGACGTGGTCGAGGGCGGTGTGGGTGCCGACAGCATGAACGGGGGCGCCGGCACCGACGCGCTGCTCTACCGCTACGCGACGGCCGGGGTGGATGTGAGCCTCAACCGGGTGACCCCCAACGGCATGCCGGGTGAGGGTGACCAGGTCTTCAACGACTTCGAGTGGATCTACGGTTCGATCCACAACGACACCCTGAGCGGCCGTGAAAACGGTGAGAAGCTGGTCGGGCTGGCCGGTGACGACCTGCTCCTCGGCATGGACGGAAACGACGAGCTCTGGGGCGGCGACGGCCATGATGTCCTCGTCGGCATGGCCGGCGACGACTACCTCAACGGTGGCCCCGGCCCGTCGGACTCGTGCGCCGGCGGCCCCGGCACGAACACCTTCGGCGACTGTAAGTTCACCTCCAACTCGCCCTGACCCCCAAGCGGCCCACACGTCTCCCAGTGGCCGTGACCGCTCGGAATCACAGCGAACCTCCGCCCGGCCTGATGTCCGCGGTCGTGCGGGGGGTCTCCATGTAGGAAGCGGGCCTGCCGGCAAGGTGCCGGAGGCCGGGTTGCCGCGAGTATGACGACAATTCATTCCCGGTTGCCCTCGGTCGGGAGCGATCCGGTGTACCGTCCTGTCGGTTGGGGATCAGCGATCACAGGGGGATCCGCGTCCGTGAGCATGCTGGGGGCAAGACAGGACGCCGCGCCAAACCGGCCAACGTGATGATGGCCGGACTCGACGGGACACGCACGCGAACCCTCGCGCCTCTGGGGTGGGGCGCGCGACCGGTCCCACCGAGGCGGTGGCCGGACCAGCATCTCGTCTCCGTCACGGCGATCACGGTGGCGGCGATCGGCATCTACGCGCTGCTCGGGCTCGTCCGCTTCGACCTCTACCGGGCGACCAGCTACGATCTCACGATCTTCGACCAGGCGGTCCGGGGCTTCGCCGCCTTCGGTGCGCCGACCAGCCCGCTGCGGGGAATGGACCTCGGGCAGGGCCCGGAGTTCAACCAGCTCGGTGACCACTTGTCGCCCCTCCTCGCGGTGCTCGCCCCGCTCTACTGGCTCCACAACGGTCCGGAGACGCTGATCGTGGCCCAGGCGGTGCTGTTCGCGCTCGCCATCCCGCCGATCTGGCTGTACACGCGGCGGGTGCTCGGCACCGCACCGGCCTATCTGGTCGCCATCGCGTACGCCGTGTCATGGCCGGTCGCGCGGGCGGTGAACTTCGACTTCCACGAGGTGGCTTTCGTCCCGGTCCTGACCGCGGTGATGATCGAACGGTTCCACGCGGGCAGGCATGGCGCGACCGCGGTCGCCGCGCTGGCGCTCCTCCTGGTCAAGGAGGACATGGGCCTGATGGTGGCCGGCTTCGGCTGCTTCGTTTTCCTGCGCGGGCGGCGCTTCGACGGGGTCATGTATGTCATGACCGGGCTCATCTACACCTTCCTCGCCCGTGAGCTGCTGATCCCGGCGCTGGGTGGCGACCCGGAGAACTTCTGGGCCTACAACGAGCTCGGGAAGAACGCCCCGGAGGTGCTGGCCACGCTGGTCACCGATCCTCTCGGCGTGCTGAAGACGCTGGTCAGTCCTCAGATGAAGATCGACACCTGGGCGTTCCTGCTCTGGCCGGCGCTGCTGACCTGCCTGTTCTCGCCGCTCACGTTGATGGCGCTGCCGCAGTTCCTGGAGCGGATGCTGTCGGACCGCCCGAACTGGTGGGCGTCGGACTTTCAGTACAGCGCCTTCACGGTGGCCGTGCTGCTCTGCGCCGGCGTCGACGGGACCGTACGGCTCACCGGGTGGATAGGGCGTCGCCGTACGAACCTGGACGCGCGGACCGGTGCCCTGGTGTGGGCGAGCGGTGTGTTCGTGGTGGCGCTCACGCTCGTCCCGCGCTTCCCGTTCGACCAGCTCATCCGCCCTGAGTTCTACGAGACTCACCCGGACGTGGCCGCGGCGGAGCAGGCGGTCAGGATGGTGCCGAGCGGGGTGGTCGTCGAGGCGGTCAACCATGTGGGCCCGCACCTGTCCGCCCGCACGACGGTGCTGCTCTGGTCGGACCGGGCCCCGGTGGCACAGTGGATCGTGGCCGACACCGCCCGCATGTCCTTCCCCTGGGCCTCCACCGACCGCATGCGCCAGCGCGTGGACGAGCTGAAGGCGATGGGCTACCAGGCCCTCTTCGACCGTGAGGGCTACGTGGTCCTCTACCGGACGGACCCGCCCCCGGTCACACCGGAGGGCGCCAGTTGAAGACCTCGTCGAACTGGCGGAACGCCACGTTGGGGCCGAGCTTTCCGGCCAGCGACATCGCGCCGTCACGGGCGAACACGGCCAGGGGACTGCTCCACAGGGTGAGCCGCCCTATCGCCCGGGACCGCCGTACGATCCGAGTCGTCCTGCCGAGCCTGGCCTCCGTGTACGCCGCCAGACCACCGGCCGCCGGCCCGGCATGGAGGGCGAGGATGACGGCGTCCTCGATGGCCTGGCAGGCGCCCTGTCCGAGGTGTGGCGTCATGGAGTGAGCCGCGTCCCCGAGCAGCGCCACCTTTCCCTTGTGAAATGCGGGGAGCGGCGTGTCCATGGAGTAGATGTCGTGGCGCAGCACCGCGCGGGGATCGGCGGCGGCGAGCAGCGCCGGGATCGGCTCATGCCAGCCCCCGAACAGCCGGACCAGCTCCGCCTTCTCGTCACCGTTGACTTGGCCCGCGGGGACCACGGCGGTGGCATAGCAGTACACCTGGTCGTCGGCCAGAGGCATCACGCCGAACACCAGGCCGCGGCCCCACGTCTCGGACGCTCGGACGGGCCCGGTCGCCGGGACGACCACGCGCCAGCTCGTCACACCCGCGTAGACCGGGTCCGGGTGATCGGGAAACAGCACTTTCCTGATCTCCGACCGGATGCCGTCCGCCGCCACGACAAGGTCCGCGTCGACCGCGCCGCCGCTCGTGGTGACCCGGCCGCTGTCGGCGTCGACCGACTCCACCCGAGAGTTGAGGCGCAGCGCGCCGGGCGAGAGCCGTACGGACAGGAGATCGACCAGCGTCGAACGCAGGAGCAGCACGGTCGGCTCGCCGTACCGCTGCTTCGCCTCCTCGGCGCTTGTCCGGGAGAGCCATCGGCCGTCGGGCCGGCGTATGCCCGCCTCGCCCTGGATCGCGGACAGCTTCCGCACGTCGTCGCCCACGCCGATCGTGTCGAGCGCCCGCAGTGCGTTGGGAGCGATGGCCAGCCCTGACCCGACGGGTTCGATGGACGCCGCCTGTTCGAAGACGGTCACCGTCCAGCCGTTCTGTTCCAGGGCGACCGCCGCTGTCAGGCCGCCGATTCCCGCCCCGATCACCACCGCGCGCGCCATGCCGCTCTCCCACCGCCCGTTGTCCGCCGCCAGTTGTCCGTTGCCCGCTACATTCTGTACTCCCGCCGCCCCGCCTCCCACCGGCGTGATCATGCACAGGTTCCCCCGCGTGCCCGCTGATCTGGTTTTCCCCGTTGGTGATCAGGCGCGAGTTCCCGTGCCAACCCCCCTGACCTGCTCAACCCCAACGCCGTTGCGTTTGGCTGTCTGCGGCTGAGTCAAGGGCCTTGAGGACGCGAACGGGACTTCTGGTAGATCAACTTGTGTCGAGCAAGGCGAT